>NZ_JAQGLG010000135.1 GCF_028292965.1 Sphingomonas bacterium | reverse complement strand
CGCGAGGAGGTCATCACCAGGCGCTCCAAGTTCGAACTCGCCAAGGCACGCGAGCGGGCCCACATCTTGCTCGGCCTGGTCGTCGCGGTGGGCAATCTCGACGAGATGGTGCGCATCATCCGTGGTTCGTCGAGCCCGGTCGTGGCACGCGCCGCGCTGGCCGCGCGCGAATGGCCGATCGCGGAGATCGCACCGTATATCCGTCTGGTCGAGGCGATCGAGACCGAGATCGCGGGCGACACCTATCGCCTGTCGGATATCCAGGTTCGCGCGATCCTCGACCTGCGCCTGCATCGTCTGACGGCACTGGGCCGCGACGAGATTGGCGACGAGCTCAAGACCCTGGCCGAATCGATCACCGAGCTGCTCGCGATCCTCGCCGATCGCGCCAAGCTCTATGAGGTGATGAAGGAAGAGCTCGGCGCGGTGCGCGACGAGTTCGCCACGCCGCGCAAGACTGAGATCGCCGCCGCCGCCGACGGCATCGAGGACGAGGATTTGATCGAGCGCGAGGAGATGGTCGTCACCGTCACCGTGCAGGGTTACATCAAGCGCACCACGCTCGACACCTTCCGTGCCCAGGCGCGCGGCGGCAAGGGCCGTGCCGGCATGGCGACCAAGGACGAGGACGCTGTCACCGAGCTGTTCGTGACCAGCACGCACACGCCGGTGCTGTTCTTCTCCACCCATGGCAAGGTCTACCGCATGAAGGTATGGCGCCTGCCGGAGGGCGGCGCCGCGACGCGCGGACGGCCGATGATCAACCTGTTGCCGCTGGCCGATGGCGAGAAGATCTCGACCGTGCTGCCGCTGCCTGAAGACGAGGCCGAGTGGGGCGCGTTGCACGTCATGTTCGCCACCGCACGGGGCAGCGTGCGCCGCAACTCGATGGACGCGTTCACCAACGTGCCGTCGAACGGCAAGATCGCGATGAAGTTCGAGGGTGACGACGAGGGCGACCGGCTCATCGGCGTCGCCTTGCTCGACGAGAAGGACGACGTGCTGCTCGCCACCCGCGAGGGCAAGGCGATCCGCTTCGCCGGCGACGATGTGCGCGAGTTCCAGAGCCGCAACTCGACCGGCGTGCGCGGCATGACGCTGAAGGGCGATGACGAGGTCATCTCGCTGTCGATCCTGCACCGCGTCGGCACGAGCCAGGAAGAGCGCGAGGACTATCTGCGCTTCGCCGCGTGGAAGCCGGACCGCGAAGGCGCGCCCACCATGGACGCCGATCGCTTCGCGGAACTCGAGGCGCGCGAGCAGTTCATCCTGACGATTTGCTCGAACGGCTATGGCAAGATGTCGAGCGCCTACGAATATCGCCGCATCGGACGCGGTGGCCAGGGCATCACCAACATCGACAACATCAAGCGTAACGGCCCCGTCGTCGCCAGCTTCCCGGCGACCAAGGAACATCAGCTGATGCTGGTCACCGACCAGGCGAAGATGATCCGCATGCCGCTGACCTCGCTGCGCGTCATCGGGCGCGGTTCGGCCGGGGTCCGGCTGTTCGATGTTGCCGATAACGAGCATGTCGTCTCGGCGGCACGAATTGAAGCGGAGGAAGAGATCGAGGCGGAGGTCGAGGCCATCGCGGAGGCTGATGCACCGGCAACCGATGCACCGGCGCCGGAAGCACCTGAGAGCGAGACGTGAGCGACCGGCCGACAACCGCGTATAAGGTGCTGACCGGCGAACAGATGGAGGCGCTCGAACGCGACGCCAGCTTCGCCGGCGCACCGATCGACCTTGCCGATGGTTATATCCACCTCTCGACGGCAGAGCAGCTGACCGAGACGGTCGACAAGCACTTCGCGGGACAGAGCGACCTGCATGTCGCAGCAATTGACCTCGAGGCGCTGGGCAGCGGCCTCAAATGGGAACCGTCGCGCGGCGGCGCGCTGTTTCCGCATCTCTATGGCGGCGCGCTGTTGCTCGAAACGGTGATCGCCTATGGTCCGCTTGAGCGTGACGCCAACGGCGCGGTGAAGCTTCCCGTGGCTGGCTGAGCCGACATGGCGGAAATCATCAACCTGCGCATAGCCCGCAAGGCGCGCGGCCGTGCTGTTGCGGCAGCGGCGGCCGATACCAATCGCGCCAAGTTCGGACGTAGCAAGGCCGAGAAACAAACTGATGCCGCCGAAGCCGCGCGGCGTGAGAAACTGCTCGATGGCGCCCGACTGGACGAGGCCGACCCCGCGTGACTCGCTAGGCGGACGGCACCGCGATATCGAAATGCAGCACGTCCTCGCGCGTGCCGAGCCCGGTGTAGAGTGCGATCGCGGGGTCGTCGCCGTGATCGGCCTGGACGAAGATCACCCAGGCGCCGCGCAAGGTGCCGATCCGCTGCAGCTCGACGATCAGGGCGGTCGAGATTCCCCGTCGCCGGTGGGCTTCCGCCACCGCCAGATCATAGATGTAGATTTCGCTGCGCTGCTGTTCGAATTTGTCGAGCACATAGGCGACCAGGCCGCCGACCAAGTCATCGCCGTCAAACGCGGCGAGCGCGATAAAATGATCGCGCGCCAGCAATCGTTCGAGATAGGCCTCACCCGGCGGCGCAACGCCATAGCTTTCCGGTTCCTCGAACGCCTGGCCGAACATCTCCGTCAGCTTCTCCATCGACGCCACGTCGCCGGCGCCGAGCTGGCGAAGCCGATAGTCTTTCATCTCCAACCTCCACAGGGAATCCGCTGGGGTCAGGCGAACAGGTCGACGACCTCCCACCCCGCACCCACAGCCGCCATCAGCAGCGTGCGATGGCACACCGCCGGGTCGCGCTCGAAACACAGCAATGCACTCGACTTCTCCTCGGCCAAGCCCAGCATCTTGGCGCCCTCGGCCTGCGCCTCGGGCAATTCGAGCTGGCCGGCATAGACCTTTTCGAGCGTCGCACGGTCGCCCTTCTTCGCGGCATCGCGGCCCGGCTTCGGCGTACCCAACGCCTTGAGGTGGACATAGCCGATGCCGACCTCGGCCAACTCCGCGGCGAGCGGTGTCTTCGAAAATCCCGGCCGGCGCGAAAGCGGCAGCTGGCGGACGTCGATCACCTGCTCGACCCCGGCTTTTGTCAGCGCGGCAACGAATTCGGGTACCGTTGCGCCTTCATAACCGATCGTGAAGATCCGTTTCATCATGCCTCCTTTGCCAGCGCGCGCCCCGCGCCCCAAGCGATCAACGCCTGACCGGCGAAATAGAGCGGCCAGATCAGCAGCGACGGGATCATCGAATCGTGCAGCACGTAGAAGCGCGAGAAAATCATCAGATCCGACACCGCGAACATCAGCGCGCCGAGCGCGACCTGGTTGCGCGGCAAGCGGCTTGCCCAGGCTGAGCCGGTCATGGCCCCGAGACCGCAGGCATAGACCAGCACGCCCACGTCATGCGTCAGCAACCACGCGATGAGCGGGATGACGAGGCCGATGACGAGCGCGACCCACTGTCCGCTATCGCGGCGATGCCGGCGGTAGAGCGTGAAGGCCAGCATATGACCGACAAGAAAGGCCGCGCCGCCCCAAGTTTGCGACATTTCGAGCACCGCGTCGCCCAGAGCGCTGAAGGCCAGCGCCAGCGCCAGCAAGCGTCCGTCGCCATTGCGCGCAACGAGCAGCGCCCAGAGCGCCAGCATCGCCACGCCCGCCGTCTTCCAGATGACGAAGCCGGAGCCGTGCGTGATGACATGTGACATCGGCCAGAAGCTGACCCCTGCCAATAGCGCGCTGACGAACAGCAAAGGCGCGAGCGTCCGGGCGTAGAGATTGCGATCCATCGCCTTGGGATGCCGCCTGCCACTGCCGCGCGCAAGCCGGGCCGTCTCGCGAGATACGAAACATTGTGACGAGGGCGCTTCCCCGATAGGGCCATGTCATGGCCGATCCGCGCATCATCCATGTCTCGCTCGACGAACGCACCATCTTGTGGCGGTCGGCCGATATCGAGCAGGAACGGCGCATCGCCATCTTCGACCTGATCGAGGGCAATCACTTCGCACCGCAGCGCGCCTATTCCGATGGCTATGCCGGCCCCTATCGCATCGTCCTGAGCGTCGAGGACGGACGGCTCGGCATCGCCATCAAGCGCGAGGACGACAGCCATCTCGAAACCTTCGTGCTGGCCATGGGTCGCTTCCGCCGCCCGATCAAAGACTATTTCGCGATCTGCGACAGCTATTACCAGGCGATCCGCAATGCGACACCGGCGCAGATCGAGACCGTGGACATGGCGCGGCGCGGCATTCACAACGAGGCAGCCGAATTGCTCAGGGAACGGCTGGAGGGCAAGATCGAGATCGATTTCGACACCGCGCGCCGGCTGTTCACGCTGATCTGCGTGCTGCACATCAAGGGCTGAGCGGAGCATGGCGCTGCGCCTTTGGGGCCGCCGGGTCGGGCGTGCGGGCGCTTTGGCGATCGTGATCGGGCTCAGCGCGATCGTCGCCTGGACCTTTGCGCTCAGCTGGCGCCCTTCGGCGACCAGCTATCCCTATCAGGGCCTCGATGTCGACGAGAGCAAAGGCCCGATCGACTGGTGGACGGTGCGCGCCGGCGGGGCCGACTTCGCCTACGTCCGCGCCACTTATGGCGGCACCGGCCGCGACACCCGGTTCGCGGCCAACTGGGCCGATGTCTATGCCACCGGCATGCGGCGCGGTGCGCTGCACATCTATTCGATCTGCAACCTCGCGGTCGACCAGGCCAACAACTTCAACACCACCGTGCCGCGCGACCGCGATTCGCTGCCTGCGGCAGTGTTCATCGACTTTACCCCGGGCTGCGAATCGCGCCCCGTGCAGCGCATCGTGATCGACGAGCTGCGCCGCTTCATGACCATGGTCGAGGAACATACGCGCAAGCCGGTACTGATGAAGCTGTCGCGGCGCTTCGACGCGGCCTATGGCGTCAGCGCGGCGATCCCGCGGCCCGTCTGGGCGGTGCAGGATTTCTTTCCGCCCGATTATGCCGCCCGGCCGTGGCGCATGTGGCAGGCGAACGACATGCGGCGGATCGACGGTGTGTCGGGCGCGGTCAACTGGGATGTAGTGGCACCATGAACATCGACGATTTCACCCGCGACCGACTGATCACGGCCGCGCGCCAGGCGGCGAAAAACGCCCATGCGCCCTATTCGCATTTCGGCGTCGGCGCGGCGCTGCTGCTGTCGGACGGAAGCACCATCACCGGCTGCAATTTCGAAAATGTCAGTTACGGTCTGTCGCTGTGCGCCGAGACGGTCGCGCTGGCCACCGCCAATGCCGCCGGGCGGCTCGCCAACGTGCTGGCGGTGGCGGTGATCGGCGGCGTGATCGGCGCCGACGGCCAGGTCACCGGCACCAAGCCGGTCGGCCCGTGCGGCCGGTGCCGCCAGGTGATCAACGAGGCCGCGCAGATCGGCAAACGCGACATCATCATATGGTGCGCCGGTGCGGAGGGCGACCTGGTCGAACGACATCTGCTGTCCGAACTATTGCCGCACGCCTTCGGACCGGCGGATCTGGGCATCGGGTGACGAAGCGCGCGCGCCGCCAGCTAGGGTGGCTGGCGGTCGCCGCGCTGGTCGCCGCGGCGATATGGTGGCTTACCCGTACCGAATCCGGTGACTGGCACCCATCGACGATGCGTTATCCGCGCCAGGGAATCGACGTTTCACACCACCAGGGCACTATCCGCGGTCGCTGCTGCCCAATGCCGGGGTCGACTTCGCCTATATCAAGGCGACTGAGGGCGGCGACTATGTCGACGCGACCTTCGGAACGAACTGGGCCGGTGCGAAAGCAGTCGGCATCGAGCGCGGCGCCTATCATTTCTACAGCTTATGCCGGCCCGGCGCCGAACAGGCCGCCAACTTCATCCGGGTCGTCCCGCGGGCGCCCGACGCGCTGCCGCCGGCGATCGACCTCGAATATCTCGGCAATTGCGACAAACCGGTTTCGGTCGCCGCGTTCCACCGCGAGTTGGGCGCCTTCATCCGGCCGATCGAGCGGCGTTATCGCCAGCCAGTGGTGCTGTATCTGACCGGCGAGTTCGACCGCACCTATCACGTCAGCGCGCGCGTCGACCGGCCACTTTGGCTGCGCAGCATCCTCACCGAACCCGGCTTCGGCGCACGACCATGGGCGCTTTGGCAGGCGTCGAGCTTTCGCCGCCTTCCCGGGATCGCTGGCCGCGTCGACTGGAACGTTGCGCGACCCTGACGGCAGCCTGTGACGGGCGCCCTTGACTGGCCGCCCCCTCCCCCGCATCCGGGGAGCATCGATCGACCCATCAAAAGGCGCCCATCATGTCCATCCTGTCCGACCGCTGGATTCGTGAGGCGGCCCAGACCCAGGGCATGATCGAGCCGTTCGTCGAGAGCCAGCGCCGCGACGGCTGCATCAGCTACGGCCTGTCCTCCTATGGCTATGACGCGCGCGTCGCCGACGAGTTCAAGGTCTTCACCAATATCGATTCGGTGATCGTCGATCCGAAGAATTTCGCCGCCAACAGCTTCGTCGATCGCAAGACCAATTGCTGCATCATCCCACCCAACAGCTTTGCGCTGGCGCGCACGGTCGAATATTTCCGCGTGCCGCGCGACGTGCTGGTGATCTGCCTCGGCAAGTCAACCTATGCGCGCTGCGGGATTATCGTCAATGTGACCCCGCTCGAGCCCGGCTGGGAGGGCCATGTCACGCTGGAATTTTCCAACACCACCCCGTTGCCGGCCAAGATCTACGCCAATGAGGGCGCCTGCCAGTTCCTGTTCCTCAAGGGCAACGAGCCGTGCGAGACGAGCTATGCCGACCGCGCCGGCAAATATATGGGCCAGCTCGGCGTGACGCTGCCCAAGCTGTGAGCTTCCCGGTGCTCCCGCGAACGGGGGAGCCCGGAGCAACGAGCGACACCGCCTTGTGCTGAAAACCGGTGCCCACTTTTCAGCGCGATGCTCGGGCGTCCACGACATCGGCTCGAATCGTCGTCGGGCGATGGAATCGCGGCGGCCGTCACACCCCCGACAAGTATTGTGCAAGTCATGCTGCGCAACGCGCCCAAGATCAGAGGGCATTTTGCGAGCCGATGGGGTGCGTTTTTCGTGGCGGTTTCGGTTTGTTGGTCAAAGATATCGCACAGCATCGCAGCGCCAATCCAACAAGATACGCCACGAGATCATTAGCGACGAAGCGCTACGCGGGGCGTGACGACCAGCCATTTTCTTGAGCAATTATGCGAATAGTTGCTTTTATTCTTCGGGTAATTTGCCACCTGCACACGTCGGAAACGTAGCGATCCAACGCGCCCGCGTATCATTCGTGCCAACAATGAGAAAGAGCGTGCCGCGCCCCAGATGCAGGGGCGCGTCAGCGACGGGTATGGACTTTCTGAGCGAAAGTTGAAGCGCGTTGCGCCCGATCAACAACGGATCGCCCTGCGCCACAAACAAATAAGGGCGGCCCCGAAGGACCGCCCCGATCGTCGCTTTCCGAGGGAAGGCTCAGAAATCGTTGGCGTATTGCTCGTTGCCGACAAAGCCGAGCTTGGTAATGCCGGAACGCTTGATCACCGCGAGCACCTGATCGACCTTGTCGTAGCGCGCCTGCGGATGCGGCTGGAAGTGCAACTCCGGCTCGGGCGAGATCGTCTTGGTCTGGTCGAGATACTGACGCAGCGTCACCATATCGACCGGCGAGCCGTTCCAGGTCACCTGACCCGTCGGGTCGATGAACACGGTATTCTTCTGCGGATCGACCGGCGGCTTGACCGCATTGGGGTCATTGATCGGCAGATCCACCTTCACCGCATGCGTCTGCGGCGGGATGGTGATGATGAACATGATCAGCAGCACGAGCATGACGTCGATCAACGGCGTCGTATTCATGTCCATCATGGGTGAGCCGTCGTCGCGGCCGCCGCTCATTGCCATGTCTTATACTCCTTGCGTGCAGCGCACGCTATTTTCTGCAAAATTGTCGAAGGCCATGACGTCCGCGCGACACAAGAATCCGGTGTCGCGCGAACGCTCATCATTCACCCGGAATTTCGCGTGCCGGCGGCTGCGAAATGAAGCCGACCTTGATGAAGCCCGCGCTCTGCATCGTGTAGATCGTCCCGCCGATGCACTGGTACGGTACCGCTACGTCGCCGCGAATGTGCGCCTCGGGCAGATCGTCGGCGGTGATCGCCGAACCAAGCCGCTTGATGTCGGCCTGCATCTTCTCCAGCGCCCGGT
Source organism: Sphingomonas bacterium (assembly GCF_028292965.1). Taxonomy (GTDB): domain Bacteria; phylum Pseudomonadota; class Alphaproteobacteria; order Sphingomonadales; family Sphingomonadaceae; genus Sphingomonas. The sequence goes on along the minus strand of NZ_JAQGLG010000135.1, from coordinate 1,912 downwards.
CGTACAGTTCCTTGTGCGTGACACGGCTCATGTTCCAGTACACCGCACAACGACCGGTGTCGTCGAGGGTTACCGAGAGCGACACGTTTTCCGGCTTGGTCGTGGTCGGATCATAGATCACGTCCGGCAGTTTGAGCTTGATGTTCTGGATCACCACCGGAATGGTGATCAGGAAGATGATCAGGAGCACCAGCATGACGTCCACCAGCGGCGTCGTGTTGATGTCCGACATTGGGGTTTCGGCAGATTGTCCGCCTACGCTCATTGCCATGTAGAGGCATCCCTATCCGTGTCTTGCGCGCCGGAAAAACTCCGGCAGCGAAGCCCGGGGCTGCGGCGAACCGCAGCCCCGATTATCATTACTTGGCAGCGGTCGTGGTAGCGGCGGCCGGCTTCGGCGCAGGCGCGCCCTTGCGCACCGGCGCTGCCGGACGGACTGCGCCGTTCGATGCGAGATAGCCGAGCACGTCGTTCGAGAACGAGGCGAGGTTCTCGGCGATCGCCTTGTTGCGGCGCTGCAGGTAATTGTAAGCGAGCACGGCCGGAACCGCGACGACGAGACCGAGCGCGGTCATGATCAGAGCCTCACCGACCGGGCCGGCGACCTTGTCAATCGATGCCTGACCGGCCTGACCGATCTTGATCAGCGCGCGGTAGATGCCGAGCACGGTACCGAACAGACCGATGAACGGTGCGGTTGCGCCGACCGTCGCGAGAAAGGCGAGACCGCCCCCGAGCTGCGAGTTGATCGCAGCTTCCGAGCGGGCCAGCGAACCGTGCAGCCAGTCATGGGCCTCGACCGGATCGGTCAGGCGCGAATGCTGGTCCTGCGCGGCGATGCCGTCATCGACGATCTGCTTGTAGGCCGAGTTCTTCTCGAGCTTGGCAGCACCTTCGCGCAGGCTGTTCGCCGCCCAGAAGGACGCGCGCACGCGCTTCGACTGGTTGATGATCTTCTGCTGCTCGAAAATCTTGGTGAACAGGATGAACAGCGTGAAGAACAGGAAGCCGCCGAGCGTCAGCGCGGTGCCCCAGGAGATGAAACCGCCCTGCTGCAGGGCGTTCATGAAGCCGTACTGATCGGCGGCGTTGGTGGAGCCACCTGCGGCCAGAATGGTGGTGAACATGAGTTTTGCTTCCCTCTAAATTCAAATGTCAAAAGTTGCGGAGGCGAGCCCGATGGTCCGCCTCCGCGTCAATTCATTCCGTCGGCAACACCCAGCGCACCGGCAGCGTATAGCTACTGCCGATCGGGGTACCGTTGTCATCCTTCGCAGGAGTGAACCTGACTTTGCTTCGGGCGATACGGCAAGTTGCGTCGTCAAGATCGCTGTTGCCGCTAGACGCGGTCACCGAACACCCGGTCACGCGTCCGTCAGTTCCTACCGTCAGAGCCGCGACGACACGTCCCGAAGCTTCAGCGCGAATCGCGGCCGGCGGATACGCGTCCGGGCCGAAGAAGCGACCAGGGTTGCCCTGCACGGCGGCACGTTGCGAGACGTGTGGTGGCGCGGGCGGCGGCGCAGGCGGCTGCGGCGGCACCACCGGCGCGACCGGCGGTGCGACCGGCACCGACACGATCGGCGGCATCGGCGACTGCACCGGCACATTGACCGGCGGCGACACGACCGGGGGCGCCTTCATCGGCTGATCCGGCGGCGGTGGCGGCGGCTTGTCAGGCGGCGGCGGGGGTGGCGGGGGTGCCACGTCGAAGGTGTTGAGCTTTTCCTGCACCGCTTTGGTGAACTTGGACGTCAGGCCGGTAACGAAAGCCCAGGTCAGCAAGAACACCAGGATGGAGACGACCACAGTCGCCACCACTCGGCTGCCAGCTACATCGCGATCAGCATACGCCATTCAGAATTGAAACTCCTCTGTCCGCATAGCTTGATGCCGCTCGCGCCGTCGTTCC
>NZ_JAQGLG010000092.1 GCF_028292965.1 Sphingomonas bacterium | reverse complement strand
CCTCGCAGGTCTTGGGCATCTGATCCCGGCGTGCTCTGGCGAGGCGGTGTCTCGCTGGAGTGGTGATGGTCCGAGCTGGACAGTGTGTCGCAGGTTCTGGGTTGATGTGGGGCGTATCGGAGATCCGGTGCGTCCCACTTTTGTTGTCAATAAGCCAACAATCTTCGTGACTTAGCGGCAGGGTGTGGCATCGTTCCTCGTATAAAAAGCGAGGATAATCAGATGCTTATCGGCTATGCGCGGACATCGACGGTTGAGCAGGTGGCGGGCCTGGAGGCGCAGGAGACGGCGCTTGCTGCAACGGGTTGCAACAAGGTCTTCTCGGAACAGGCGTCGTCGGTTGCGCAGCGCGGCCAGCTCGATGCCGCGCTCGACTTCGTGCGCGAGGGCGACACCTTGATCGTGACCCGGCTCGACCGTCTGGCGCGGTCCACGGCTGACCTGCTCGGCATCGTGGCGCTAGACATAGTGGCGAAGGCACCGGTCAATTGCGGATTGCATCCTCTGGACCCAAAATGCGGTCCACCTAGTTGGCTATTGGACGGTCCATTTTCACCTCGTAGCTCGCCGGGGGGTGGCTCGTCGAACGTATGCGAGGTAGCTCGGGCCGCGTGTATCGTAAATGCGGAGAGGATATATGACACAGGAAATCATCGCGGATCTCATGAGCGATACGGCCAATGCATCGTTCAATACTCACTATGTGCGAGAGAATTGAAGGCGCACGAGGCGGCGACGCCGGATGACCCGACACTAGCAATTATCCGCTTCCCTCACACTGGAACTGTTTATATGTGGCCTTGGATACCAGCTTATTTTAAGAGAGATCACTAATTGGAGAACCGTAATGCCTCCCTCATTTGCAGTTGGCAGTGAGCAGATCATTGATTGGAACAATCCTGAGATCGTTAAGTGTTTTAAGCGCTTTGAAACCGTAGCCGGTCCGGACGTTTCGAGGATAATTAGTAGGTATTCTTCATTTTCCGAAGAATATGGCTTTATTGTTCGTATAGTATATAAAGCCGCATTTGATAAATCAGAGCTCGATGAGAAATTTATATATCTCTGCTGGAAAAAGCCAGGAGGCATAATGCATGCCATATCTTCTCTTGTCAGTGAAGAGAATTCAATCCGCTAGTAACAAGGCCGCAAAATCCGACGCCGTGCCCGAGTAACGCTCATAATGCTTATGAATGTCTTCCAATTCCTGCAGACAATGGTTGGCGACCTGCGGTTGTACGACCCGGAGATGCAAAACCTTTTACAAGGAAAGTTTTTGCGACATCGTTGAGGGCCTAGGCTTCGGTATTGGCGGAGTTTCTACTGCGGGGACGCTGTTGAAGTGGGGTGGAAAGAAGGCAATAGGCGAGGTGATTACGGCTGGAACTGAGGGAGTAGGAGCTGTGGGTTATTTAGCCGGATTTGCTTGCGCAATTGCGCCGAAATGAAGCGCTTTAATGATGAAATAATAATCGATATCGCTTCGTTCGTCGCGATTATTGCGAGTATGATTCTCATATCGCGCAGCCTGAGAGTTGGTTGGATTTTGGGAGCAGCTGCATTTGTGACCCGATTCTCTTTTCACCGTTGGAAGAATAAGCGATAGCTGCTGCACTTAGTAAAAAGCCAAAAATCCAGTCACAAAATGGACAGCAGCCGCAAAATGACAGCAAGCCTTGTCAGTAGCTACGGGGAGACTCCGACCAAACGAGGGGCGTTCGTCCCAGTTATATTACCGGAAACGACAATTGTGATGATACGTCTACCCTCCAAGGATACAGAAATCTTTATCGAAGCAGTGATAAATTGAAAACAGCGCGGGTGTTCGCGCCATGACATTCGTGCCATCGTCCAGCTGTGGTCAAACATGCAATTTCCACCGGCTACCACTATACCCCCCGGACTTGTTCCGGGGTCCACCGGGCCGTGCGAGAAACGGCCGGCGCACGTGCGGGACGGTGGATGCCGGAACAAGTCCGGCATGACGGGATAGGGGTGAACGCTGAACCTTTCGAGCCGGTAACTAACGCCCCTCAGGCGTCGCCTTCGCCACCGGCGTCACCTTCGCCACCGGCGTCGCCTCCACCTTCGGCCGCACCGCCACCACCGGCCCGGTCGGAACAACCGGCGGCGCCACCGCGCGCCGCGCACCCGGCAAGCTCTCCAACCTGAACCCATCCGTCTGCTGGCGCGTCACCGGCACCAGCACCTGCAGCTTCATGCACTGCGTCAGGTCGGCGCGGCGGAACTGGGCGCAATTCCACAGCGCCTTGTCGAAACCGTGCGGACGGTCGCGCAGATAGCTGAACGACATGGTCGCGACCTGCGCCTGTTGCAGCGGCAGCGCGGTGGGAACCCTGGTCTTGTCGGTCCAGCCCATCACCTTGCAATAGGGTCGGTCGCCACAGGCGCGCGTCGCGATCGCGGCAAAGTCCTCGGGCCGCATCTTGGCGTCTAGCGTGATCAGGAAGCTGTTATTGTCGCCACCCGCGATCGGCGCAACGGAGCCCGTGACGGCGGTCGTCGTCGCGGCAACGATCGCCGCCTCGGTCAGCGGCACGCCCGCCCCATGCGCGGTGGAATATTGCGCGAGTGCCGGGATCACCGGCTCGTCGGGGGAGATGCCATGCGCAAAAGCTGCCGGCGTGCCCCACCAGCCGGTCCAACGGAAGAATAGATGGGTGTGCACCGCAGCAATCTTGTCGAGGCTCGACTGCCAATAGGGCACCACCCAGTCGGTATGATAATGCGTGGCATAGCCGACCGGGCGGAACACCGCGCCGTTGAGCACTGTCGCGGCCAGCGCGCGGGCGCGGACCCAGGCGGCATCGGCGAAATGGTGCCGGTTCATCGCATTGTCGCAGGTGAAGCTGAACTGGCAGCCGGTGTTGCGTTCCGATCCCTGGAACACCACGCCGCAGATCGTCTTGGGAAAGGCGGGATGACGTGCGCGGTTGACGATCACCTGCGCCACGGCGCGCTGGCCCAGCGGGTCGTCGCCGGCTTCGTAGAGCATCGCAACGGCGAGGCAGTCGATGGCGCGGGCACGCTGCTCGGTGGAGCCGGCGAAGACGAACGGTCGCGCCGCGGCGTATGGACCGCCCACGAACGGAATCGACGCATTGAAGGCGCGAGCCTCCTCCATCGACATGTCCGCCAGGGCGACGGGTTCGACCGGCGGCAGCTCGGCCTTGGGAACGACGCGCGCCGGCGGCAGCCGGAGGTGGCGATGAGCCACGACCGGCGGCGCGCGCAGCACGATCACCGCAGGCACGACGATCGCCATGACGGCGATGATCGCGAGCAGCACGCGCAAGGTGAGGCCAGGTTTGGCGGAAGGGGTCTGCATGGCTTCGGACATCAATCGCGGAACAGGCCATGCGGGCAGGGGGTCAACGGCACCTCCGGGCGGACGGGTCGGGCTCTCTAACCGATAACGCGCGGAAAGCGAAGCCGTGCCACAGAGTCTCGAAGCTGGACATCATCGATGCCATTAGGCGCCGCCGTTCGCCGTCGATCGACGGCCAATTTCTTCGAGTCGCTAGCGATTCGGCGCGACTTTGAAGATGCGGCCGGACAGCGCGCGATGCCCGGCCGGGATGCAAAAGCGGATCGCGCCGTAGCGGCTCCGCCGCCGAGCGAATTCGTTACCATCGCATCGTTTATGCGGTGCTCGCCCGGATCGCCGACACGGTCACGCATCGCATCGCTACCGTTGCGCCGCCGCGCGGCTGGCGCGCAATCGTCTGGCTAGCGCGCACAGCCGGGACGCCGCCCGGACAATCGGTCTAGTTCGCCCAAGTCCCTGTGGCTTCGCACAAATCCCATGCATCGGCAGCGTGCAGATGGCATGCCCGATCCCCGACCGCGCAGGCGGAATAGACCGCGCGATAATGGGTGTAGCAGCTTTGCGGCGGACCGGCAGGCTTGCTGGCGATGGCCTTGATCGGGGTCACCGGAGAGGCCGCGACGGCCGCAACCAGGTGCGGCGCCGGCATCGACGCCGAAGCCTCGCTATTCGAATTGTGCCCGAACACCATCGGCCAAAGCTGAAACATCGCCAGCATGACGCTGGCGCAAATCATCCACTTGCGCATCTTTGACCCCCCACGCCACGCCCCCGCATGACATGGTGATCATAACGCGCTCCCGTGACTTGCGCGAGGTTAACTTTCCGGCAGGAAGTCCGGCACCGAAAGGTACCGCTCGCCGGTATCATAGTTGAAGCCGAGCACCCGCGAACCGGCCGGCAGCTCCGCCAGTTTCTGCGCGATTGCGGCCAGCGTCGCGCCGGAACTGATGCCGACCAGCATGCCTTCCTCGCGCGCGGCGCGGCGCGCCATTTCCTTGGCATCGCCGGCATCGACCTTGATCGCGCCGTCGATCGCCTGGGTATGCAGATTGGCCGGTACAAAGCCCGCGCCGATGCCCTGGATCGGGTGCGGCCCTGGCTGCCCGCCCGAAATGACCGGCGAGGCGTCGGGCTCGACGGCATAGACCTTGAGCCCCGGCCATTCCTTCTTGAGCACTTCGGCCACGCCGGTGATGTGACCGCCGGTACCCACACCGGTGATGATCACGTCGATCGGTGTGTCGGCGAAGTCCTTGAGAATTTCCTGCGCCGTGGTGCGATGATGCACCTCGATATTGGCCGGGTTCTCGAACTGCTGCGGCATCCATGATCCCGGCGTCTCGTCGATCAGCTGCAGCGCGCGCTCGATCGCGCCCTTCATGCCCTTTTCGCGCGGCGTCAGGTCGAAGCTCGCGCCATAGGCCAGCATCAGGCGACGGCGCTCGATCGACATGCTCTCGGGCATGACCAGCACCAGCTTGTAACCCTTGACCGCCGCCACCATCGCCAGGCCGACGCCGGTGTTGCCGCTGGTCGGTTCGATGATCGTGCCACCGGGCTTGAGCTGGCCGTCACGCTCGGCCGCTTCGACCATCGACAGCGCGATGCGGTCCTTGATGGACCCGCCGGGATTGGACCGCTCCGATTTGATCCACACTTCGGCGTCCGGAAACAGCCGCGCGACGCGGATATGGGGGGTGTTGCCGATCGTCTCGAGGATGGTGTTGGCCTTCATGACGCGGTCTCCGTTTCAGGTGGGTCGAAAGTCCGGGCGGCCCGGAGGCTGGGGAATAGATAGGTCCACAGGATCGTCACGACAATCGCCCCGCCGCCGCCGATCAGCACGGCGCCTACGGGTCCGAGCATCGAGGCGAGGAACCCCGATTCCGCTTCGCCCAGCTCGTTCGAGGCGGAAATGGTCAATTGCGATACCGCGCCGACCCGCCCACGCTTGTCGTCCGGCGTGTAGAGCTGGATCAGCGACGAGCGGATATAGACCGAGAACATGTCGGCCGCGCCGGCCACCGCAAGCGCCACGATCCCGACCTGAAAGGCATAGCCGGGCACGATCAGATGGGCGACGCCGAACACCACGGTGGCGCTGCCATAGACCAGCACCGCGATGAGCATCTTGGGCCCGACATTGGTCTTGAGTGGGCGGACGGAAAAGAACAGCGCGACGAGCGCCGCGCCGACAGCCGGTGCGGCGGCGAGCAGGCTCAGCCCCTGTGGCCCGACCTTGAAAATGTCATGGGCATAGATCGGCAGCAGCGCGTTGGTGCCGGCGAGGAAGACGGCGAAGAGATCGAGCGTGATCGTGCCGAACACCAGCTTGTTGTGCCACACATAGGCCAGCCCATCGATGATCTGGCGGATGGGGTGCGCGCTCGATCGCGGCGGTTGCGGCACCTTGCCGATCAGCATCATGCAGATCAGCGCGATGCCGAACAGCACAACCGCCAGCCAATAGGCGCCGGATTGCGCATGGGCATAGGCGAAGCCGCCGATCGCCGGGCCGATGATCGTGCCGACCTGCCACGAGATCGAACTGAGCGCGATCGCGGTCGGCAGCACATCGCGGGGGACCAGGTTCGGCGCCAGCGCGGAAAAGGCCGGGCCGGCAAAGGCCCGCGCCAGGCCGAGCAGGATCGCGACGCCGAACAGCACGGGCAGCGACATCCACCCTTCCGACGTCGCCAGCGCGAGGATCAGTGCGCAGATCAGCTGCAACGACACCGTCGCACGCGCGATGAGGCGGCGATCGAAACGATCCGCGACCCAGCCGGTGATCGGTGTGGTGACGAACAGTGGCACGAATTGCATCAGCCCGATCAGCCCGAGCTGCGCTGCGGCGGCCTTCAGGCTCATCGTCTGCCGCGCGACGGTATAGACCTGCCAGCCGATCACGATGATCATGCCATTCTGCGCGATCGTCATGGCGAAGCGCGCCGCCCAATAGGCGCGGAAATTGGCGATGCGGAAAGGATGGTCGCTGGGGAACATTGCGCGTGCTTTAGGCGGCTGACGGCGGCGCGGGCAATGACCTTTCCTTTGCCGCGCCCAACTACCGCCATCCGGCCTGTTGATATGCCGCGCTGCACGATTGAAACGGGCTGCCCATCGCGCCTATAGGCGCGTGTCTCCCTTACGGAATCGAGGATTTCCCTTGGCCAAAGCTCCTGCCAAACCCCGCGCAGCCGTACCGGCCACGCCCAACCGCGAACGGCCCGACGAGCCGCAGCTCTACAAGGCAAGCAAGGCCGAGCTGCTCGAATTCTACAAGCAGATGCTCCTCATCCGCCGCTTCGAGGAAAAAGCCGGGCAGCTTTACGGGCTCGGCTTCATCGGCGGCTTTTGCCACCTCTATATCGGCCAGGAAGCGGTCGCGGTCGGCCAGCAGTCGGCGCTCGACGGCGAGAAGGACTCGGTGATCACCGGGTATCGCGACCATGGCCATATGCTGGCCTATGGCATCGACCCCAAGCTGATCATGGCCGAGCTGACCGGTCGCGCCGCCGGCATCTCCAAGGGCAAGGGCGGGTCGATGCACATGTTCTCGACCGAGAAGAAGTTTTATGGCGGGCACGGCATCGTCGGCGCGCAGGTTTCGCTCGGCACCGGTCTCGCCTTCCAGCACAAGTACAGCGAAGATGGCGGCGTCTGCCTCGCCTATTTCGGCGACGGCGCGGCCAATCAGGGTCAGGTCTATGAGAGCTTCAACATGGCCGAGCTGTGGAAGCTCCCGATCATCTATGTGATCGAGAACAACCAATATGCCATGGGCACCAGCGTCAACCGCGCCTCGGCCGAGGACCAGCTTTATCGCCGCGGCGAGAGCTTCCGCATTCCCGGCATCCAGATCGACGGCATGGATGTGCTCGCCGCGCGCGGTGCGGCGGAAGAGGCGCTGGCCTGGGTCCGCGCCGGCAAGGGGCCGATCATCCTCGAGATGAAGACCTATCGCTATCGCGGCCATTCCATGTCCGACCCGGCCAAATATCGCAGCCGTGACGAGGTCCAGGCGGTGCGCGACAAGTCCGACCCGATCGAGCATTGCAAGAAGCTGCTCGAGGCTGAGGGCGTCAAGGAGGACGAGCTGAAGACGATCGAACAGGAGATCCGCAAGGTCGTGAACGAAGCCGCCGATTTCGCCGAGAGCACGCCAGAGCCGGAACCCGGCGAACTTTATACCGACGTGCTGGTGGAGTCTTACTGATGGCGTTCGAAATCAAGATGCCGGCGCTGTCGCCCACCATGGAAGAGGGCACGCTGGCCAAGTGGCTGATCAAGGTAGGCGACACGGTCAAGTCCGGCGACATCATGGCCGAGATCGAGACCGACAAGGCGACGATGGAATTCGAAGCGGTCGATGAAGGTACGGTCAGCGCGATTCTCGTTGCCGAGGGCACAGACAATGTGAAGGTCGGCACCGTCATCGCGACGCTTGCAGGCGAGGGCGAAGATGCCGCAGCACCCGCTGCGCCTGCCGCAGCGTCGGCGCCGAAGGTTGAGGAACCGGCCGAGCAGAAAACCGAAGCGACGCCCGAGCCGCACCAGGTCGAGACCGGTGCGCGCCAGATGTACGAGGCGGCGAAGCGTGATGGCGTGACCGATCCGGCGATCCCGGAAGGAACCGAGATGATCAAGATCACGCTGCGCGAAGCGCTGCGTGACGCGATGGCCGAGGAAATGCGCCGCGACCCGCGCGTGTTCGTGATGGGCGAGGAAGTCGCGCAATATCAGGGTGCCTACAAGGTCACGCAGGGCTTGCTCGACGAGTTCGGCGAGAAGCGCGTGATCGACACGCCGATCACCGAATATGGCTTTGCCGGCGTCGGCACGGGCGCGGCGATGGGCGGCCTGCGCCCGATCGTCGAGTTCATGACCTTCAACTTCGCGATGCAGGCGATCGACCACATCATCAATTCGGCGGCCAAGACCAACTACATGTCAGGCGGCCAGATGCGCTGCCCCATCGTGTTCCGTGGCCCCAACGGTGCGGCGAGCCGCGTCGGTGCGCAGCACTCGCAGAACTATGCGCCCTGGTATGCCAGCGTCCCTGGCCTCATCGTCATCGCGCCGTACGATGCGGCCGATGCCAAGGGTCTGTTGAAGGCGGCGATCCGCAGTGAAGATCCGGTCGTCTTCCTCGAGAACGAGCTGCTTTACGGCCGCAGCTTCGAGGTGCCGGCAATCGACGATTATGTCCTTCCGATCGGCAAGGCGCGGATCATGCGTGAGGGCAAGGACGTGACTCTTGTCAGCTATTCGATCGGCGTCGGCCTCGCGCTCGAAGCCGCCGAGCTTCTGGCGAGCGAGGGAATAGACGCCGAGGTTGTCGATCTGCGCACGCTGCGCCCGCTCGACAGGGACACGGTGCTCAAGTCGCTCGCCAAGACCAACCGCCTCGTGGTGGTCGAGGAAGGATGGCCGACCTGCTCGATCGCATCGGAAGTCGCGGCGTTCGTGACGGAGGAAGGGTTCGACGATCTCGACGCGCCGGTGCTGCGTGTCACGAATGAAGACGTGCCGATGCCCAATGCCGCGAACCTCGAAAAGCTTGCGCTGGTCAGCGCAGCCAAGATCGTCGAGACGGTGAAGAAGGTGACGAACCGGGGCTGAATGCCCCGGCGATCAACTCGTGTAGAGGTTGCAGGTGGACCGCGTCGCCGACGGACTCGGATTATATATCTGCGTGAAGTCGCGCCTGTCGCGCACAATGAAAGACGCGATATAATGAATGCGTGCCGGTGAGGTCAGCCATGTGCCGAACAATGGCCGGGTCAAATAGCTGATCTCTACGTACATCACGCCGGAGTCGGCCGGGGCGTTGATCATCGTCCCCGCCTCGCCGATACCGGAAGGCACGGCGATGCCGTCATCGCCGACCGTGGCAGTGGTGCCGTCGCTGGTCGACGTGGTGTAGGCGGAAGCATAAAGCGGGTCGTTCTTCAGGCCGATGCAGCGCTGCCAATGAATCCGCTGAACCGGCGCCGTGTCATAACTCTGCTGGACGTTTTCCAGGCTCGACAGGACGATGCGGCCATTGGTTGTCAAGTTGATGCTCGCGCCCTGATAGCGCGCCGCCTGGAGTACGTCATTGACGTCGACTTCACGCAATTGCTGGGACTGCAGCGAACTATAGACGCCGACACGTGACGCGTTGTCGGCCAGGTTGAGGGCGATCTGGCTGATGCGCAGGTTCAACAGCGCGAGATTGGCTGTCTCCATGCCATAGGCGCCGACGCCCATGACGAGCGGGAGCGCAAAGGCGAATTCGAGCATGGCAAGGCCGCTGCGGTTGCCAGCAAGGCTGCGCAGCGACCGTCTTGCATGCTTTGGGCGCGTGAGCTCGGTCATGTGCATATCGTCGTGTTGGTGGTCACTGACTGGGTCGCGTAAGGCTGGTTCTTCAGCAACGTGGTCGCGCTGATCGTCTGCGATGCCGACCAGCCGAACAGCCGCGCCACCGGAAAGATGCGCGGATAGGTCGCTGTCACGGTATAGAGGGTGACCGCGCTGGCGCCGCCCTGACCGTTGGCGCCAGGATCGGCGTCCCACGTGCCGTTGCCATTCTCGTCGGTGAAACATTCACCCGCATTACGCACCCCGTTGCCATTGGTATCGACGAATGGTTCGGGCGCGGCCTCGGCAAAACTGTCATAGTTCTTACGGGACGAGACGAAAGTGGCGGCGGGCGCGACACTTCGAACGATCGTCTGCACGACTCCATCGATTGCGGCGGTGGTGGTCGCCCCACCCTCGATCCCCGAATCTCGCGCGGCCTTCTGTACAGCGCCGTTGAGCACCGACTGGGCGTACATCTGGTACACGAGGTCGCCCAGGCCCATCATCATCAGCGCCATCACCGGCGCGATAATCGCGAACTCGACTATCGTCGCGCCGCGCTCGTCTTGCCGCAGGCGGAAAGGCAGCGTCCAGCTCATCGTGTCAGCCTCAGCATCGCCAGATGCCGCGCGATATTGGCGAAGGCTGTCGCCAGGCCGGTTCCGTCGGTCGTCGCCAATGCCTGGGCCGATGTCGTCGCGCAACTCGTCAACTGCGTGTTGGCGGCGGTATCGATCGACACGGTCCACACATCGATGTTGCGCGCCTTGGCGGCGGCGCATTCGGCAAGGAAGCGCGTGTTGTGCAGCGTCGTCAGGCTCGTGCCCGACGATCCCGCCACGCGCTTGTCGAACGCTTCCACGCCATACATGCTGTAGGCGGTCGTCGTCGGCGCCATGTCGCCATCAGTCAGGAAGATGATCACGCGGTTCGGCGTGTTCCGGTTCGGCCAGGCAGCGGTGTCGCTTGCCCAGGCGCCAGTCGGCGAGATCAGCCGCGTGCCCCAGATCATGCCGATATCGTGATAGGTGCCGCCCATCGGCACGAAGTCGGTCGCATAGACATAATTATAGACGTCGGTTCGTGTCATCACGCCGAGGCGCTTCGCCGGCTTGCCGCAAGTTACCGCGCCGGCATTACGCAAGCTGGTGCTATTGGAGACTGTCGCATCCACGCCGTAGTTCGGATTGTTAGATGGATCGTCGTTATTCGAATAGTCGGTATTGGCGTTGCCCCAGCCGTTGCGGGCATAGGTCAGGTCCTGCAGGTGCGGCCACCAGCGCGAGGTGCCCGTCGGCATGAGATCTGGATTGAGTTCCGACGGCAGGCTGGCGGTGGTGAAGCTGGTCGCGCCAGGGCTGTCGACGGTGGTTTCCACGCATCCGAGCCAACTGGTCGTCTGCCCTTTGACCTTGGTCGGGTCGGTGATCGTATTGCCCGATACCAATACGCTCACGTCGAACGGCAGCTGCTTATACTCCCATTGCGGAACGATCGTATCGGTCAGGGTCCGGCACTTGCTGGTGCTGCTGGACCAAGAGTCGTAGACGCGCGTCGCGGCGCCGGTGGAGACGGTGTACGTCTTCACGGTCGTCGGCGTCCGCACCGAGGCGGTGCAGTTGGCCGAGGTTTTGCCGTTGTTGGTGTTGGTGGTGGCCGTCGAGCTGACATAGTCGGCATAGACGTGGCGCGATTGATAATTGGCGGTTTCCGTACCTGAGCCGCCGACCATGTAGCTAGTCGACTTGTCGAGGATCGCCTGACCGACGTTGACCGACGAGGAATAGGTGACGAAGCCATAGCGGACCTTCGTCGACGGATCCGCGTTGGCGGCAAAGGTATCGTAGAAACTCAGCACGGCCTGGCGCAGCGCCTCTATGCGCGATCCGGTCTTTTCGGTCGTGCCGACCCCGATCGTCCCGGCATAGCCTGTAACCCCGCCGCTGGTGCTCGGCCGGGTGTAGGCGACTTTTGTGGCCGATCCGGCATAATTGCTACAGGTCGTATCGTCGTCGCCCGGCAGGCACGACATCGATCCGGTCGTATCGAGGACGAACATGATGTCGGTGTCGGCGACGTCGAACCGCGCCTGGCAAGACACGTTCAGCGTCGTCGTCGACGTGCCGAAAATCTTGGTGATTGTCATCGGCACTATTGCCGACGCCGTCGCCGAGACCTGGTTGTCGGTGGTCTTGACCGGGGTGAACGTCACGGTATCGGTGTTCATGAAGCCCTTGGTGCCGCTGGCCGGGACGTCCTTCTTGAAATTGCTGCCGAAATAGGCCTGTGCCTGGGTGGCGGCATTGGAATCGAGCGTCGTGCCGGTGTCGATCATGAACTTGCGGCCAGCGAGCACGCCTGCGTCACAAGCTTGTTGAAGCCGCGCCTTCACGACATACAGCCGGCTCATGTCGACCGCGGAGCCCACCAGGCCCATCAAGGGGAACAGGAAGGCCGCCATGATCGCCAGCGTATTGCCGCGCACGTCGCGTGCCAGGCTGACCATGAAGCCGCGCGGCGTCGTGCAATCGTTCGACTTATCCCCCAACATTGCGCGGCCCCATAAAGAACAGACTAGTCCCTGGATCGGCGCTATGCCGCCAAAACGGATAATGGCGTTTCAAGAGAAATGGTTAATGCTCCCCTTACGGGTTAATTCATGACCAGGGGCGGCGTGAGCGCGATCGGTGCGCCGGCGAATCCCGAGTTGGCGCTGGCGATCGGTTACGCCCGCCCCGCGCGGCGGCCCGCGCTCAGCGCACTGTTCGACCTCGATTCGGCGCTGGCCGCTGTGCTGCGTACCAACCGCGAGCCGCTGGTCGGGCAGATGCGGCTGACGTGGTGGCACGAGGCGCTTACCCGTCTCGACTCGGCGCCACCGCCGGCCGAACCCGTGCTTGCCGCGCTTGCCGCGGCGGTGTTGCCGTGCGGGGTGACCGGCGCGCGGCTGGCGACGATGATCGATGGCTGGGAGCAACTGCTCGACACTGACCCGTCGCACATGGCGGCGATGGCGGGGTTTGCCGAGCGGCGCGGTGCCGGCCTGTTCGGAATGGCCGGCGACGTAATCGGCGCGCGGGCTACCGATCCGCTCGCCACCGCCGGCACCGGATGGGCACTGGTCGACCTCGCGCGCCACCTGCGCGACCGTGCCGCCGGGCAGAAGGCGCTGGCGGTGGCGCGCTTGGCGCTGGAAGAGGCAGCCCGGATGCGCTGGAGCCGCGACGCGCGCGCGCTCGGCACCCTCGCGCAACTCGCCCGCCTCGACGCCGCGGTGCCGCTCGACCAGCCGCTCCCGATCGGGTCGCCGCGCCGGGTGGCGCGCCTGGCGTGGCATCGGTTGACGGGACGCTGATCCGGCTGCGCGCACGCCGTTCTTTAGCCGGTGTTAATCGGCTGATGTCACAAAGCCTGCACCTCATTCGGGAGATCTACGTGAGTTTCGGCAAGCTGGCAGCGCTGTGGTTCGGCCTGGTGGCGATCCTGGGCATAGCGGACCTGCTGATCATGCGATCACTGTTGTCGCCCAGCGTACCCGGTGAGCTCCATCGAACCGAAGTTGATGGCGGCCGGCTGGTCTTGCCCCAGGGCGATGGAACGGCGCGGGCAGGGAATGGTGATCTGCCGTCGCAGCCCGAGCAGCCGCTACCGGCAGAAGCCCCGCCGACGGTCGATGTCGGGCCGCTGCCTGCCGAAAGCCAGGTCGCCGGATCCTCACAAGAGCAGGCCGTTGGCACGAGCGATCCCACCACTCTGCCCCATCCAGCATCACCGCCGGCGGCACCGCGAACCGCCGTTAGCTTTGTGCCCGGCCAGCCGATGGTCGATCCAAACCCGTCGCGCTGACTTCCCGCTCGTCGTCAGATAAACGGCGCGATCGAATGCTGTCTTTTCCGCCGCGCTCAAACGCGATAGCCTTGATTCGATAGCGAAAGGGCGGGGCAATGTGGCGATATCTGGCGGGTGGCGCAGCGATCTTGTTGTTGGTGGGCGCAGGGGCGACGATGCTCGGCTCGCGCGGGCATCCAGGCGTGCCACTGCTGGCGGCCAGCGCTCCCGCGCAGGCGGCCGGGGGCAATGCGCCCTTGCCCGACAGCGTGCCGGAGGCCGGCGACAAGACGCGGGAGCAGAAGCGCTTCGATCGTTACGACAAGGACCGCAACGGCCAGGTGACGCGCGAGGAGTATCTCGCGCAGCGGCGCAAGGCCTATGCCAAGCTCGACGTGAACCATGACGGCGTGCTGTCGTTCGACGAATGGGCCGTGAAGGCAGAAACCAAGTTCGCCTCGGCCGATGGCGACAGGTCTGGCGCGATGAATGCGACCGAGTTCGCCACCACCGCCGTCAAACGCACTGCACGGCCCCGGCCGAAGTGCCGCAACGGCGATCCCGCGCCCGCACCGGCGGAGACGACCGAGGACAGCTGATCAGGCCGCCAGCCAGCGCTGCAACGCCTCGCGGGCGCGGTCGGTGTACATGCGCTTGCGATCCGCCTTCTTGGTCTTGCCCTCGATCGGTGGGAACAGGCCGAAATTGACGTTCATCGGCTGATAGGTTGCCGCCTCGGCCGCGCCGGTGATGTGGTGGAGTAGCGCGCCGAAGGCGGTCTCCACCGGCGGCGGGGCGAGCGTCTCGCCGCGGAGTTCCGCGGCGGCGAAGCGGCCGGCGAGCAGCCCGATCGCGGCGCTCTCGATATAACCTTCGCAGCCGGTGATCTGGCCGGCGAAGCGGATGTTCGGCTTCGACTTCAGCCGCAATGTCGGGTCGAGCAGTTCGGGCGAGCGGATGAAGGTGTTGCGGTGCAGGCCGCCAAGGCGGGCGAACTCGGCATTCTCCAGCCCTGGGATGGTGCGGAACAGGCGGACCTGCTCGCTATGCTTGAGCTTGGTCTGGAAGCCGACGATGTTCCACAACGTGCCTTGGGCATTGTCTTGGCGGAGCTGGACCACGGCATGAGGCCAGCGTCCCGTGCGCGGATCGTAGCGGGCCACCGGCTCCATCGGGCCGAACCGCCTCGGTTAGCGCCCGCGCTCGGCCGCCACCTCGCTCGGCATGCAGCCCTCGAAATATGGGGTGTCCTTCTCCCATTCCTTGAACTCGGTCTTCTCGCCCTCGATCAGGCCGGTGTAGAAGGCGAGATACTCGTCCTTCGACATCGCGCAGTTGATGTAATCCTTGCCCTCGCCCTTGTTCCAGCGCGACTGGAACCAGGCGGTCTCCATGTCGATGCTGTCGAAATAAACGATCGGCGCGATCGCATCGAAGAAGGCGAGCGCGTCGGCGCCGGTCGCCGCGCCGATGCTGGCGGCGAGCGGGGCGGCGGTGAGTGGGCCGGTGGCGATGATCGCCAGGCCATTATCGGGCAGGGTGTCGACGCGTTCGCGCACGATGGTGATGTTGGGGTGTGCGGTCAGTGCCGCCGTCACGCCACCGGAGAAGCCATCGCGGTCGACCGCCAGCGCCGAGCCCGCGGGAACCTTGTGGATGTCGCCCTCGCGCAAGATCAGCGAGTTCAATGTGCGCATCTCGGCGTGGAGCAGGCCGACGGCGTTGCTGGTCGCGTCATCGGAGCGGAAGCTGTTGGAGCAGACCAGTTCGGCAAGGCCATCGGTGTGGTGTGCCGGGGTCATCTCGCCCGAGCCGCGCATTTCCGAGAGGCGAACCTTGAAGCCGGCCTCGGCCAGCTGCCAGGCGGCTTCCGACCCGGCGAGGCCGCCGCCGATGATGTGAACGTCATGTGTCATGCGCGGGCTGATAGCGATGTGGGAGCCCCGTGACAAAGGTATGCCCGTAATCCACAGCTGTTTCGCCGCAACGTGCTTGGCACGCCGAACATGCCGGCTATGAGGACGCCATGGCCACCATTCTCGCTCACCCTGCGACTCCCGAAGCACAGACCCTGCCGCAGAATGTCGAGGCGGAAGCGGCGATGCTCGGTGCGATGATGATCGACAACCGGCTGGCCGACGATCTGATCGACAAGCTCGAACCGGACCATTTCTTCGAGCCGGTGCACGGCCGCATCTTCTCCGCGATCAAGACGCTGCGCGGCAACGACATGCTGGCGACCCCCGTCACGCTGCGCCCGATGTTCGAGGTCGATGAGGGCATGAAGGAACTCGGCGGGCCGAGCTATCTCGCCCAGCTGACCGGTTCGGGTGCGGGCCTGATCGGCGCGCGGCAGTTCGCGCAGCAGATCTACGACCTCGCCATGCTGCGTACCCTGGTGTCAGTGGGACGGGGACTGGTCGAGCGGGCGATGGATACTTCGGAAGAGGTCAATCCGCGCTCGCAGATCGAGGCGGCGGAAGAAGAACTGTTCAAGGTCGCGGCCGATGGCGGCACCGAGAGCGCGGTCAAGACGTTTGCCCAGGCCACGACGATGGCGGTCAAGATGGCGCAGCGTGCGCTCAACTCGGGCGGCAATCTGTCGGGTATCACCACGGGTCTCGACTCGCTGAATGCCAAGATCGGCGGCATGCACCACAGCGATCTGATGATACTTGCCGGTCGCCCGGGCATGGGCAAGACGTCGCTTGCCACCAACATCGCCTTCAACGCGGCGCAGCGCTGGATGCGCGATATTCGCGACGGCATTTCACCATCCGAATCGGTCGGCGCGAAGGTCGCGTTCTTCAGCCTGGAAATGTCGGCCGACCAGCTGGCGACGCGTATCCTGTCGGAACAGGCCCGCATCTCGTCCGAGGCGTTGCGCATGGGCAAGATCAGCAAGACCGAGTTCAACCAGCTCGCCGCAGCCGCCGCCGATCTCGAAAATCTGCCGCTGTTCATCGACGATACCGCGGGCCTGACCATCGCCGCGCTGCACACCCGGATGCGCCGCCTGCAACGCCGCCACAATAACGAGATCGGGCTGGTGGTGATCGATTATCTCCAGCTGCTGACCGGATCGGCCAAGGCGTCGGGCGATGGGCGTGTGCAGGAAATCTCCGAGATCAGCCGTGGCCTGAAGACTTTGGCCAAGGACATGAACGTGCCGGTGATGGCGCTCTCGCAGCTCAGCCGTGCGGTGGAGCAGCGCGAGGACAAGCGCCCGCAGCTGTCGGATCTGCGTGAATCGGGATCGATCGAGCAGGACGCCGACATCGTCATGTTCGTGTACCGCGAGGATTATTACGTCGCGGCCAAGGAGCCCAAGCGCCCTGTCGAGGGCGACAGCGCCAAGATCTTCGAGGATCACGCGCAATGGGCGACCGACATGGAGCGCGTGTTCGGCCTGGCCGAGCTGATCATTGCCAAGCAGCGCCACGGCGCGACCGGCAAGGTTATCCTCAAGTTCGAGCCGAGCGTGACGCGCTTCTCGGATTTCGTCGGCTACTGAGTTTCTCTGTTATTCCCTGTTATGAGCGATTTGATTTTTTTGAGCCCTGTCCCGGGGTATCGCTGCTCGTTGTTGCAGAGTAATTATCATTAATAATCAGGTGGTTATGCCAGATATTTCACAGCGAAGCGGTGTTATCGGAACAGGGCGATAACAGGTAGCGGTAACAGAGAATAACAGTGGCCCGGAACAGGGCATAACAGAGCGGAACAGAGAGCGCGGCTTTGACGGCGCTACTGACGCTTTTCGAATGATCGACAATGAGAATGAGCGGTCGGCGCCAGGCTGACAGCCATGTGTTGCCACCAGAGACGGTCGGTTTGAATCAACTCAATACCTCCCCGGGACGGCAGGGGAATCGCATATGGATTTTCATCGCGAACAGGATTCTGAGGGTTTCTTCTTTGTGAGGAAGAGGCACTTGGATGGAGACGTTCACGACGTGTTTTTCGGCGAT
>NZ_JAQGLG010000076.1 GCF_028292965.1 Sphingomonas bacterium | reverse complement strand
TGAACGGTGTCTATTTTGCCGGCGCCAGCGTCGGAACTGTCGGAAGTTGGTGCTCAACGGTGTTCGAGAGATGCTCCTAGGCGGGCACCCGCCCCCTCACCGCATTGGCGCGCGCGGAAAAGGTGATGCGACCGGCGTCATCGGCGGGCAGGCGTGCGCGCAGGCCATCCTTCAGCCGATCGCGGGCGGCGCCATCCATGTCGCGGGTGGCCTGCGCCATGCCGAGGGCGATTTCCACCGACGCCCAGAAATCCTCGAAGTCCTCGAAAGTGCGCGATACGGTGATCTCGCGCGTCGCCACGTCGGTGAGGCCGGCCCCGGTCCACAGCGCATTCAGCGCGTCGAGGCGCGAGGCATCGGCACTCGGTGGCAGGAGCGGCGTGATCCCGGCGCCGCGCAACTCCTCCTGCAACGGTGCCATGGGAAAGCCGCCCGGTGCCAGCACATCCCAGGCATAGGCCGAGATCGTGCCGCCGGGCTTCACCACGCGCTTCATCTCGGCGACGCCCTGTGCCGGCTCGGGCACGAAGAAGATCACCAGCGCCATCACCGCCGCATCGAAGCCGTCATCCTCGCACGGCAACGCCATGGCATCGCCGCGTTCGAATCGGGCGACACCGGCCATGTGCCGGGATCGGGCAAAACCGAGCTGGCCTTCCGACGGATCGACGCCGACGATCGCGCGCGGCGCGCAGCGCTCGACGAGCAGCTCGGTGAAGGCGCCGTTGCCGCACCCGACATCGACCCAGTCCATACCGGCAGGCGGTGAGAGCCAGTCGAGGAACACCTCACCCACAAGGCGGCTCCACACGCCCATCATGCGCTCATAGGCGGCGCCGTCGTCGAAGCGGATCTGGCTGTCGCTCATCGCCTGCATCGCCGGCCGGGACGCCGCGCGAACATCTCTCTCACCTGATCTCTCCTTGCCCGAGCCAATCACCACGGATCGTATCACAGCACATCAGGCGCGGGCTATGCGGAAAGCCCGCCGGTCTCGTGCTCGCCGGGAGCATGGCGCCTGCCCTGCTCGAACCAAAAAAAGGGCCGCCTCTTTCGAGACGGCCCGAGGCTACAAGGGAGAAAAGTATGAGATCAGAAGCGGAAGCGCACACCGGCGCGGCCGCCAAAGCCCTCATAGTCGCCGCCATTGGCGTAACGGCCTTCGAAGAAGCCGCTGATCGGGCCGCTTGCCGAGCCGACATTCACGCCCAGCAAACCTTCGCCGTAGTCGCGTAGGCGCTGGTTGCCGAAGTTCACTGTCTGCCCACCACTGGTGAAGCTGACCTGATCCTGGCCCTTGAACTCATGGACGTAGTTGCCGCCGCCATAGAAGGTGACCTTGGCGGGGCCGATATCGGCGATATAGCCGATGCGTGCGCCGCCCTTGCCGCGGACGCCGTCCTGGTCGTTGAAGTTGAAGCTGCCCGACGCGACGGTGAAATTGTGGAAGTCGGAGTGCGTATAGGACACGCTCGCCGATGGCTCGACCCACAGGGTGTTGCCGAAGCGGAAGCCGGCTTCCGCCTTGCCGCCATAGACCGACCCCTTCACCTTCTGGGTGTAGCGCCCCGAGATGCTGACATTGTCACCCCAGTAATAGTCGTACTTGCCCAGCGCGTTGATGAAGAAGATGCCGGCATTGTAGCTGGCATAGACGCCACCGTTGACCGCATCGAAGTTCATCCGGTCGGCCGAGCCGGCAAAGCTCAGGTCGGAGTTGAGATAACCGCCGGTGATGCCGAAGGCGAACGCACCCTTGCCCGAAGAACCGCCGAAATCCACGCCCATCTGGCCACCGAAATAGTCCTGCTTGTAGCCCATGTTGACCGGCGTGGTGATGCCGTTCGAGCTGAAGTTGCGGTTGTTGCCGCGCTGCTCGACCTGGCCGATCGCCTGGCCCCACACACGACCGCCGGCACTGCCGTCGCCATTGGCGGCGGCATTGTCGCGCAGTTCGCGCATATGGCCCGACCATGCGTCACCCGACTGCAGCCACAAATTGCGGACCCCTTCGGCGAACAAGGCCGTGCGGTACACGCCCGCGCCCGGCGTCGCGACCAGGCTGTAGGAGAAGCTCGTCGGGTTGTAGACGATGCCGTACTGGATCAGCCCCTGATCGACATTGTTGCCGTCGAGCGTGAAGGCGCCCGCCGTCGAGCCTGCGCCGGCCTGGACCAGCAAGGTGCCCGCAGGCGTGCTGAGCACCGCCGGCGTGGTGTTGAGCTGGTTCAGCGTGACCACCGTCGAACCGGTCGCGGCCCCCGTCACGCGCAGCTGATCGGACGTACCGGTCGCCGTGCCGAGCGTCACATCGAGCCCGAGCTGCGATGCGCCCGTGCCGGTATAGGTGCCCGGCAGGACCAGCACATCGCCGACATGGCCATTGCGCAGATCGACCAGACCGCTGTTGTTGAACGTCTCCAGCCCGGTCAGCGTGACCGTGCCCGCCGTGGTCGACGTGCCGAGCGCGCGTAGCGTGCCGCTGTTGTTGAACACGTCGGTACCCGCGCCGAAGTCGCTGTTGCTGTTGGCGTTGAAGGTGCCGCTGTTGTTGACCGTGTCGCCATTGGCGGTGAGCAGGATGCGGCCGTTGATCGTGCCGCTGTTGTTCACCGTCGCCGCGCCGCCGGTGATGGCGAGCGCATAGTTACCGGCGTTGATCGTGCCGGCATTGGTCACCGTCGTGCCGGTGCCCGAGACGATCGTCGCACCATTATTGGCGCCGGCGAGCGAGCCCGAGGTCAGCGTCAGGTTGGCGGTGGTCGCGGCGTTGATGTTGACGCCGTCGACGCTGACCGAGCTGTTGGTGCCGCTAAGCGTCACCCCAACCGGGCCGGCCGTGCTGGTCGCCACGATGCCCGAGGCGTTGGTGCCGGTGGTCGTCACGCCGGCTGCCGTCACGTTCACCGCGCCGCCACCCGTGGCAACGATGCCGCGGCTGTTGGCGCCGGTCGTGCCGACCTGCGTCGCGGTGATGCCGACGGTGCCGGTCGTGGCGACATTGATGCCGTCCGAATTGGCGCCCGTCGTGGTGACCGGTGCGGTCGCGTTGACGGTGACGGGACCGGTGCCGGTGATGGCGATCGCCGTGCCGGTGCCCGTCGTCGCCGCGCCGGCGACACTGGCGTTGATCGCGCCTGCCCCACCGGTGATGAGCAGCGCGTTGGCGCCATTGGCAACATGGCGACCGCCGGTGAAGGTCACCGCGCCGGTCGTGTTGACCACCGTTCCGCTCGCGCCGGCGCCGGTCGCGGTTACCGCGCCGGTGGTCAGCGTGACGGCATTGGTGCCGGCATTGACGGTCAGCCCGTTGCCCGTCGTCGAAACGGTGCCGACGGTCAGGTTGACCGGTGCCGTGGAGGTGATGATCGCACCCTGCGACCCGACGCCCGTCGTGGTGACGTTGCCGAGATTGCCGGTCACGCCCGCACCCGTCACGACCGCGGCGGTGACGCCGGCGCCATTGGTGCGCAGCGTCGCGCCGCTGCCACGCAGATTGATCGTGCCGGTCGAGGCGAGATCGAGCGCGCTGGCGCTGTTCCCGCCGGCCGCGATGCCCGACGTGGTGATGTTACCGTAGCCCGCGTCGATCGCGCCGGTACCCGAGCGGATGAACAGACCGGTACCGCCATCGCCCGTGGTCGTGATCACGCCCGCATTGGTCGTGACGGTGCCGGCGCTGCTGGTAATGGCCGTAACGCCATAGGACCCGAGGCCCGAGGTCGTCGCCGAGGTGATGTTGACGAGCATGTTGCCGCCGGTCGACGTTGCGTACACGCCGTTGCTGTTGGTGCCGGTGGTCGTCAGCGCCCCACAATTTATCGTGATGGCGCCGGCGCCATTCGACTGCGCGGAGACTGCGGTGGCGTTGTTGCCGGTCGTGCTGACGCTGGGGCAGCCGCCGATGTCGATCGATCCGGTCGCATTGGAGACCTGAGCGAAGATGCCGCTATTGTTGGTGCTCGTGATCGCACCGGTCCGGATGAGGACCGAACCGGTCGCACCGAAAGCGCTGGCCCCCACGCCTGCGCCGTTGACGGCGTTGACCGCGCCCGTCCGGATCGTGGCGTCGCCGGTGAACGCCTGCGCGATCGCGCCGTAACCACCGGGGGTGCCGCCGCCATTGGTCGAGGTGGTGACGTTCCCGGTCGTGACCGAGACCGTACCGCCATTGGCGAGGACGCCGCGATCGCCGGCAACGACATTGCCTACGGTGACGGTGTTCGTACCGTTGGTAGTGGAGACAGCGAGCACGCCGCGGCCGGTCGCGCTGATGTCACCCGCGGTGATCGCGATGTTGCCGGTCTGCGCCGCGGCGCCAATCCCGGTGCTGGTCGCGCCGGTGGTGGTGATGTTGCCGGTGCGCAGCGTCAGGTCGGAGCCGCCGGTCGACAGCACGCCGAACGAGTTGGTGCCGTTGGTCGAGATATTGCCGACCGTCACCGTGGCCGCCTGGCCGAGCGTGTTGAGCTGCAGGCCGTTGGCGCCAATGCCGCCGGTGGTGACGATGTTCAGCGCGGCGCCGGCGCCTGCGGGCGTGAAGCTGAGCGCGCCACCGGTCGAGGTGAGGTTGACGCCCGTCACACCGGTCGTCGAGACCGGGCCGGTCGCACTATAAGTCGTGGTCGCGGGCGTCGTCGTGTCGATCATGACGAGCCCAGGGCCGGCAACGGTGCCGTTGCCCGCGGTGGTGGTCCCGGTCAGAACGGTGTTCGCACCGTCGACACAGGTGATCGTGGTGCCGGCCTGCGAGCAGGTCGTTGCCTGCGCGGCCGCACTGTTCGGCAGTAGAAACATGGCGGCCGCAGTCGAAACGCTGCCGAGGAGCGCGAGGCGCTTGGTAGAGTTTGAAATTGTTCTTCTCCCTTTTGCGACGAAAAATCGGGCGAATTCGCCCCTTTGAACCGATTGCCGGCCCGTTAGGCGTCCGTTCGATGTCAAGTCAATCGCGTAGCGAGCTGAAACAGCTATATATTTTTTTTCGGTGACGCGGAACCTTTTTGCAGAACAGTGTTCGCGCCCGAACAGGCGGGGGAATACACGATCTATTGGTGTAAAATTGGATAGTGCCGCACTAGATGCAGATCAACATGATGCGTTCGCGAACTATACTATGTTAGTATTTACGAACCCGGCTCTTCTCGCCGCACTACGCCGCTCCTGTGCAGGCTCACGGTGTTAACCGCCAGCCGAACCGGTCTGCATGCAGAGATGGCGGCGCCCGATGATCGATCGTCACGAACGGATCCGGGGTCGTTGCGCGCGCGCCGCCGACCCCGGTGAGGTTCAGGCCGCGAAGATGAATTGGGAGCCGACATAGGATCGCACGATCTTCTGCGGCATGACGCGCAGCGCCTCGGCGATGAACACCTCGCCGGTGCAGTGCATCGGCACGATATAGGCCGGGTCGATCGCGGCGAACTCGGCAACCGTGCGCTTCGCCTCGGCCTCGGTGCGCGGCCGGACGAGGTGGAAGCCGCCGATCACCGCATGCACGCGCTCGATGCCCGACACGGCCTGGGCGCGGCGTATCGAATTGATCACGCCGCGATGACTGCATGAGGCGATCACCACCAGGCCGAGCCCCTTGACCGCATAACAGGTCGCCAGTTCATGCTCGCCGTCATCGGGCAATTGCGCCACGCCACGCTTCGCCGGGTCGAGCGCGGCGCGATCGCAGCCGATACCGGGGCGCATCTGGGTCGGGATCGCGGCACGCTCGAAACTGCGCAGCGGGATGACGCCGGTGGTGAAAGCCTGGTCGGCGACGACCATCGGCTCGGCATTGATGCGCACGTCGTACCCGGCGCGGGCCAAAGCGCCGCGATCGAGCGTGCCCATGATCAGCGGCGGATTGCCAACCATCGCGACGCGCTCGCAAAAGGTCTCCTCGCCGCCGACGATCAGCGGGATGTGGTGGCGACGCGGTGCGCTCGCCCCGAACAGCCCGGCGAACCCGCCATAATGATCGAGATGGCCGTGGCTGAGCACGCTGGCGTCGATCGTCAGCGGATCCACGCCGAGCAGCGCGAGATTATTGGCGAGCACTTCGCGCGAATAACCGAAATCGACCATCACGCGCCGCGTTTGACCGGCGCGCCGCGATGTGCCGAGGATCGACAGCCCGAACTCGCCGAGCAAGGCGTGCGCCGGCATCCGCGTCATGCCGGGCGCGCCGCCGCCGGCACGCACCACCTTCATGCCGGGCAGGTCGAGATTGTCGAGAAACGGTCCGAAGGTCGCCGCGTCGGTGATGACCTGCAGGCTGAGGCTGTCGACCTCGGGCACGACGAAGGCGGCATCAGCCGCCGCGGGCTGCGTCGCGGTGGCCAGCAGGCCGAGCGCCCCTGCGCCCAATATCGTGCGCCTTGTGGGGTGCCAGTCGCGACTCGATATCATGCACGCGTCTCCTCGGCCGGGATGCTAACACCCCGGGCGCGAGACGAAACGCGATAGTTTGCTTAAGCGCTGGCAGCCTTGGAAGCACCCTTGGCGCGCTTCACCGGTGCGCCTGTTTTCGGCTTGGCCGAAAGCGCTGCGATCACGCGGGCACGGATGCGCTTGGCGCGGTTGTTGGCGGTACGAAGCTTGCCCATGAGGGTCGTCCAATTCTGTCGTAAGGAATCGCAGCAGGCAGCCGAATGCCGGCCATCGCCACGATGTTGCCCTGCCCTGCGCACGATCCGCCCTCGCGCACAAGTCTTATCGGCAGCGATCTCCACCGAAACTCCCTGGCTTGGTCATTCCCCGTCGGCCCGGTTTATCTGATCATGGGTTTCCACGGTCGGGAGCCGGACGATGCGCATTCTCCTCATCAACGTGCCGCACCCGGCGATCGGCAGCCGTATCCCCAAGGAACAATTGCCCCCGCTCGGCCTGCTCTGCGTCGGCGCGCCGCAGGATGAAGAGGAGGAGGCTTCGCGCGTCCTGCGCCGAGCCCGTCCGCCCGTCGTCGCTGCACTGCAACATTTCGCCGTGTCCGGCGGGGCAACGGATTGATAAGACGGAAGGCCTATGATTGAGATCAAGCGCGGGCGGGGGCTCGCGCACTTCAGCGGCGGGAATTGAGTATGTTTGGCGCGATCGTCTTCACTTACGGCTTGCTGACCAGCTTCGTGCTGTCGGGCGCCTCGCGCAACCGCAAGCTCCAGCGCCCCAACCCGCCGATACTGACCTATGTCGGCTATGTCTGCTTCGGTGTCTCGATCGGTCTGTCGGTGCTGATGACCCTGCTCGCCATGTGGAAGCTGATCGCCTGACGCGTACCGAAAAAAGGTGCACGGCAGCGGTGTGAGCCCTTGCTGTCGAAATGGGTGCCACTGCCGTGCCTTACCCTTGTAACTTCATACGCGATTGCGTTCCTTAATCTGGGTTGCTCCCCATGGCGGCCATTGTCAGCGATGCGCGGCGACCGTAACGATCGCCATGACGCACCACTGTGCGGACCAGGAGAGACAAGCGATGTTCAGTCACGTCATGCTCGGCGCCGACGATATTCCCGCCGCCAAGGCATTCTACGACGCCACGCTGGGGACGCTCGGCCATGCCGAAGGCCGCGTCGATGACAAGGGCCGTATCGCCTATTTCACCAAAACCGGTATCCTGATGATCACCAAGCCGATCGACGGCGGGCCGGCATCGTGCGCCAATGGCGGGACGATCGGTTTCGCCGCGAGCTCGCCCGAACAGGCCGATGCGTGGCACGCCGCCGGTCTCGCCGCCGGCGGCACGGCGATCGAGGATCCGCCCGGCATTCGCTCGGGCGCGATGGGCTCGCTCTATCTCGCCTATCTGCGCGATCCTTCGGGCAACAAGCTGTGCGTCTTGCACCGCGTGCCTGCCTGAACCAGTTGATCCGCGGGCCGCGGTGGCGCGGCCCGATGGCGCGCTTTTGTGATCCGCGTGGCGCTTGCCAAGGGCGCGGCCGCGCCTCTAGGCTGCGCTGCGCGGCGGAGGCGTGGATGAAGACGTGAAACGATCGGTCGACTACCCGCTGCATTCGCGGCCGATCATCGGCTTTGCCGACGAATATCCCGCGGGCTTCGTCGATCCGTTGCACAGCCACCACCGCTCGCAACTCTCCTATTCCGCCTTCGGCACGATCTCGGTGATCACCGAAAGCTCCAGCTTCATGCTGCCGCCGCACCGCGCGATCTGGATCCCCGCCGGCATGATGCACGAGGTGCATTGCCGCGCCGCGGTCTCGACCTACACGCTGTACATCGACCCGGCGCTCGACCGGCAGCCGCAGCAATGCCGCGTGTTCGAGGTGTCGGAGCTGGTCAAGGCGTTGATCTTCGAGGTCGGCGGCTTCCCGGTCGGCTATGATCTCGAAGGGCGCGAGGGGCGTATCGCCACCCTGCTGCTCGACGAGATCGAACGCATGCCGAGCACGCCGAGCGAGATCGTCATGCCGCGCGACCGCCGCCTGCTGCGCGTCTGCCACGCGCTGATCGACGACCCCGCCGACCAGCGCGACATCGACGACTGGGCCAATATCGCGGGGATGGGCCGGCGCACCTTCACCCGGCTGTTCAAGGACCAGACCGGCGCCGGCTTCGCAGTGTGGCGCCAGCAGGTGCGTCTGATGGCGGCGCTGCAACGGCTCGCGCTGGGCCAGCCGATCACCACCGTGGCGTTCGATGTCGGTTACGAAAGCGCCAGCGCCTTCACCGCGATGTTCCACCGCGCGTTCGGCGCCCCGCCCAGCGCCTATCTCGCCAAATCGCCGCATCGGCCGGGCAGCGCGAATGGCAATGCGAGCGAACACGCGGGCGTATAGAGGCTGTTTCAGCCGTGCTGAAACAGGGCGGTGCCGGCCC
>NZ_JAQGLG010000064.1 GCF_028292965.1 Sphingomonas bacterium | reverse complement strand
TGGCGAGGCACTGACCGGCCATTATGACGACTGGCACCCGCCGGCGATGGACTGGCTGTGGCGGCAGTTGCTCATATTCCATCACGGACCGATGCCGATGCTGGTGCTGCAGACGGGTCTGTTCTGGGCCGGGATCGTCGGGCTGGTCGGCTGGGCGTTGCGGCGGGAACGGCGCGGCCTGGCGATCTCGTTGACGCTGGGCGCGCTGCTGCCGATCCCGCTGGCGCTGATGGGCGCGGTGCTCAAGGACTGCCTGATGGCAGGCGCACTGGTCGCGGTGGTGGCGCTGCTGGCGTGGATGACCGAGCGGCGCGGCTGGGGATTGCGGATCGCGGCGCTGGTGCTGCTGGTCGGTGCGGCGACGTTGCGCTTCAACGCGCTGCCGGCGTGCCTGCCGTTGATGATCGCGGTGTTGCCGCAGGGCTGGTGGTCGAAGCGCCGGCGCTTCGCCGGGGTGGCGCTGGTGTGCGCGATCGTGCTCGCCGCCGCCCTGCCGGTCGCCAATCGCCTGCTACGCGCCGAGCCGAGTGGGGTCGGACTGTCGCTGGTGATCTTCGATCTCGCCGGGATCACCTATCACAGCGGTGTCGATGTGTTCCCCGATATCGACGTGCAGAACCGCGTCGCGGTGAACGCCAAATGCTACACGCCGATGCAATGGGACCATTATGCCTGGTGGTCGCCCGAGGCTTGCCCGATCCAGTTCGAGGATGTCGGCGACGCCTTCATCGATGCGCAGGAGAGCCCGTACCGGCACTGGCTCGGCGCGGTCGTGGCGCACCCTTTTGCCTATGCCGCGCACCGGCTGGCGCATTTCAACATCAACATGCGCTTCCTGGTGCATGACGAGGTGGAACGCGCCGCGCAGATCGAAGGCGCGCCGAACGACTGGGGTTACAAGGTCGAACACAACCCACTGCTCGACGGGCTCTACAGGCTCGCGCTGTGGACCGGGCGCACGCCGCTCGGCTGGCCGATCTGCTGGATGGCGCTGGCGCTGGGCACGCTGATCGTCGCGCCTGCATTGCCCTCGCGGCGGATCATCGTGCCGGTCGCGCTGTCGGCGCTGCTCTACGGGCTGGGCTATCTGCCGGCGAGCGTGGCGGCGGAGTTGCGCTACAATCTATGGACGATGCTCGGCACGATGGTCGCGGCGCTGTTTGCTATCGCTGATCTGCGCGAGGGCGGGGGCGCGAGTGCGCGCCGGTTGTGGATCGCCGCAGCACCGCTGATTGCCGTCACGCTGCTGTGTGTGATCTGGCGGCTGACCTGACGGCTCCTGACAGCGCGAAGAAGAAGAGATTTGTTCGCGCGGAGACGCGGAGACGCGGAGAGGTGGTGCTTGCCGCTTCTGTCCTGCGTCAGCAAAATCTGTCCGACGTTGCCCGATGGAAGGATCGTGCTGGCGCGCGGGCGGCTGCCGGGTGCGAAACCCCTCCGCGTCTCCGCGTCTCCGCGCGAACCATTCTCTTTCTTTCTCCGGCGCCTCCGGCAATCGGACCTCGAGGATTATTTGTCGCGGCGCTGTGATATTCAGCGCCGCTCGGCGACTAACGGTCCAGATGAACAGCAGCGAGCCTTTGCCAGTCCCGATGACCGAGCGGTTTCTCGCCTTGCTCGAGGCGCAGAAGCGGATGTTGTACAAGGTCGCCTATATCTATTGCCGCGACGAGGAAGACCGGCGCGACCTGATCCAGGACATGGCGGTACAGCTGTGGCGCTCGTTCGAACGCTTCGATGGCCGGTCGAGCCTGACCACCTGGACATATCGCGTGGCGATGAACGTCGCGATCTCGCATCGCCGCGGCGAGGGGCGCCGCATCCGTGATGCGCTGCCGCTCGATGTGGCGGTGGAACTGGCGGGTGAGGGCGGGATGTTCGCCGCGGACGATGAGCGCAGCAAAGTGCTCCACACGCTCATCGCTGGGCTCGACGAACTGAATCGAGCGCTGGTGCTGCTCTATCTCGACGGCTTCGACCATGCCGAGATCGCGACGATGCTCGGCACCAGTGCCGGCAATGTCGCCACGCGGCTCGGCCGCATCAAGCTCAAACTGCAATCACAGATCGACGGAAGGCACGCGTGATGGACCTGGATGATCTCAAGACCGAATGGGCGCGTCGCGACCAGCAACTGGTCGACGCGCTACGGCTCAACGCGCGGCTGGCGCAGGATACGCTGGCGATGCAGCATCAGGACCGCATCCGCCGCGCCGGCGCGATGGGCTGGTTCGGCATGGCTTTCTGGCTGCTGTTCCTGATCGGCTTCGGCGCGTTCACCGCGCATCATTTCGGCGAGTGGAAATTCTTCCTGCCCGGCGCCGCGCTACAGATCTGGACGATCGTGATGGGCGTGCTGACGATTCGCGAGCGCGAGGCGTTGCGCGCGGTCGATTTCGGCCTCCCGCCGGTCGAGATCCAGGCGCGGCTCGCCAGTCTCAGGATGCAGCGGGCCCGGACCTTCCTATGGGCGTTCCTCACCGGGCAAATCCTGTGGTGGGTGCCGTTCGTCATCGTGCTGTTCAAGGGACTGCTGGGCGTCGATCTCTATCGCGCCTCGCCGTTCATGCCGACTTTCATCGCATGGAATCTGGTCGTCGGCGTCGCCTTCATCCCGGCTGCTTTGCTGGTCGGGCGGTGGGTGCGGCCGCGGCTCGCCGGCACGCGCCTCTCGAACACGGTGCTGAATATGCTGACCGGTGCCGATCTGGCCGAGGCACGCGCCGCGCTGGGACGGATTGCGCGCTTTCAGCAGGAGATACCTGCTTAAGTAGAAGAGTGGTTCGCGCGGAGACGCGGAGACGCGGAGGGGCTTCGTGAAGGGCAGCCGGCCGCGCGGCAGCGCATCTCCCGTATCTGACTGAGGTCGGAGGGCGTTTGCTGACGCGGGACAGGTGCGGCGAACGCAACCTCTCCGCGCCTCCGCGTCTCCGCGTGAACCACTCTTCTTCCGAGCCAGTGTCCGACCCTAAATCACCGCGCACCCGGACGTGACCTGGCGCGGATCGGGGCGAATTCCGATCGCGCCTTCCAGCCCGGCCATGCCGTGCCATCGGCCAGTTCGCGCCCGACCCGGTAGACCAGAGCGACGTCCTGTGCGGCGCCGGTCAGGTCCCAGTCGGCGCTCCAGTCGTCGCAGGTCTGGTGATAGCAATGCGCGGTATAGTCGCTGACCCATTTGTCGCCGGCCGCGCGGCCGCCCTTCACCAGGTCGGCGCCGCCGCCGATGCCCATCAGCAACAAGGTCGGCACGCCGCGCCGGGCGAGCGAGAAATGGTCGGCACGGTAGAACAGGCCGCGCTCGGGCTTCGCATCGGGGGTAACGGTGCGGCCCTGCGCCAGCGCGGCCCGGGCAAGAGCATCCTCGAGATCGTTCTGGCCGGCGCCGACCAGCACGACGTCATGCGCCGCCCCGGCGGTTTGCAGCACGTCCATGGTGAAGTTGGCGACCATATTACGCGCCGGATAGAGATTGGAGCGCGCGAAGGTCTCCGAGCCGAGCAACCCGCGCTCCTCGGCCGTCCAGGCGGCGAACAACAGGGTGCGTTTGGTGCGCGGCGCAGCGGCGAAGTTCCGCGCCAGTTCGAGCACCGCTGCCACGCCGATCGCATCGTCGGCGGCACCGGCGCGGATCGTGCGGCCATTGGCGCCGGGTTGCTTGCCGACACCATAGGCATCCCAATGCGCGGCGAAGGACACGACCTCCTGCGGCCGCGTCGTGCCCGGCAACTTCGCCAGCACGTTGCGGCTCGCGACGCGTTCGCGCGTCACCGGGATGTCGGCGGACAGGGTCGCACCGGCAATGCCACCGGCTGGAAATCGCGCCGTCGCGCCGCGCTGCTCAATTGGGCGAGATCGAGGCCCGAGGCGGCAAACAACCGCGTCGCGGCGTCGACCGACAACCAACCCTGCAGCATCGCCGGCTCGACATCGCCGGCTTTGCGCACCACCGCGAAACTCTCGCCGGCGGGGGCGATCACGGTGTTCCAGCCATAGCCGGCGCCCGCCGTGTCATGGACGATCAGCACGCCGATCGCGCCGCGCTTTGCCGCCTCGTCGAACTTGTAGGTCCAGCGACCATAATAGGTCATCGCCTGCCCGCCGAACACGCCCGTGACGGGGTCACCGGCCGGCGCGTTAAAATCCGGGTCGTTGACTAGGAAGACGGCGACCTTGCCCTTGAGGTCGACCTGCTTGAAGTCGTTCCACTGCCGCTCGGGCGCATCGACGCCGTAACCGACGAACACCAGCGGCGCGGCGGCGATGGTCGCGCGATCGACGTCGCGCACGGTGCCGAGATAGATGTCCTTGCCCTGGGCGAGCGGCAGGTCGTTGGCGCCGGTGCGGAGGATGACCGGCACCGTCGGGTCGAGCCGGGTGTGGAGCAGCGGCACAGCCTGGGTCCAGCCGCCATGCTCCCCGGCCGGTTGCAGGCCGATCTTGCGGAACGCGTCGATCAGCCAGGTGACGGTGCGTTCCTCGCCCGGCGTTCCGGGTGCGCGGCCCTCGAACGCGTCACTGGCGAGGATGCGGGTGGTGTCGGACAGGCGCGCCTTGTCGATCGGCGCGGAGCTGGCGACGGGTGATCGGTCTTGCGCGATGGCGGGCGTGGCGACGCTGGCAGCGAGAAAGGCCGAAAGGAGGAAGTTGTTGCGCACGCTGCTCGCTCCGCTGTTGCCGAACCAGCGGCATATGGCGCGCGTCGCGACGCGACAACCATGGCATGCCTGATCGCTTGCGCTGCCGCGTCGAAAGGCTCAACCGGATCGCAACTCCCCCAAGCCGAACCGATCCGTGACTCTGCTCAACCCCGCCCTGATCCGCTTCTCCTTCGCCTGGCTGCGCCGGCGGGTGCGTGCCAGCGAGGCGATGTTCATCCTGCTCGCGGTGGGCGTCGGCGGGGCGTCGGCGTTGCTCAGCGTGGTGCAAGGCGGGATCGCGCGGACCTTGCAGCATATACTGTTCGCCTTGCCGCCATCGACACGGCTGAGCGAGACGCCCGCACTGACCGGTTGGGCGCTGCTCGTACTGCCAGCCGGCGGGGCGATCCTCGCGCTCTTCTCGCTTGCGGTACGGGTGCGCAAACGGCGGCTGGTCGATCCGGTCGAGGCCAATGCCCTGCATGGCGGGCGCATGTCGATGGCCGACAGTTTGGTGATCTCGGGGCAGACGGTGCTGTCGAATGGCTTCGGCGCATCGGTCGGGCTCGAAGCTGCCTATACCCAGCTCGGCGGGGCGATCGCGGCGTGGATCGGCAGCGCGCTGGCCCTGCGGCGGGCCGACCTGCGGCATCTGGTCGGCGCCGGGGCAGGGGCGGCTATCGCGGCGGTGTTCGGCGCGCCGCTGGCCGGGGCCTTTTACGCCTTCGAGATCGTCATCGGCGCCTATACCCCGTCCGCCATCGCGCCCGTCGCGGCGGCGGCCCTGGCAGGAGCGCTGGTTGCGCAGACGCTCGGCGTGCAACCCTATGTCATCGAGGCGGTGGCCGGGGCGCCGGTCGAGACCCATCATTATATGATCTATGCGCTGCTCGGCGCGCTGTGCGCCGGCTACGGCATCGTACTGATGCGCGCGGTGGCGCTGGTCGAGCGCGGCGTGCGACGGCTGAAGCTGCCCGACTGGGCGCGGCCGGCGATCGGCGGGGCACTGCTGATCCCGATCGCCCTGGTCTCTCCCCAGGCGCTGTCGGCCGGGCATGGCGCGCTGCATGCCGATCTCGCCATCGGCGCGCCGCTCGCGTTCATCGCGACGATCCTGCTTGCCAAGTCGGCGGCGTCGATCGTCTCGCTCGGCTTCGGCTTTCGCGGCGGCCTTTTCTTCGCCTCGCTGTTCCTCGGCACGCTGATCGGGCACCTGTTCGCCATCGGTGCGAACATGGCCGCCGGTTATCAGGTGGTCGATCCGCACAATGCCGCGCTGGTCGGGATGGCGGCGCTGGCCGTGGCGGTGGTCGGCGGGCCGATGACCATGGCGATGCTGGTGCTACAGGCGACGCAGAATTTCGCCCTGACCGGCGCGGTGGTCGCCGCATCGCTGGTCGCCTCGACCATCGTGCGCGAGACTTTCGGTTATTCCTTCTCGACCTGGCGGCTGCATCTGCGCGGCGAGACGATCAAAAGCGCGCGCGACGTCGGCTGGGTCAAGATGCTGACCGCCGGGCGGATGATGCGCCGCGAGACGCGCGCCACGCCCGACGCGCTGACCATCGCCGAATTCCGCCACCGCTATCCGCTCGGCTCGACCAGCCGCGTCGTACTGTGCGACGGCGAAGGCCATTATGCCGGCGTGGCGCAGACCGCCGCCGCCTATGCCGAGGGGCGCGACCCCGGCGCGGCGATCGCCACGCTCGCCGCCAACCGCGACACCGCGCTGACGCCCGAGACCAACATCGTCGAGGTCATGAAGACCTTCGACCGCACCGGCAGCGACGAACTGGCGGTGGTCGCCGGGGACCGGCACGTGCTGGGGATCCTGTCGGAGACCTATGTGCGGCGGCGCTATGCCGAGGAGCTGGAGAAAGCGCAGCGGGATTTGTTTGGGGAGTGATGGAAGGCCATTGTCGTTGGGTCGCTTAGGCTGACCTACCAGATCAGCCACGTTGTCTCCGCCCGAGGATAAGTACGACAACGGCGAGGAGGGGCGAAGTAGCGAAATAAAGGTAGGTGGAGACGGTAAAGGTGCCGCCTTTGGGTAGCACCGCCAAAGCCACATATAGATTTAATAAAAGAAAGACCTCCGCTGCGAAAAGCGCGATCAAGGCAAGGAAGGCCCAGGTTTTGAGTCTCATCCCCAATTCCATGCCTGAAATATTGAGCGGCTGCTAGTCGGGAGATGGCCTTCGGCGCTTTGTAAACGGGTTCAGTCCAGCCGGCGCCGAACGGAAAAGGGGCCCGGCATTGCTGCCGGACCCCCTCATCCTCTCCGCCATCCTTGCGGATTAACTGTTAGTCGCGGTCGCCCGTCAGAAAGGCAGGGGCGAACTCAGGCGCGGGGCCGTTGTCGTCATTGCCTTCACGACGCGGTGCGCGCTCGGCGCGCTCGCCGCCGCCGCCATCGCGACGCGGGCCACGATCGCCGCCGTCACG
>NZ_JAQGLG010000062.1 GCF_028292965.1 Sphingomonas bacterium | reverse complement strand
GACCCCGGAACAAGTCCGGGGTGACGCTGGGTAAATTGCTCGAAACTACCGCTCCCGATACCGGAACCCCATGCCCGACCTGAAACGCATCCTCTCTGCCCACACCCCCCTCACCCTCGCCGGCGTCCCGACGGGCTTCGAGCCATGGCTGCTCGCCGACCTCGCCCGCGCCGCGAAGACCCGCGCCGTGTTCATCGCCCCCGACGAGGCGGCGATGCGCGCCATCGCCGCGACCGCGCCGATGTTCGCGCCCGAACTCGAAGTCCTCACCTTCCCCGCCTGGGACTGCCTGCCCTACGACCGCGCCTCGCCGACGCTCCAGGTCATGGCCGAGCGCATGGCCACGCTCCACCAGCTCCAGC
This sequence comes from Sphingomonas bacterium, assembly GCF_028292965.1. Lineage (GTDB taxonomy): Bacteria > Pseudomonadota > Alphaproteobacteria > Sphingomonadales > Sphingomonadaceae > Sphingomonas. The sequence continues at coordinate 16,670 of NZ_JAQGLG010000062.1, read as the reverse complement.
AGCCGGTCAAAGGCCCGCAACTGCTCATCACGACTGCCAACGCGGCGATGCAGCGCACGCTCACCCCGTTCCGCATCCGCCAGCTCGTCGCGCGCCTCGCACCCGGCGAGCGCATCGGTCGCGACCGCCTCGCAGAACAGCTCCAGGCCAATGGTTACATGCGCACCGAGACGGTCGCCGATAATGGCGAGTTCGCCGTGCGCGGCGGCCTGGTCGATCTGTTCCCCAGCGGCGAGACGCAGGCGCTGCGCCTCGACTTCTTCGGCGACGAGATCGAAAGCGTCCGCACTTTCGACCCCGCCGACCAGCGCACCACCGGCCGGGTCGACGGCTTCACCTTGCTGCCGGCGTCCGAAATGCTGCTCGACGAGGACAGCATCAAGCGCTTCCGCAGCCGCTACCGCGAACGCTTCGGCGCCACCGCGACCGGCGATCCGCTCTATCAGGCGATCTCCGACGGCCGCCGCCTTGCCGGCATGGAGCATTGGCTTCCGCTGCTCGAAGACAAGCTGTCGACCCTGTTCGATCATCTCGGCGACGGCGCCGTGATGGTGCGCGATGCCGGCGTCGTGGCTGCGGCCGAGCAGCGTTTCGAGGCGATCACCGATTACCACGCCAACCGCGTCCGCGCCCAGTCGAGCGACCCGGGCAGCTACCGCCCGCTCCCGGCCGACTCGCTTTATCTGAAGGCCGAAGACTTCAACGAGCGACTGGAAAGCGCGCCCGCCCATCGCACCAGCCAGTTCCACGAGCCGGAAAGCACCACGGTGCTCGACTTCCAGGTCGACGGCCCACGCGACTTCGCCCCCGAACGCGCCAGCGGCGTCAACATCTACGAGGCGGTGGTCGAACATCTGGACAAGCTGCGCCGCGGCGGCCGCAAGCCCGTGCTGGCGAGCTATTCGGTCGGCGCCCGTGAGCGCCTGACCGGTTTGCTCAAGGATCACGGCCTGACCGCCGCGCGCCATGCCGACAGCTGGCACGAGGCAATGGGCGCCGCCACCTCGACCGTCGCGCTCATCGTCCTGCCGCTCGACCACGGCTTCACCACGCCCGATGTCGCCCTGCTCACCGAGCAGGATATGCTCGGCGACCGCCTTGTGCGCCGCCACAAGCGCCGCAAATCGGCCGATGCTTTCCTCGCCGAACTCGCCGCGCTGACGCCCGGCGATCTCGTCGTCCATGTCGATCACGGTATCGGCCGCTATGAGGGCCTGACCCAGATCCCGGTACAGAAGGCGCCGCACGACTGCGTCGCGCTCAGCTATGCCGGCGGCGACAAGCTCTACGTCCCGGTAGAAAATCTCGAAGTCCTGTCACGCTACGGCTCGGACTCCGAGGGCGCGAGCCTCGACAAGCTGGGCGGCGAGGCATGGCAACGCCGCAAGTCGCGGATGAAGGAACGCATCCGCGAGATCGCCGGCGAACTCATCGCCACTGCGGCGGAACGCGCACTGCGTCCTGCCGATTTGATGGAGCGCGACAGCAGTGGTTATCCGAGCTTCGTCGATCGCTTCCCGTACGAGGAAACCGACGACCAGGACCGCGCGATCAACGAGACGCTGGAAGACTTGTCTGCGGGCAAGCCGATGGACCGGCTGATCGTCGGCGATGTCGGCTTCGGCAAGACCGAGATCGCGCTCCGCGCCGCCTTCGTCGCGGCGATGGCCGGGCATCAGGTCGCTTTGGTCTGCCCGACCACCCTGCTCGCGCGCCAGCATTTCCAGAATTTCGTCGCGCGTTTCGAGGGGTTCCCGCTCAATATCGGCCGCCTGTCGCGACTGGTCACGGCGGCAGAAGCCAAGGCGACCAAGGAAGGCCTCGCCGCGGGGACGATCGATATCGTCATCGGCACCCATGCGATCCTCTCCAAGGGCATCGAGTTCAAGCGCCTCGGCCTGGTCGTGGTCGATGAGGAACAGCGCTTCGGCGTGACGCACAAGGAGCGGCTCAAATCGCTCAAGTCCGACGTCCATGTCCTGACCCTCACCGCCACGCCGATCCCGCGCACCTTGCAGATGGCGATGTCGGGCCTGCGCGAGCTGTCGGTGATACAGACCCCGCCGGTCGATCGTCTCGCCGTGCGCACCTATGTCATGCCGTGGGATCCGGTCGTGTTGCGCGAAGCGTTGCTGCGTGAACATTATCGCGGCGGGCAGAGTTTCTTCGTTACACCGCGTGTGAAGGACCTGCCCGATATCGAGGAATTCCTGCGCGAGCATGTCCCCGAGGTCCGTTACGTCGTGGCCCACGGCCAGATGGCGGCGAGCCAGGTCGAGGAACGCATGTCGGCCTTTTACGACAAGAAGTTCGAGGTGCTGGTTTCGACCACCATCGTCGAAAGCGGCCTCGACATCCCCAGCGCCAATACCATGATCATCCACCGCGCCGATCGCTTCGGCCTCGCCCAGCTCTATCAGCTGCGCGGCCGGGTCGGCCGGTCGAAGACGCGCGCTTATGCCTATCTCACCACCGCCGCCGACCGCATCATGTCGGAAACCGCCGAGAAGCGGCTCAAGGTGCTGAGCGACCTCGACACGCTCGGTGCCGGCTTCCAGCTCGCCAGCCACGATCTGGACCAGCGCGGCGCCGGCAATCTGCTCGGCGACGAACAGTCGGGGCATATCAAGGAGGTCGGCTACGAACTCTACCAGTCGATGCTGGAAGAGGCGATACTCGACGCCCGCGCCAGCGGCGCCGCGATCCGCCCGCGCGATTTCTCGCCGCAGATCACGGTTGATGCGCCGATCCTCATTCCCGAGGAATATGTCCCCGATCTCGACCTGCGCATGGGCCTGTATCGCCGCCTCAACGACGTCGACGACAAGGCCGGGCTGGAAAGCTTCGCTGCCGAGATGATCGACCGCTTCGGCCCCCTGCCCGACGCGACCGACAACCTCATCCGCCTCATCGAGATCAAGCTCGACGCCAAGAAGGCCTGCGTTTCGAAGATCGATGTCGGCCCACGTGGCGCGGTCGTGTCGTTCCATGACGACAACCCGCCCAACATCGCGGGCCTGCTCGCCTGGGTCGAACGGCTGGGCGGCGTCGCCAGGCTGCGACCAGATAACAAGCTTGTCGTGTCGCGCGCCTGGGGCGACCCCAAGGCACGGCTCAATGGCGCGCTGCAGCTGGCCAAGGGGTTGGCACGGGCTGCCGGTTAAAACTCCGTGCTCCTGCTTTCGCAGGAGCACGCTCAAAAGCTAACTGCTGTGGTCGGCGATGATGCGCCATCCGCCACGCTCATGCGCGAAGATCAGCGTGGTCGGTCCGCTCGCCGTCTTGCCGTCGGGATAGGTCAGCAGATAGCGCCCGATATACAGCGCATGGCTCGGGTCGAGTTGGCGGAAATCGAGCGTCGTGAAGGTCAGCGTGCCGCGCTTGGCGGGATCTCTGAAGTCATAGCGTTCGCGGTAGCGCGCAATCATCGCCGGCTTGCCGCGGATCAGCCCGTCCTTGACCACGAAACTGGTCTCGGGCGCGGCGGAATAAATCGCCATGAAGCGCTCGACATCGCCGGCATTCCAGCCCGCCGCGCTTTCGGTCATTGCCTCTTCGATCGTTTGCTGAACGGATGGAGCGACCCGGCGCGCCATTACCGGCGTCGCCAATGCCAGAAGCAACAGAGCCATGAGAACACGCCGCATCTTCGACTCCCTTTGTCATTGGACAAGCACCGTCGCGCTGCGTAGCACGCCGCCGGGGCGGTGGGGATCAATCGAAACATGACAACGCCAAGCGTGCGCAAGGCCGGGCATTTCACCGACCTGGACGGGATGCGCGGCGTGCTCGCCTGCATGATCATGTTTTTCCATCTCGGCCTAAACGGCATGATCGTGCGTGTAACGCATGGATTGCTGCCCGGCGGATTATGGACGCTGAGCGTCGACTTTTTCTTTATCCTCAGTGGTTTCGTGCTGTACCGCTCGCTCGAACGCACGCGGCCCGGCCTGAAAGCCTATTTCATCAAGCGTGTGCTGCGCCTGGCGCCGGTGCTGTGGATCGGCACGCTTGCGATGCTGGCGCTGAGCCACGACGCGTTCAGCGCGGTGCAGATCGGCAAGAATCTGGCGATGCTGCAGCCGTTGAATGGCATTTTGCACCCGTCGCGTCTGGGGCTTCACGCGCTCTCCATCGATCCACCGGCGTGGAGCGTGCCCTTCGAATTGTTCCTTCCGGCGCTGGCCTTGCCGCTGCTGCCGCGCCTTGCGCGCATGACCCGGACGTCGGTGCTGGTGCTGAGCGTGGTCCTGGCGCTGGGCGGCGCACTGTGCGCCGTGTGGCTCGCGCGCGGGTTCGACATGCAGATCGCCCGTGCCGCGTGCGGCCTCGGTCTGGGCTTCGCGCTGGGACGCTTATGGGCGATCGAGCAACCGATGGCCTCGCGGCCGATGCTGGTGCTCGCCTTGTTCGCGGGCACCATCGCCATCATGGCACTCTCGCTGCGCCTGCCATGGCTCGCCGCGCTGTTCCCGGTCTTTGCGATCGGGTGCATCATGCTCGGCGCGCAGACGCAGACTTTGCTGTCGACCGCACCCTTTCAGGCGATCGGGCGATGGTCCTATTCGATCTACCTGCTCCACTTCCCGATCCTCACCCTTGTGGGCCTCACATTCGGCAGCGCAGCGGGCAGCATCGCACTCAAGGCGCTGGTCATGCTGGCCACGGTCGCCCTATCAGCATTGACCTATCGTTATGTCGAGCGGCCCTTGATGGGAGGTCGGGAAACACCCGCCGCCACGGCTCCGTGACTACCCACCGCAACATGACAAAATTCAGCCGCCGTCTCCGCTCCCGGCCCCTCGTAAAGGCGGGACCAGCGCGGGATAATTATGTCAGGGGTCGTCGACCTCAGGCCGCGAGCAATTCCTCGAGCGCCGCCCCGGTCACGGCGCCGGAGCAGAGAAAGCCCTGATAGATCTGGCACCCTTCCTTGGCGAGCAGGTCGAGCTGCTCGGCCGTCTCTACGCCCTCGGCGATCACCGTCAGCCCCAATGACCGCGCCATCTCGATCACACCGCGCACCACCACCCGGTCGCGCGTCGTGCCGGTAATGTCCTGGGCAAGCTTCTTGTCGATCTTGAGATAATCGAGCGGCAGCGCCTTGAGATAGGCGAGGCTCGAATAGCCGGTGCCGAAATCGTCGATCGCGACGCGGCATCCCGCGCTGCGCAAGGTGGTGAGCAAGGCGGCGGCATTGCCGAGATCGTCGATCAGGCCGCTCTCGGTGATCTCCAGCGTCAACCGGTTGCGCGGAAAGCCGCTGGCATCGACCCGGTCGAGGAACAGGTCGGCAAAGCCCGGCCGGGCGATGTCGGCCGCAGTGAGGTTGAGCGACAGGCGCAACCCCGACAGCATCGCGGGCCAGGCCGCCGCACGCTCCAGTGCGAGGCGCTGGATATGGTCGGACAGACCGATTTCGAGATCGGCCCGCGCCGCGGCGGCGAACAGGGTTTCGGCGCCGATCGTGCCGTGCTCGCCATGTTCCCAGCGCGCCAGCGCCTCGACGCCGAGCATGATGCCGGTCGAGACCGACACCTGGGGCTGGAACAATATCTCGATCTCGCCCCGGTCGATCGCGCGGTGGAGTTCGACCGAGAGCCGGTCGACCGTACCGTCGCCGCCATCCTGCCCGGCCACCCGCATCGTGGCGCTGTCCGAATCGCGCGCGTCGGCCAGGGCTTCGCTGGCACGGCGCAACAGGCTCGCGGCATCGTCGCCGTCCATCGCTTCGGCCATGCCAATACGGCAGCCGAGCACCGCAATCGATTCGCCGATCACGAACGGCCGGGCCAACTCCCTGGCAATCCGTTCGGCGACGAGGTCGATCCGACCACGATCGACCCGCGCCGTGACGAGAAAGGACGAGCCGCCGACGCGCGCCGCGCGGGCCTGCTTGCCCAGCAGATCCTCCACCGCCTCGACGATCCGGCCCGAGGCAGCGCGCAGCAAATGATCGCCGGCGGTCCGCCCATAGGCGTTGTTGACCACGTCGAAGCGATTGAGCGCGACCATCATCGCGAACAGCGGAACGTCGTTTGCGGTTTCGAGCTGACGGTTGATCCAGTGCCGCGCGCCCGCCGCATCGCGTCCGTCGCCGGATGCCTCGCCAAGGTCGATGTCGGGCGTCGGCACAGCGCCGAGCAACTCGACCACGGCCTCGACACGGCCGCTTTCGGCGTCGAACTGGAGGTGTTGCACGACACGACCATGGCCGATCATGTCATGCGCGAAAGCGGTGACCGGGTGCCGCGCGGAGAGGCGACGCAGCGCTGCGATCGCGGTGCCGCGCTCGGGTCGATCGATGCAGCGCAGCAAGGTCGCAATGCCGGCCTGCTCATTCAGGCCGAGCAGATCGGCCAAAGCAGGCGCCAGATGGACCGCAGCCGATCCTGGCTCATGGCGCCAGCCAAGCTCGCGCTTGCGCACGCCTTCGCGCCATTCTCCGGCAAGCCGCTCGGCATGGCGTGCGGCGAAGCGCAGCATCTGGAGGAATTCGGCTTCGCTCGACGGGCTGGCGAGGAAGTGCGTCGCGCCGGCATCGTGGAAATCGCCGAGCATCGTAATATCGCCACGCGAGACCAGTATGAGCAGCGCGCCGCCATTGGCCTCGATCGTGTCGCTCAGCGCGCGCGTCACGGCCAGGCCTTCGTTCACCGCGCCACGCGCATCGATCACCGCGACCGTCGCGCCACTCGACAAGAAACGCCGCTCCGCCCCGGCCGCGCGACGTGCCGCGACCACTTGCCAGCCGGCACCGGCGGCGAGCGCGGCCAGTTCGTCACGCTGACGAAAGGACAGGATGAAGAGCGAGGCCGGGACAGTCACGGCCCCTGTCTTACACCGTTACCCTTACCAAGCCATGCCGCCGATACCGCGATCCGCGCGCTATCCCCTTGTGAGCCGCGCCATGAACGCCTAGCTCGTGCAGGATGGCCTCTGCCCCCGCCTTGATCGACCGCCATGGCCGCACGATCAGCTATTTGCGGATCTCGGTGACCGATCGCTGCGACCTGCGCTGCCGCTATTGCATGGCGGAGGAAATGACCTTCCTGCCGCGCGACCAGCTGCTCAGCCTGGAAGAGATCGCCATCATCGGCGAACGCTTCATCGCAAGGGGCGTGCGCAAGATCCGGCTGACCGGCGGCGATCCGCTGGTGCGTCGCGACGTCGGCGAGCTGGCACACCGGCTGGGTCGCCATGTCGGCGCCGGGCTCGACGAACTGACGATGACCACCAATGGCAACCGCCTTGCCGACTATGCCGATCGGCTGGTCGATGCCGGCATGCGGCGGATCAATGTCAGCCTCGACAGCCGCGCCCCCGATCGTTTCCGCCACATCACGCGGCATGGCGACGTTGCGCGCGTATTGGGCGGGATCGACGCCGCGGCGCGGGCGGGCCTGGCGATCAAGATCAACATGGTCGCGCTGAAGGATTTCAACGAGGACGAGATCGCCCCGATGCTCGCCTGGTGCGTAACGCGTGGTTTCGACCTGACGCTGATCGAAACCATGCCGCTCGGCGTGATCGACGAGGATCGTGTCGATCGCTTCCTGCCGCTGACCGGCGTGATGGATGACCTCCAGGCGCGCTTCCCGCTGGTCCGCGACGCGCATCGCACAGGCGGCCCGGCGCGTTATTGGCGGGTCGAGGGCACAGACACGAAGCTCGGGCTGATCTCGCCGCTGACCGCGAATTTCTGCGACACCTGCAATCGCGTCCGGCTGACGACGGAGGGCGTGCTGTTCACCTGCCTCGGCCATGACGACAAGGTCGACCTCAAGGCAGCACTGCGCGCGGGCGGCACCGCCGGCCTCGATGCCGCGATCGACGCGGCAATGGCGACAAAGCCGGCGCGGCACGATTTCGACATCGCCGCCTCAGCGCCTGCCGTGGCGCGGCACATGAGCGTGACCGGCGGATGAACATGCCGCGCTGGGCGCTTGTCGCCTCGCCCACTCCGCCCGCCCAGGCCGCCGCGCGCGAACTGCACGACGCCTATGACTGGGTCGATGTCACCCAGGCCGACCTGATCGTCGCGCTGGGCGGTGACGGCTTCATGCTGCAGACGCTCCACGCCATGCTCGAACGGCGCCAGCCGATCGTCCCGGTGTTCGGCATGAACCTCGGCACCGTCGGTTTCCTGATGAACGAGTGGCAGCGCCACGGCCTGGCCGAGCGCCTCGCGCTGACCAAGCCGTTCAAGGTCACCCCGCTCGGCATGGTCGCCGAGACGATCGACGGCGAGACCTTCGCTTTGCCCGCGATCAACGAAGTCTCGCTGCTGCGCGAAACGCGGCAGACCGCCAAGTTCGAGGTGACGATCAACGACCGCGTCGTGCTGCCGGAACTGGTGTGCGACGGCATCCTTGTCGCCACGCCGGCCGGTTCGACGGCGTATAATTTCTCTGCCCAAGGCCCGATCCTGCCGCTCGGCTCGGCATTGCTCGCGCTGACTCCGATCAGCCCGTTCCGCCCGCGGCGCTGGCGCGGAGCGATCCTGCCCGACAAGACGCGCATCGGCCTGCGCGTGCTGGAGGCGGCAAAGCGCCCGGTCAGTGCCGTCGCCGATCAGCGCGAGGTCCGCGATGTCGCGCGCGTCGATATCATGATCGACCGCGCGCGCGAACTGACCCTGCTGTTCGACCCCGATCACGCGCTCGACGACCGCATCACGATGGAGCAATTCATCGCGTGAAGCGAAGGGTTGCATCTGAAAATCTCGAAGCTATAGAGCGCCTCTGCCTAGCGCATTCCCTGATAGCTCAGCGGTAGAGCTCTCGACTGTTAATCGAGCGGCCGTAGGTTCGAATCCTACTCAGGGAGCCAGGCTTTTTCCTCATCGATGATGAACCCGACCCTCCGCCGGGGCGCCTGCGCGGCGCGTTCGAATTCATCTCGGCGTGATGAAACCGATAAGCGCGCCGCCGGAACATACCTCCCGTGTTATGGGAGCATTTTCGTTCATCGCGCGTTCCACTAACCATAGCGATAATGCGGCGGTTCGCCGCATGGGTCGCACGGAGGCTTGAAAACAATGTCCAGGAAATCGAATCGCTTGATGCTGCTTGGCGCGATGGCGTCGGGCACGCTGCTGCTCGCGGGCTGCGCCACGGAAACGGCCTATCGACCGGCGACGGGCACGGGCTTCGCGCGGGTCGGCTATAGCGACCACCAGGTCGAGGCGAACCGCTTCGAGGTGACGTTCAGCGGCAACAGCTACACCTCGCGCGATACGGTCGAGAAATATCTGCTCTACCGTGCGGCCGAGCTGACCTTGCAGCAGGGCGGCGACTATTTCATCATGGCCGATCGCAACACCGATCATAGCTCACGCAGCTATACCACGCCGGGTATTGGCGGGCCGGGTTATGGCTATGGTGGTTGGGGTGGCTATTGGGGCCCGAGCTGGCGTTATTTCGGGCGCGGCTATGGCTGGCGCAGCTGGGACCCGTTCTTCGGCGACCCCTTCTGGGACCGCAACGTCGATATCCAGACGGTCGACAAATATGAAGCGACTGCCGAGATCATCATCGGCCGCGGGCCCAAGCCACGCGACAATGTCCGTGCGTTCGACGCCAAGGAAGTGATCGCCCATATCGGGCCGTCGGTGGTGATGCCGAAGTAATATCTTCTGCCCCTCTCCCTGTGGGAGAGGGGCAAGCTGCGTAGCAGCGCGGGGTGAGGGCAGGTCGACAGCGACTGCCCTCACCCTTCCCATCGCTACGCGATGGGCTCCTTCACTCTCCCGAAGGGAGAGGGAGATTTCATCAAACAGCCCCGTGGCAGTGCTTGTACTTCTGCCCCGATCCGCACGGGCATGGCGCGTTGCGGCTGACATTGCCTTCCCATTCCGCCGGGTTCGAGCCGAAATTGGTGCCGTCGGGCTGCGGGATCGACAGCGGCGGCAGGCGCGTGGTTACGAGACCCAGCGAACCGCCGTCGATATCGGCCGAATCATCGTCACCGGTGAACGGATCGAAATGCTGCGTGATGAACGACGGCAGGTCGGGCAGCGGCGGCGGCGGCTCGAGCTGGAAGCGGGCATAGGCGATGGTCCGCGTGACATCGACGCGGATCGCCTCGAGCATGCGCTGGAACAGCGCGAACGCCTCCTGCTTATACTCGTTGATCGGCGTCTTCTGCGCATAGGCGCGCAGGTGGACGACCTGGCGCAGCGCATCGAGCGTCGCGAGATGCTCCTTCCAGTGATGGTCGAGATTCTGCAGCAGGATCGACTTTTCGACCTGAATCCAGGTCTCCGGCTCCAGCTCGGCGGCCTTTTGGGTGATCGCGGCATCGGCGATCTCGCGCACCCGCGTCTCGACCAGTTCGGGGTCGATCGCCTCTTCCTTGAGCCAGTCCTCGATCGGCGCCTCGATGTTCAGCGTCTCCAGCAACGCCGCCTTCATGCCCTCGATATTCCACTGCTCGGGATAGGAGTTGGGCGGGCAGGCATCGCCGACGATCGCATTGACCGTCTCGGCGCGCATGTCCTCGACCACTTCGCCCACCGTGTCGGCATCCATGATGTCGGCGCGCTGCTCGTAGATGACCTTGCGCTGATCGTTCATCACGTCGTCATATTCGACGACCTGCTTGCGGATGTCGTAGTTGCGCGCCTCGACCTTTTTCTGCGCGGTCTCGATCGCCTTGGACAGCCACTTGGAGCCGATCGCCTCGCCATCACCGATGTTCGAGCGCATCATCTTGGCGAACATCGTGTCCGGACCGAAGATGCGCAGCAGATCGTCGTCGAGGCAGAGATAGAAGCGGCTCAGCCCGGGGTCACCCTGGCGCCCCGAACGGCCGCGCAGCTGATTATCGATGCGGCGGCTTTCATGCCGCTCGGTGCCGAGCACGAACAGCCCGCCGGCGGCGAGCACTTCCTGGCGCTCGGCCTCGACCTCGGCCTTGATACGGGCGATCGCCGCGTCGCGCTCGGGGCCGTCCGGCAGTTCGGACAGTTCGTCATTGACGCGGAACTCGACATTGCCGCCGAGCTGGATGTCGGTACCACGACCCGCCATGTTGGTGGCGATCGTCACCACGCTCTTGCGCCCGGCCTGGGCGACGATGTGCGCCTCGCGCTCATGCTGGCGCGCGTTGAGCACCTCGTGCGGGACCTTTTCCTGCTTGAGGAACTCCGACAGCAATTCCGACTTCTCGATCGACACCGTACCGACCAGCACCGGCTGGCCCTGCTCGGCATGGATCTTGATCTTCTTGGCGATGGCCTGGAACTTGTCCTCGGTCGACTTGTAGAACTCGTCCTCCTCGTCGACGCGCTGCACCGGCACGTTGGTCGGGATGGTGACGACGTTCATCTTGTAGATGTCGTAGAATTCGGCCGCCTCGGTCGCCGCGGTGCCGGTCATGCCGCTGAGCTTGGGGTACATGCGGAAATAATTCTGGAAGGTGATCGAGGCCATGGTCTGGTTCTCGGGCTCGATCGTCACGCCTTCCTTGGCCTCGACCGCCTGGTGCAGACCGTCCGACCAGCGTCGCCCGTCCATCATGCGTCCGGTGAACTCGTCGATGATGATGACCTTGCCATCCTTGACGATGTAATCGGTGTCGAGCTTGAACATGACGTTGGCGCGCAGCGCCTGGTTCAGATGGTGCACCACCTGGGTGTTCTCGAAATCATAGAGATTGTCGCCCTGCAGTAGGCCGGCAGCCTCCAGCATGCGCTCGACCTTCTCCGTGCCGTCCTCGGTCATCACGATCGATTTCTGCTTCTCGTCCTTCTCATAGTCCTCGGCGGCGAGCTGCTTCACGACGATGTCGACGGTGCGATACAGGTCGGACTTGTCGTCGGTCGGGCCGGAGATGATCAGCGGCGTGCGCGCCTCGTCGACCAGGATCGAATCGACCTCGTCGACGATCCCGAAATTGAACGGCCGCTGGACCATCGAGGCGCGGTCGTATTTCATATTGTCGCGCAGATAATCGAAGCCGAACTCATTGTTCGTGCCGTAGGTGATGTCCGAATGATAGGCGTCGTGGCGCTGCTGGTCGGACAGGTTGGGAATGATCACGCCGACGGTCAGGCCGAGGAACTTGTAGACCTGCCCCATCCAGCCGGCATCGCGCGCGGCGAGATAGTCGTTGACGGTGACGACATGCACGCCGGTGCCGGGCAGCGCGTTGAGATAGGTGGCGAGCGTCGCCACCAGCGTCTTGCCCTCGCCGGTGCGCATTTCGGCGATCTCGCCGCGATGGAGCACGATGCCGCCGATCAGCTGCACGTCATAATGGCGCTGGCCGAGCGTGCGCCTGGCCGCCTCGCGCACCGTGGCGAAGGCTTCGGGCAGCAGGCTGTCGAGCGTTTCGTCATTGGCGAGACGCTCACGGAACAACGCGGTCTGGTTCGACAGCTCGGCGTCGCTCATCGCTGAGATGACCGGTTCGAACGCATTGATCTTGCCCACCAGACCGCCGAGCGATTTGACGTAGCGATCGTTGGACGAACCGAAAATGGTCTTGGCAAGGCCGCCGAGCATGCAGAATTCCTATGTAATATGGGATCGGCGCCCCCGCGGACGGGCCGGCACCTTGAAGATAGCGAAAGTTCGAGCGGCCGGAGCCGCGACGCGACTAGACGCGCAGGCGGCTCACATAGAGCGGCACGGCGGCGACAATCGCGAAGGCGGCCGATGTGCCGGCATCGAGATGCTTCGACAAGGAGATATCCGCCGCCACCGGACGCTCGACGACGGACGCGACGGCCACAGGCTGCACGGCACGCACCGCGCTGCTCGCCACGACGGCCTGGCCGGGGCGCAGATCGGCACTGCGCACGCCGGTGATGGCGCCGGTCAGTGCGCTGAGAAACGCGGACAGGAGGAGCAGGAATTCCATTGTTGCGCGCGATGTAGGCAGTTGGACTGGCATCGTCCAGTATTACTGCGTGTCCATATAGGTCCGGACGATGGTGGTGACCTGGCCGGCCACCGGCTGGCCGTGCGCCATTGGCTGTCGCGGCGATGCGCTGCCCGGGCGGAAGCCCTGGCACGGGTCCCTCGTGTCGGGCGCGAAGCTTATCGTGCGGCAGGCGGTGACGATGCCATGTTGGTCGATGTCATATTGCACGGTCGCATCGACCAGCAGATGACGCCCATTGCTCAAATCGACTTCCACCAGGCCGGGCAATACCCAGCGCACCGGGAGCGTGTAGGACGCCGCGATCGGCGTACCGCCGCGATCACGCGCCGGATTGAAGCGCAACGAAGCGATGGCGATTTCGCAGGTGCGCGCGTCGAGCGATGTCGATCCGCTGCTCATGCTCACGCTGCAGGTCAACGGTGCGCCCGCCGCGCTGACCTCGATCCGCGCAACCGTCCGTCCCTGCTCTTTCTTCAGGATCGCGTCGGCCGGATAGGCGCTGGCACCGAACCATATCCCGGGGTTACCGATCACTGAGACGCCGACCGAATGATCGGGCGAATAACCCGTCGACTGATCAACCGAGTGATCTTGAGCCCAGGACACCGCCGGCACGGTCGCCAACGCCAGCGCAAATCCATATGTGCCGCGAAATATCACAGGCGTCCCTTCGGTTACCAGCCGTGATGCTAGCACGGACAACGCCCATGTCATCCGCCACTTAGCCGCTCGCCACAGCGGGCGAACGGGCTATTGTCCCTCGGGTAACAGGAAGCCGGGTTGATCGGGTAGAGCGACAAACACCGGCTGCGAGAGATTGCCGCCTCGATTCGTGATCGCGTTCGCCAGCGACCGACATCCCTGCGCCGCAAGGTGCCGCGTGGCACCGGCGACGACGACCGAGCAGGTCGGGTCGGCGGCCGTACCACCAAACGTCACCAGCGTCGTACCTGGCGGCGCTGGCGGCAGCACCCAGCGAACCTTGAGGTCATAAGTGCCGGGAACATTCCTGCCAGCGGCATCACGCGTCGCGACAAAGTGTATCTTCGTCATGGCGATCGAACAGGTCGTCGCGTCGAGCGACACGGAATTGCTCGAGTTCGCGATGGCGCATTTTGTCGCCCTGCCCTCGGCATCGATCGCGACAGAGGCGACGACACGCCCTTGCTCCCGGGCGCGCATCGCGTCGACAGGATAGCCGCTGGGGTCGAAAAATACGGCGATATTGCCGCTGACCTGCACCGGTGCAGCCTTGTCACCTGCCTGCGCGCTTGCCGGCACGATTGCCAGCGCCAGCATCAATCCATATTGGCCGCCAAATCGCATCGTGATCGCCCTCGCAATGAGCGTCGATCCTATCACGGACGCCAGACATGTCATCCGCCACTTCGCCGCTCGCTCTGCCCTTTCCTGACGCACCGCCGATCGCAGGCGTCACGCCGCGTGTGGCACGGGCGCGCTACAAGACATGGGATCGCTGCGACCTGACCTTCGTCACGCTCGATTCGGGCACGGCGGTGGCCGGCGTGCTGACGCAGAGCAAATGCCCTTCGCCCGAGGTGGAATGGTGTCGCGACGCGCTGGTCCTCGGCCAGGCGCGCGCGCTGGTGGTCAATGCCGGCAACTCCAACGCCTTTACCGGCAATCGCGGCCGCGCGGCGGTAGAGGCGATCGCGGCGCGCGCGGCGAACCATCTCGGTTGCCAGCCGTCGGACGTGTTCGTCGCCTCGACCGGCGTGATCGGCGTGCCGCTGCCGATCGACAAGGCGGAGGCCGGGCTCGACGCAGCCTTCGCCGCCGCACCCTGCGACTGGCAGGATGCCGCGACGACGATCGGCACCACCGATACCTATGCCAAGGGCGCGGTGACGACGGCGGTGGTCGACGGCCGGACCGTGACCCTGGTCGGCATCATCAAGGGATCGGGCATGATCATGCCCGACATGGCGACGATGCTCGGCTTCATCTTCACCGATGCCGCAGCGACGCCTGGCTTCCTGCAGGGCGCGCTGTCGGCCGCCAACAAGAAGACCTTCTCCTGCATCACCGTCGACAGCGACACCTCGACCAGCGACACCGTGCTGGCCTTCGCCACCGGTAAGGCGGGCAATGCGCCACTGAGCGATGACGACAGCGCGGGCGCCGACGCCTTTCGCGCCGCGCTGGCCGATCTGTGCCACCAGCTCGCCATGCTTGTCGTGCGGGATGGCGAGGGCGCGCAGAAGCTGATCGAGATCCAGGTCAGTGGCGCCGAGAGCGATGCCAGCGCACACCGCATCGCGATCTCGGTGGCAAATTCGCCGCTGGTGAAGACGGCGATCGCCGGCGAGGACGCCAATTGGGGCCGTGTCGTGATGGCGGTCGGCAAGGCCGGCGAACCGGCCGAGCGCGACAAGCTCTCGATCCGCTTCGGCGATACGCAGGTGGCCGAGCATGGCCTGGCGGTCGAGGGGTATGACGAGGCACCGGTCGCGGCGCATCTCAAAGGGCGCGAGATCGAGGTCGGGGTCGATCTCGGGCTGGGCGACGGGCGGGCCACGGTGTGGACCTGCGACCTGACGCACGGCTATATCTCGATCAACGCCGATTATCGCAGCTGATCAGGCCATGCTGACGATCTGGGGCCGTCTCAACTCGCATAATGTGAAGAAGGTCGCGTGGTTCGCCGAGGAGATCGGCCTGCCTTATGTGCGGCATGATGTCGGCGGCGCGTTCGGCATGGATGCCGCCTATCTCGCGCTCAACCCCAATGCGCTGATCCCGACGATCGAGGATGAGGGCGTGGTGCTGTGGGAATCGAATGCGATCCTGCGGTATCTTGCCGCGCGTCACGCAGCCGAGCGTTTCTGGCCGGGCGACCCGGCGCTGCGGGCGCAGGCCGACAAATGGATGGATTGGCAGTTCGACTATGCCGCCGCGCAAGGGCCAGCCTTTCTCAACCTGATACGCCGTGCGCCGGCGGAGCGTAACGCCGACGCCATCCGGCAATCGGCCGCGCGCTCGGGCGAAATGATGGCACGGGTCGACGACGAACTGTCGCGGCGTCCTTGGCTATCCGGCGAGCAATTCGGGATCGGCGACATTCCGATGGGCGTCTATGCCCATACATGGTTCACGCTGGCGATCGAACGGCCGGCCCTGACGCATGTCGCTGCCTGGTATGATCGCCTGAAAGCGCGGCCCGGTTATGCCGCGCAGGTGATGATCCCACTCACCTGACTAGCTTTACTTTTCGTGGCCAGCATACCATTTGGCCCGCCGTCGATCGACCGATCGGCGAACGAAGGAGGCGACCATGCGCAACATCGATCACTTCGCCGACCTGCCCTGCTTTCGAGGTCAGTTCGAAGCGGCGTAAGGGTTACCCGTCCGAAACGCAGGTGAAGCGCGGCTTCCGCTTCGTGCACGGCGATATCGAACTTGTCGAAAAACTCGGCCGCAACGATCCGTGCCCGTGCGGGTCGGGCCGCCGGTTTCAAGGCGTGCTGCCTTGACTCGGGGCGGTTTCGACGGCGCCGAGCGCCATGACTATTATCGCTGAGGTATAAAAAAGGGGCTCGCGGCACCTACGCCGCGAGCCCCTGGGGTCAGGCAGATTTTTGGGCTTGCGCCACGCCTGAAGCCTCGCCGAGGGCACCCTCGAGCCATGCCTTGATCCGGCTCTTGGGCTCGGCGCCGATCTTGGTCGCGGCCGGCGCGCCGTTCTTGAACAGGATCATCGTAGGGATGCCGCGCACGCCATATTTGCCCGGCGCCTCGGGATTGTCGTCGATGTTGAT
>NZ_JAQGLG010000056.1 GCF_028292965.1 Sphingomonas bacterium | reverse complement strand
GCAGCCTGCGGATCGACGAGTCCATGTCGATCATCCCTTCCTTGATGCCGGTCTGGATGGCCGAGGTGATCTGCGGCGTCTTGCCTTCGCGGATCATGTTGCCGATGGCCGGGGAGGCGAAGAGGATCTCCAGCGCGGCCACGCGGCCGCCGCCGATCTTCGGCAGGAGCTGCTGGGCCACGACGGAGCGGATGGTCTCGCCGAGGACGTTGCGGATTCCTTCCTGCTCGCCGGCGGGGAAGACGTTGATGATGCGGTCCATCGTCTTCGCGGCGTTGTTGGTGTGGAGCGTGCCGAAGACCAGCGTGCCGCGCTCCGCGGCGGAGAGGGCCATGGAGATCGTCTCCAGGTCGCGCATCTCGCCCACCAGGATCAGGTCGGGATCTTCGCGGCCCGCCGCCTTCAGCGCTTCGGCGAACGATTTGGCGTGCGTGCCGATCTCGCGTTGATGGATCAGGCACTTCTTGTTCGGGTGGACGAACTCGATCGGGTCTTCGATGGTGATCACGTGCAGGCTGCGGGTCTCGTTGATCAGATCGATGATCGCCGCCAGCGTGGTCGACTTGCCGGAGCCGGTGGGTCCGGTGACCAGCACCAGGCCGCTCTGCAGCGCGGCCACCCGCCGCACCGCTTCCGGCAGGCCGAGTTGATCGATGGTCATGATCTTCGTCGGGATCACGCGGAACACCGCGCCGTCGCCCCGCTGCTGGCGGAACATGTTCACGCGGTAGCGCGCCACGCCGGGGATCTCGTACGAGTAGTCGGCATCGCCGTTCTTCACGAAATCGTCCCAAAGCCGCGGCGGGGTAATCGGCTGCATCAGGTCGATGAAGTCGGCGGGATTGAGCACGCGGTAGCGGATGGTCTCCATCGAGCCGGACGCACGCAGCATCGGCGGCCGCCCCACAGTCATGTGGAAGTCCGAGGCGCCGCGGTCGTTCATCAGGCGAAGGAAGCGATCGATTTTTTGCATGTTTAGTGTTCGTTAGTGCGGGGAGAGAACGATCTCACGCGGAGACGCGGAGACGCGGAGACGCGGAGACGCGGAGACACGGAGGCGCGGAGATGGTGCGTGCGCGGTGATGTGGCGCGCGATCGCGCAGGCATTCCCTGCGTTGCCACCATCGATGAGCTTGGCGCTTACGCGCGACATTTGCACCGAGTGCAACACCTCCGCGCCTCCGCGTGAACCATTTTCAACGTCGCCCTATGCGACGCCGTTGATCTTATGCGCGCCGGTTCAGCGCGCGCTTCACCGCGATCTGGCGTTCGTAATAGGCCATCAGGTCGACCGTATGCTCGCGGTCGCTGCGCACGCGGCCGGCGGCGGTGACGGCTGCGCGGCGCAGCAGGGCCGGGTCGCGCGCGAACAGGCGGAGGATCGCCTGCGCGCCGGCGGCGGCGTCGCGGGCGGTATATGTCTCCGACGACAGCGGGTCGGCGACCTCGGCGCAGCCGCCGGTGTCGGGGACGACCAAAGGCAGGCCGGCGGCGATCGCCTCGGACGCGACGAGGCCGAACGGCTCGGCTTCGGAACCATGGATCAGCGCGTCGCAGCTGGCCATGATGCGGGCGAGACGTTCGCGGTCGTAGACCGGACGGAACAGCCGGATATGCGGGCTCCCGTCGATACGCTGTTCGAGCGCGCGCGTCTCGACGCCCGTGCCGAGCAGGATCAGCCCGACCGGCAGGCTGGCGCCGGCGCGCTCGGCCGCGTCGATCACCACGTCCCAGCGCTTCTCGCGGTGGTGCCGGCCGAGGCCGAGCAACAAATGTCCCTCGGGCGGCAGGCCGCATTGCGCGAGCAGCGCGGCGCGCAAGCCAGCGTCGCGCAGATCTGGCGAGAAATGGCCGCGCTCGATGCCCAGCGGCATCGCCGCGTCGATGCGCAGGCCGCGCGCGCGCAGGCGCTTCTCCAGCGCGGGGCCGTTGGTGACGACGACATCGAACTTGTCGAGGAAGCGCGCCATGTAGCGGGTGTACCAGCTGAACGCCTGTTCGATCCGTTCATGGCTGGCGAGCGATTCGAACCAGCGCTGGAAGTAGGCCGCGACATTGTCGTTGTGCATGAAATAGGATTTGAGCGCGTCGCCCTGCCAGTTGCCGACGATCCAGGCCGGGCGCCAAGGCGAGCAATTCTCGACCACATCCGGCTTGAGCCGGTCGAGCAGCGCGGTGATCGGCGCGGCATCCCAGAACAGCCCGTAATTATGGTCGAACGGCAGGCGCGGCGCCTTGACGAAGATGATGCGCCCGCCGCCGGGGCGTTCCTCGACCCGGTCCTCGCGGCCCGGCGCGATGACGATCAGCTCATGGCCCATCTCGGCCATCAGCCCCATCTTGCGTTCGAGATAGGTGCGCACGCCGCCGCCGGTCGGTGAATAGAATTCGTTGACGTCGACGATGCGCATGACCGGCCGCGTTCCCACTTTGGCGTGAGCGTAGCGCAGACCGGCGGGCCACGCCACGCGCAAGGCGAAACACGCGGCGTGGCAGAAATTTCCCCGATCAGTCCTTCATCGGCGCGAAGCCGCCCAGACCGCGCAGATATTGCGCCCTGATCGTGACGTTGGTGATCCCCGGGCCGGCATCGATCAGCGCCTGGTTGAGCTTGGGGCGTGAGCGGCCCATGCGTTCGCCGCCGGGGAAGCCGGCGCCATCGGTCCAGAAGCTGAATTTCGACTGGCTGTCGCGATTATGCGTGAACAGGATCGCGTAGCGGCCCGGGCCGGGCACCTTGATGCACAGCGACACCGGGCCTGATTTGGGCGTGAGCGCGGTGATGCGGCGGAACAGCTTGTGCTCCTTGATCAGCAGATAGTCGTCGCGCAGGAAATCGGTCTCGTTGGCGGGATAGATTTCCAGCTTCACCTCGCCGGCGCGGTCCTTCATACCGACGATATTGGCTTGGATCGCCGGCCCGTGACCGGCGTTGCAGATCGCGCTGTCTTCGCCGACCGTCTGTGCCGCAGCTGCCAGCGGCGCCAGCGCCAGCGGCAGGGTCGCCAGAGCGATCAGGATCTTCGTCGTCGTCATTCCGTATCCTTGCATGCTCGTTCCCGTACCCGCCGCTTATCGCGCATCGCCTTTGCCCTGCGATGAACGGTGATCTGTGCACGGATAGCGTCGGGATGATTGGATATATGCGATCAACTTTGGCCAAATAAAGGTACGGATCGGGCGGGTTGGAGATGCAGGCGGGTTCGTCGCCACCCACGTTTCTCCCCTCCCTGGATAAGGGAGGGTCGGGGGTGGGTCGGTCTGAGGAGGGCGCTACGTTCCCTCGATAGCGACCCACCCCCAGCCCCTCCCTTATCCAGGGAGGGGAGCAGGTAGCGCCGGAGAAGGATGGGACGTGCACTGGGCAATGGTGCCGCGCGTCGCTATCTCCCCAGCCATGAAAACGCTGCTCGCCTCGATCCACGATGTCTCGCCCAAGTTCGAAGGCGCGGTCGACGCGCTGGCCGATCGGCTGGGCGGCCATCTCGGCGGTCCGCGGCTCGCCATGCTGGTGGTGCCCGATCATTGGGGCGAGGCGAAGATCAGCGCCGGCACGCCGTTCGCGACGCGGCTGCGGGCCTGGGCCGATGCCGGGGTCGAGATGTTCGTCCATGGCTGGTTCCACCGCGACACGTCCGAGCACAAGGGTGCCAATGCGTGGAAGGCCAAGCACATGACGGCGGGAGAGGGCGAGTTTCTCGGGCTCGATCGCAGCGAGGCGCTGGACCGGATGACGCGCGGCAAGGCGCTGGTCGAGGATATCATCGGCCGTCCGGCGGCGGGGTTCATCGCCCCGGCCTGGCTCTATTCGGATGCGGCGAAGGCGGCGCTGGGCGAGGCGGGCTTCGCGCTGGCCGAGGATCATCGCCGGGTATGGGCGCCGACGCGCGGCAACCAGGTTCTCACCAACGGTCCGGTGATTACCTGGGCCAGCCGGTCGCGCAACCGGCAGCTCAGCTCGCTCGCCGCGGCGGCGGCGTTGCGGGTCGTGCTGCGTCCCGCGCGTGTCGTGCGGATCGCGGTGCACCCGGGTGACAATGGCGTGCCCGATCTGCTCGACAGCATCGACAGGACCTTCACCGCGCTCGGCCGTGGCCGCACGCCGGGGCGCTACGCCGACCTTCTCGCCTGAGTTTCGTCGCGCAGCGCGATGCGATGCGCATAATAGTCGGTCAGCGCCACGGCATGGTCGCGATCCGACCAGATATTCTCCGATGCCTTGGCCGCCGCATCGCGCAAGCCGCGCTGGTCGCGTGACAGCAGCCGGGTGATCGCCGCGGTGCAAGCGTGCATGTCGCGCGCGGCAAAGCTTTCGGCGAAGGCCGGTTGCGCCACGTCGGCGGCACCGCCCTCATCGGGCACGATCAGCGGCGCGCCCGAGGCGAGCGCTTCCGACACCACCAGCCCGAAAGTCTCGGCCTCGCAGCCATGGATGAAGGCGTCGCAGCTCGCCATCATACGGGCAAGCTGGTGGCGATCGCCGGTCGCCCGATAAAGGCGGATATGCCGGTTGCCGGCGACGCGGCGTTCAACCGCGGCGGTTTCCACGCCGTGGCCGATCAGCACGAAGCCGATCGGGTGCGCCTGGGCGGCATGCTCAATCGCGTCGATCACCATCGGCCAGCGTTTTTCCGGATGATGGCGGCCGATGCCGAGCAGCAGCGCGGCGCCTGGCGGCAGGCCGCATTCGGCGAGGATCGCCGCGCGCATCTCCGCGCTGCGCAGGCTGGGCGAGAAGCGATCGCGTTCGATGCCGAGCGGCATCGCCGCATCGACATGGATGCCGCGCGCGGCCATGCGCTTGACGAGATTGGGCCCGTTGCTGACCACCGTATCGAAGCGGCCAAGGAATCGGCGCATGTAGCGCGAATACCAGGCGAAGGCGCGTTCGATCCGCGCCGGCGAGGCGACGCTCTCGAACCAGCGCTGGGCGTAGGTGGCGATATTGTCGTTGTGCAGGAAGAAGGATTTGAGCGCGCGGCCCTGCCAGTTGCCGACGATCCAGGCCGGGCGCCAGGGCGAGCAGCATTCGACCACATCGGGGTCCAGTTCATCGAGTAGCGCGGTGATGGGCGCGGCATCCCAGAACAGCCCGTAATTGCTGTCGAACGGCATGGCCGGTGCCTTGACGTAGATGATGCGGCCCTTGCCGGCGCGGTGCTCGATGTGGTCCTCGCGGGCCGGGGCGATGACGATCAGCTCATGGCCGAGCGCCGCCATCACCGCGAATTTGCGGTCGATATAGCTGCGCACGCCGCCGCCGGTCGGCGAGTAGAATTCGTTGACGTCGACGATACGCACGGGAGTCGCTCCTCGTCGGATTCGAGGCTCCTCCCGGAGAGCCGTTAGCCCTGGGTCGTGGCGCGGCCGGGCGCCAGCAGACCATGCAGTGCAAGGCCGATGATGAGCGTCGCATGAACCACGAGGATCATCGCGGCGACGATCGCCAGCATCTGCGTCAGTGCCGCGTGCTGGCCGGCCGACATACCGGCGATCGTGGCGAAGAACAGATCCTTGTTGGGCACCATCGGCAGCCGCGACACCAGCATGCGCAGCGCGGAGAGCAGCAACAGGGTGGTGAGCGAGATGCCGATCAGCCCGAAATGCCAGACGATCGCGACCAGGATCGCTCCACCCAGAACGCGCGCGCAGTGCACCGCGAAGATGAACCACAAGGTGCCCCGGTCGAGCGAGAAGACGCGTTTCGAGAAGATCAGGAACGGCAGCGACATGGCGAAGATGACCACCGCCGACCAGCCGACAATGCGCAGCTTGGCATCGTCGAGCGAGCCCATCACGAACGGCAGTGCGACGACCAGCACCGCCAGCGTGACCGCCGAGCCTGCGATCGCCGACAGGATGCTGACGTCCTTCACCGCGCCGAATGGCGCCGCGATCATCGTCGAGCGCTGGCGCGCCCAGGTGTAGAAATAGGCCTCGCCGGAATAACCGATCATGTCGCTGGCGACGCGCTTGCGGATCAGCGCGGCGAAACCGGCGGCGGGGATGTTCCACAGCCGGTGGAAGATCGTGTAATCGCCGACCACCGGCGAGAAATAATAGAGCGTGAAGAAGAGATAGAAGAACGGGTTGCGCGGCAGCGCCTTGGTCAGCCCGGTGAGGCCGGTATCGATCAGCTGCTTGCCGAGCATGACGATCATCACCAGCGTGATGATGCCGCCGACGACCATCGGCCAGCGACGCTTCAGCGTCTCCATCGGCTCGAGACCGGCAAGGTCGGCGACCGGTGTTTCAAGGGCCAGGCCGGAGCTCGGGGGAGCCGGGGATGTGTTCACGTGGGCGTGACCTGCGAGATAAGGCCGGTCGGTGCCGGAACCGGCGTCATCTAGTGGCCGCGCCGATACTTGGCAACGGCGCTGCGCGGGCCGCTTCGGCAAGGCGCTGTGAAAGCGCCTCAATATTGTCGCGTCTCGCGAAACTTTTGCGACAAAGTCGCGTTACGGGGGGACAACGAAATGCTCAGCCCCTTTGCGCCCACCCCCCATATATTGACCTACGCACAATCGCTGCGGGGCGGCGGTGTGGAGCGCGCGATGTTGCGACTGGCGCGGGGCTGGATCGCCGCCGGGCACCGCGTCACCCTGGTGTTGGGCGAGTCGGAGGGCCCGTTGGTCGCCGAGGTTCCGGACGGTGTGGAACTGATCGGGCTCGATTCGAGCTATATCGGCCTGATGCGCGCATTGCCCGGAATCGTCGCGGCGACGGCGCCGGCGATCGTGTTTTGCCCCGGCAACCACTATACCTCGATGGCGGCGTGGCTGCGCGCGCGGCTCGGGCGCCATTGCCCGCCGGTCGTCGCCAAGGTGTCGAACCGGCTCGATCGGATCGACCAGCATTTCCCGGTCGATCAGGCCTATCGCGGCTGGCTGCGCTGCCACCCGATGTTTCTCGACCATGTCGTCGCGAGGTCGCCGGCGATGGGCGCGGAAACCGTGCGCAGGATGCAAATCGCGCCCGAGCGGGTGAGCGTCATCGCCAACCCCCCGACCAACGCGCCGGGCGCGGCCTTGTCCGGCCCGT
>NZ_JAQGLG010000038.1 GCF_028292965.1 Sphingomonas bacterium | reverse complement strand
GACTGTAGAAGCTCGCCGCGACGTCGGGTGTCTCGGCGTAGCGGATCTTGTATTCGTCGGCCTGCAGCGCGTCGTAGCGCGACAGCGACACGGCACGGGCGACCCGCGCCGTGTCGATCGAGACGTGCGGCCGGGCAAAGCGGATCACCGCGGCGAGCACGGCAGCGGCATCCGCGAGCATGTCCTCATAGCGCACGATCAGCGCGGGGATGTCGCGCTGATCGGCCCAACTGCGCACATGGCCGCTCCAGTCACCGATATGCTGGACGAGTTGCCGGTCGCCGCGATCGCCGATCCTCGTGTCCGCGCTGCACAGCTTGGCGACCGCGCGGTCCATGTCGCCATGGCCGTCGTGAAAGGCGTTGGACACCGCGACATCGCGCGGATCGCGGATGATGTAGATGGCGCTGCCCGAGGCCTGGGGCGGGAACAGCCACTCCGCCTCGCCCAGCATGGCCTGGCGATCATGCACCTTGAGCCACAGCCCTTCGGGATAGCGCGCGGCGAGCACCCGGTACATCGCCGGCTGCAGGATGCGCGCCTCGGCTGGCAATAGATCCTCGCACGAGAGGCCGAGCGCGTCCTCGAACAGACGGCCCGAACTGGCGCCGCGCGCGGTGACCTCGGCGGCGAGATCGTAACAGCCGTCGTCCGCGAAATAGGCGGTGAGCAGCAGCCGTATCCAGGTGTTGCCGGATTTGGGGTAGGACGCGATCCAGTCGATCCCCCCGGCGGGCGCGGCGTCAGCCATCGGCGTGGATATGGGCCGCGACCATGTCGACCGCAGCAGAGAAGGTCGCCGGGGGGAGCGGACGATGGAACCGCGCCATGGGGACCGCCCGGGCGAGGCGGGTGGCGGTTTCGAAAGCGCGATCCGGTCCAACCAGCGGATAGAAAAGCTGCGGCCGGTACCACGCCGAGGCGAGGCGTTCGAGCATGCCGGATGGCGGAATCGCGACGATGCCGGGCACGCCTTCCGCGCCGTTTTCGAGGAAGTACAGCCGGTGGAGCGGCAGCGGCGTGCGCGGCGCGACCGGCACATCGGGGGCGTGGAACTTGTCGATCCCCGGCCGTATTGCCGGGCCGGCGGCATAGTCGGCCAAGGCCAGCGCATCGCCCCATAGCTTCGCGCGGTCCATCGCGGGCAGCGCGACGATCCGCGTCGGATCGCCCGGGTCGAGGATCAGCACCTCATCCGCGCACAGCGCCATGCCGCGCCGGGCGAGCGCCGCGGCGAGGGTCGACTTGCCTGCCCCGGCCGGCCCGGCAAAGGCATGGACCTTGCCGCCATGCAGCACCGCCGAGGCGCGCAGCGGCACGAAGCCGTTGAGCCAGGCGATGGCGCCGAGCACCGTGCCTTCGAAGAACAGCGCCACCGCGTCGTCGCCCACGCCGGGCCAGCGCCGGAACACCGTGCCCGCGCCGCGCCGATAATAGAATGCCAGCCCCATCGGCAGGCTGAGCAGGAAGGCATCGGCGCCGATCTGGTGGACCGGCGTCGCCGCCAGCGGTGCATCGAGACGGTCAGGCACCTCGCCCTCGCGCAGCGCCATTTCGCTCATGAGTCGCGCCATGCCCGACGATGCCACCACCGACCCGGAGAATGATCGATCGCGCGAAGCGGGCGAGGATGGCATCGAAAGCGGCATGTCCCGCCATAGGCAGGGCGCAAGTGACCGGGATGTGAACAGAATGTGCCGTTGCGCGCGCGGTCGATCGGCCGGCATGGAGCCACCCCGGTCACCGCAATCGGCCGTTGTCGCGCAGCGGCCGTGTGGATAAAGTCACGACGGGGATTTCGCTGGGGAATTATCGAACGCGCTAAAGGATCGAGGCCCCGCGCATTGTCTGGGGAGGCAAAATGAAAGCGTCGCTGCTTTATCGAATCGCCGCCGTGCTGCTGCTGCTTTTCGCGCTCGGACACACGCTCGGCTTTCGCCAGTCCGACCCGCATTGGGGCGCCGATGCGATGCTCGCCGCGATGCGTACGATCCATTTCGACATGATGGGTTTCGACCGCAGCTTCTGGGATCTGTTCAGCGGCCTCGGCTTCTGTCTCGGCGTGTTTTACCTCTTCGCCGCGATCCTGGCCTGGCAGTTGGGCAGCCTGCCGGCGGCGACACTGGCGCAGCTGCGCGGCATCGGCTGGACGTTCGCCCTGTGCTTCGCGGCCGTCACGCTGTTGAGTTGGATGTTCCTGTTTCTCATCCCGATCGCCTTTTCGGGCCTGATCACCCTGTGCCTGGCGGCCGCGGCGTGGCGCACGGCGGGGGAAGCTCCCGCAGCGTAAATCGGTCGGATCAGCATTGCCGGCGTGAACGGGCATCCGCGGGCGAAGATGATTCAACCTCGCGCGGGCCAGCGATAAATATCCGGGCATGTGTTCGCCCAGCCTCCGCGCCCGCCTCGCCGCCAACCCCCTGGCAGCATCGACCATCCCGCCCGATGCGACAGCGTCGCCAGCGCGCAATCTCGGCGTGGCGCTGGCGGCCTTTCCCGGTGCACGTGCCCGGTCGCCGCTGTCGACCGGCCCGGTCGCCGTCCAGCCGGCTGTCGAGAACGACCTTGGCGCCTTGCAACGCTCTCCCATGCCCGCGCGTGCGGCCCCGGGTCAGCCGCCGGTGTTGCCCGCCGGTCGGGATCGGCTCGACGCGATCATGCGCCAGATCCAGCGCGACCAGAGCCGGCCGGGCGCGACGGGGCCATCCCCGGCGCCGGGTGCAGGGCCTGTCAGCACGCCACGACCCGTTCCGCCGCCGCCGGCCCCGACGCCCGGCGGCGCGGCGTCGCTGGACGCGATCATGCAGAAGATCCGTCGCGAGCAGTCACGCGGACAGGGCATTGCGGGGCCATCACCTGCGTCGCCCGCACCGACGCGAGCACCGGCGGCAACCGGCCCGAAACGACCCGCGCCTGTCGCACCACCCGCCATGCCGATAGCCGCCCCGGCCGCCGGCGCGGCACCAGCATTGCAGCGCCGCTGGCCCGTGCCGGGTTATAATGGCGCGGCGGATGGAACCACGTCGAAAGCGCGCGCGCCGGGACCCAATGGTCGCCCCTTTTCAGGCGATGGCGGCTTCGATCCGATCGGCGCGAAGGGCCTGCGGAGCGGGCGTCCCCATAAGGGCGACGATTTGCCGGCGAAAGAAGGCACCCCCGTGCAGGCCGCCGCCGATGGCGTCGTCGTACGTGTCACACCCGAATTGGGACCCCTGCATCATTGGACAAAGGACAAAAAGGGGCATCCGATCCATCCTTTTCTGATGCAACCCAAAAAGGACAAGGCCGGCAACCTCGTCTTCGACAAGCACGGCAACCAGGTCATGGAGCATGTCATCGGCCTTACCGGCTATGGCAACAGGGTCTGGATCGATCATCCCGACGGGACGCGGACCAGCTACAATCATCTGCAAAGCCCTTCGCCACTGACGGTGGGCACACGGGTCAAGGCAGGCTAGGTCGTCGGCAGCGTCGGTACGACCGGCAATGCCGCGGGCGGCGGAAGCCATCTCCATTTCGAAGTCAGGCGCTATGACAAGGCAACGAAGCGCTATGTGCCGATCGACCCGGCGGACTGGATCAATGGGAAACCGTAGCGCGAATTTGCCCTTGCGCCTGCCGCGGAACGTGGCATGTTCCCGTTTTGGTCCGGATCGCCGTCCGGCACCATGACGGAGCCAGGCGCATGCGGCCCTTCATCATCCTTGCCCTGATGCTGCCACTGCCGGCGCTGCCCGGCAGGAGCGCCGCCGATGCGCCCGGCCGGCCGTCGGCGCCGTCGGACGGGCAGGTGTTCACCGACGACTATCCCTACGATACCTATCGCGGCTGGGTATCGACCTCGCTGAGCGAGGAAGATAGCGGGATGCCCGTCATCCACCGCGTGCGCGGCGATGGCTTTTCGCGCTTCTATTACCTTATGCAGAGCGACCCCCAAGTCGGGCCGGCCAATGAGGTGCGGTCGGAAGACGGTACGCTGTTGGCCCGTGTCGGCGAAGACGCGACCGGGCTCGGTATCCGAAAGTCGCCGATCAGGCTGACCTTCATCCTCTATCACGTCTCGATCAAAAGCCTGTCGCGCTACCATCTCATCCTGGTCGAACGCGGCAAGGCGCGGGTCTTTGCGTGCCGGCTCGACCAGGCGACGTTCGAGGCGGCGGCGCGGCAGCACTATTCGACCAGCGCCGCGCTGGCCGAAGCCCAGTCATATATGTCCAACTATGTGATCAACCTGTTGCAGGTGACCGAGCCCGTGCTGACGCATTGCGTCGCGCAGAACAACGGCGTGCCACGCGGCAAGCCGGATCGCCAGCCGGTGCTGCGCATGGCGTTCCCGCATGTCGGCGATACCTTCATCTCCGACAATAGCGGCTTCAAGGGCGGCTGGCTCTATGGCGGTTATGACAAGTTCGGGCCCAGCAAGCATCTCTGCTGCTATTTTCCTTATGACGGCGATGGCCGCGACGCCTTTATCGTCGGCGAGCGCGTGCACCCCGGCCGCGAGATGTACCGCGTTCGCCTGATCTTCCATGTCGATAATTATGTGCGAAGAATCCATGATTGCGACATCGCCGGCGAGCGCGCGATTGTCGCGGTGGCGGACGAGCAATGGAAAAACGGCCGCGCCTATCTGAGCGACGGCAAGACGCTGCGCATCGTGCGCTGGACCGACACGTCGCCCAAGGGATGCGAGAATCCGATCTACGAGGATCCGGGCCCCGAGGGGACATCCAGACGATATCAAGAATGGGCGCGGCAACCGCGCTAGAAATCCACCCCGAACGACAAGCTCCCGCTCCTCGGCCGGGTCGGCGTGTATTGCGACTCCGTACGTACAGAGAAGGGGTTGCCGAAGGCGAAGCTGTCGCCGCGGGCGTCGAACAGATTGTCGATCGACAACGTCACCCGCATCCGGCCGCGCGTCGCGGCGATGGTCAGGTCGGCCTCGCCGAAGCCGCCCATCTCGCGGTCGAGCCCGGGGTCGAAGCTCAGCCGCGACGGGCCGCCGTAACGCGCTGCCAGGCTCGGCGCGATGCTCCAGCCGTGCCAGTCATGCCGCCAGGCCAGCGCGACGCGCCCGGCCACATCCGGCACCACCGGCAGGCGCAGGTCGGTGACCAGTTTGGTGCCGTCCTCGCCGCGCGTCAGCCGGGCATGCTGGAAGGTGCCGCCGGCGCTCAGCGTCCAGCCGCCGGTGTGCCAGGCCAGCGAACCCTCGATGCCGATGATCAGCGCATCGCCGACATTGTGCGTGGCGAGCAGGCCGTCGGGCAACAGATAGTCCGACTGCACGTGCAGCCAGCGCGTGCGATAGGCCGCGACGTCGAGCGTCAGCGAGCCGCGCAGCGCGGTGCCGCGCGCGCCGAGATCGAAGTTGGACAATTGGTCGGCGTCATAACGATGCGTCACGGTGTTGGCGGGGTCGAGGCCGCCCGGGCGATAGGCGCTGGCATAGCGGAAATAGACCAGCCCGCCGCCCGACGTGTCATAAGCGAGCGAGGCGCTGGGCGTGACGCCGATCGTCGAGCCGGAATTGGCCTCGGCCTGGACCTGCGCTTTTTCGGCGCGGCCATCCTCGACCGTTGAGAGGAACAGCCGCGCGCCGAGCGCCGCGCGCAGCCGCGGCGCGAGGCGCAGCGTGCCCTCGCCATAGACCGAGAATTCCTTGACGAAGCGCTTGAGGTCCAGCGCGTCGATCACCGCACCGCTCGGCGGGGTCAGGCGGCCGGCCACCGTTGTGGTCGAATGGAGGTAGGACAGGCCGGCGATCCAGCTCAGCCGGCGGTCCGCGGTGCTGGCGATGCGCAGCTCCTCGTCGATCAGCTGATAATCGCGCGCCTCATGATAGGCGAGCGGCGCCGCCGCGCCGAGCAATGCCGCCGACGCCGAGGCATCGTCGGTGCGCGCGACATGCTGGCCGGTGATGCTCGACGCGAAGGTCAGCGTGGCGGCACCGAGCGGCCCGGTGAGCACCGCCGCGCCCTGGCTGATATCGCCCTCGCGCGGTTCGCGCAGCCGCGCGGTGCGCACCAGATCCTCGCCGTTGATATTGGTGTAGCGGCTGTCGCGCGCGGCGACCGACTGGGTCAGCCCGGTCAGCGTGACGCGCCACTCGCCGAGATCGTAGCGCCCGGCCAGCCGCGCGCCCCAGCTGCGCGTCTGGTTGAGCGTGCCGGGCCGGCCGACATCGCGGATCCAGCCCGGGGCGAGTTCGCCATAGGCCACCGCGCGTATCGCGCCCTGCCCGTTCGCCACCGGCAGGTTGACCATCGCCTCGGCCGCCGCGCCCGGCCCGCCGCCCTGCACCCCACCGAGATCGAAGCGAAAAGACGCCGCGGGTGCGGCCGGGTTGGGCGGATTGAGGATCACGCGGTACACCCCGCCCAGCGCGCCGGTGCCGTAGAGCGGCCCCTGCGGCCCTTTGAGCAGCTCGACCCGGGCGACATCGACCATGCGCAGATCCGGGTCGGGCGCGTCGAACGTGGTGCGCGCCTCGTCGATCTCGACACTGACCGGCGACTGGCCATAGCCGCTGAACGGCGTGTCGGCGACGCCGCGCACGAACAGCCGGCCGGCATCGGGCCCGGTGTCGATCGCCGTCAGCCCATCGATCGTCTGGGCCACCGCGCGCGAGCCGGCGCTCGCCCCGGTGCGCTCGGCGCGCGACGGGGTGTAGACCGCGAACGGACCGGGGATGCTCGATTCGGCCTCGGCGAACTTGCGCGCGGTGACCACGACATCGGGGATCGGTGTGGGAAAGGCATCATTCTCGGTGATGCGCGGCGGCGGTGGCGGCGCGCTGCGCTGGCGCGGCCGGGGGACGATGCGCCAGGCGAAGGGCGATACCTGCCGGGCCTTCCACGGCGTGCCCGCAAGCAGGCGGTCGAGCGCCTTTCCCGCGCTGATATGCCCGCGCACCGCCGGGGTGCGCAGATCGGGCAGCGCGCCCTCGGTACCGATGCTGATGCCCGCTTGTGTCGATAGCGCGGCAATCGCCTGGCCGAGAGTGGCGGCGGGCAGATCGATGTTGAGGTCGCGGTCGCCGGCATAAGCAGCCGCCGGCGCGAGGCTAACGCCCGCTGCTACCGCCCAGCACCACCTTATCGCCATCGACCTTGGCATCGAGCCCCATCAGCACCGCCAGCGACCTGGCCATCGTCACGCGGTCGCCGATCGCCATCGCGCCGGAAAAGCGCCGACCGGCATCGCCCGGATCGACCGTGACCCGGCCGCCCGCGTAGCGCGCGATATCGGCCGCGACCAGTGACAATGGCACGCGGTCATAGACCAGCCGCCCGCCGCGCCACGGCGCGACATCGCCCGCCGCCGTGAGGCCGGTCTCGACCCGGCTGCCGGCGACCAGCACGCGGTGCCCGGCGGCAAGCGCTATCGCCGCCTGCCCGGCGGGCGCCACCGCGACCTCGCCCTCGGCCACCGCGACGCGCACGCCGTCCTTGTCCGCCGCCATGTCGAAGCGCGTGCCGACATCGCTGACCGTCACGCCGTTCGCGGTGATCGTCACCGGTCGCGACGGAT
The DNA here is from genome assembly GCF_028292965.1 of Sphingomonas bacterium. Taxonomy (GTDB): domain Bacteria; phylum Pseudomonadota; class Alphaproteobacteria; order Sphingomonadales; family Sphingomonadaceae; genus Sphingomonas. The sequence continues at coordinate 28,639 of NZ_JAQGLG010000038.1, read as the reverse complement.
CGTGGCGAATGGCGAAGAAAGCGGTGCCGTCGAGCGTCAGCATGCTGCCGGTCGCGGCGAGTTTCGTGCCCGGCGCCAGCGTCGCCTCAGCGCCATCGGCAAAGGCGATGGTGCGGCTTTCGCCGGCTCCGGTCCGCCAACTCTGCGTCTCGGGGCCGCGCAGCGCCGGCACGACGAGCAAGGCGGTCAACGACGCGGCGATCGCCCCGCCCAGCGCGCCGGAGATCACCCCGCGTCGACGCCACCATGGCGACCGGGCCGGCGCAGCGAGCAAGCCGGCCAGGGTGTCATGGTGTTCATCGACGAGCGCATCGGTAAGCGCGACGGTGTCATAAGCCTGTTGATTGGCGGGGTCGGCCTCGAGCCAGGCGGTGAAGCCGTCCCAATCGGCGTCAGCGCGCGACAGCAATGCGTGCCACGCCACCGCCTCCCGCATCTGATCGCCCTGGTTCATACCCTACACCCCGGTCGGCCAACGCAGCGCGCCGCCGATTTCCGACCAGTTCCCTTTATCGTCACCCCGGACTTGTTCCGGGGTCCACGGTGCCGCGCAAACAAAGACCGATGCGTCTGCGGGGCGGTGGATGCCGGAACAAGTCCGGCATGGCGGGGGAGTTTCGTCGATTCCCATGATAGATGCCGCCGACCCGGCATCACCGCAGTTCCTCCGCATCGGAGGCCAGCGCGCGCCGCAGGTGCGTCATGGCCAGTGCGATATGTTTTTCCACCCCCGAGCGGCTGATGCCGAGTTCCGCCGCGACCTGTTCGTGCGACAGCCCGTCGAACTTGTGCAGCCGGAAGGCGCGTCCCGCGGCCGGCGGCAGATTGGCGATCGCCGAGGCCAAAGCCGCCGCCTCCTCGCGCTCGATCATCGCGGCGTCGGCGGTCGGCGCATCGTCTTCGGGCTCGGCCACGGCGCCATGGCGCAGGTCGATCCATGCCCGCTCGCGCGCCGCGCCGCGCATTGCCGCGCGGCGCCGCGCCAGCACGAGATTGTTCGCGGTTCTGAACAGATAGGCGCGCGGCGCAGCCACCGGCCCGCCCGCCCCGTGATGGGCGACAAGCCACAATTCCTGCATCAGATCCTCGGCCTCGGTCGGCTCGCCGCAGCGCGCGACGAGGAACCGGCGCAACGCTGCGCGGTGCGCGTCATAGGTGGCAAGCAGGCCGCCGGGCGGGGCTGAGACGGGGGTATCCATCGCTTCAGGACGAACCGGCTGAACAATTGCGCCCCTGCGAAAGCAGGAGCCCAGGACCACAGACGCAACGCCCGGAACCCTGGGCTCCTGCTTTCGCAGGAGAACTGAACCGAACGAATGGCGTGAGCGTCGAGGGCATCGCGGACGGGGATTGCACCAGCGAAGGCACCATCACAAGCGCCGCCTCATTTCGGCCGCGAATCGAGCATCGCGCGAGCATTTTTTCTCGCCAGGGACAACTGCGGTTTCGCTGCGCTGCGGCGTCTAATCAATGACAGGACCGAAAAGCGGGCCGGGGGGCGCCGCTTATCTGGGGACGTATTTTGCGGATTGTCGATGTCTGTGCCTTTTACGCCCCTCGTGGTGGCGGCGTAAAAACCTATGTCGAGCGCAAGCTGCGCGCGGCACCGGCTTTGGGCCATGAAATGATCATCCTCGCCCCCGGCGAGACCGACAGCGTGACCGAGATCGGCCGCGGCGGCCGCCTGGTGACGATCGCTGCCCCCAAATTCCCGCTCGACCGCAATTATCGCTGGTTCGACGACGAGCGCCGGCTGCACGCCGCGCTCGACGAACTGCAGCCCGATCTGGTCGAGGCGAGCTCACCCTGGTCGAGCGCCGCGATGGTTGGCCGCTGGCAGGGCGCGGCGCCGCGCGCGCTGGTGATGCACTGCGATCCGCTCGCCGCCTATGCCTATCGCTGGTTCGGCCGCGTCGCCAGCGTGGCGACGATCGACAAGGGCTTCGACCGTTTCTGGCGCCATCTGCGCGCGCTCGACCAGAGCTTCGATGTGGTCGTCAGCGCGAGCGGCGGCCTGTCCGATCGCCTGACGACGGGCGGGCTGAACAAGGTCGCGACCATCCCGATGGGCGTCGAGCCGGGCATCTTCTCGCCCGCTCTGCGCTCGGCCGAACTGCGCCGCGAGATGCTGGCGCGCTGTGGTCTCGGCGAGGACGCCACGCTGCTGCTCGGCGTCGGCCGCTTTGCCGCCGAGAAGCGCTGGCCGATGGTGGTGCGCGCCGCGGCCGAGGCCAGCCGGGGTCGCAACATCGGCCTGATGCTGATCGGCAATGGCAGCGACCGTATGCGCGCCAAGCTGGAAAAGATCGCCGCCCGCCCGGGCCATGTCGCGATCGGTGGCCCGTTGAGCGACCGCGCCGAGCTCGCCGCGGTGCTGGCGAGCGGCGACGCCCTCGTCCATGGCTGTGAGGCTGAGACCTTCTGCATGGTGGCAAGCGAGGCGCGCGCCAGCGGCCTGCCGCTGATCGTGCCCGATCGCGGCGGCGCGCACGACCAGCGCCTGCAGGGTGCGGGCCTGGCCTATAAATCGGGCGACGAGCGCGCGCTGGCCAACGCGATCCGGATCTTCGCCGATCGCGGCGTCGAGCTGCAACGCCACCGCGCCATCGCCGCCGCCGATGTGCGCACGATGGACCAGCATTTCGCGGCGTTGTTCGCGCGCTATGAGGCGCTGGTGCCGGCGGAACGGCTGCTGGTCGCGGCGTAGGATCAAGCCACCACCCCCTTCCTGCTTCCCCGGCGAAGGCCGGGGCCCAGTTGGAGAGGTTGCGGTTATTTGGCGCTGCGTTCCATTACCAATCGTCCCCGACTGGGCCCAGCGCTGGGTCGGATCGTCCCCCGGACGATCCTTGAGCATGCGGGGCGTGCTCAACCCGGCACTCTTCGCCGGGGAAGGAGTGGCGGTTACCTTGCTGTGCTAGCGCCGACGTATCAACGCGGCGAGACGATCAGGTCGTAATTGCCCCAATAATTGTTCCTCACGCCACCCTCCGGTGTGTAGCGGACCTCGACATGTACGCCGCGCCAATCCGCCGACAGGTGCTCGATGCGCTTTTCGACGTCGAAACCGGCGCCGTCGGCGATATCTTCGATCGGCGTGACATGGGCCTCGCGCAGACAGGCGTCGACGAGCCACGGGAAGCGATGCTTGAACTCGAAGCCGACGGCATCCATCGCGGCCGCGCAGAAGGCGGCTTGCGCCGCCACACCATGCTTCTCGCTACAGGCGAATTCCCAATCGCCATCTGGATTGGTCGGGTGCCCAGCAAAGATACCGATATTCTGCACCTCGCCGGATCGGCGCGCCTCGCGCACGAGACCATCGAGCGCGAGACAGAAATGTCGGCCGGCCGGATCGAGCGGCGCCGCGACACCGCCCGACGGACGATGACGAGCAACGCCGCCAGCGCTGCACCGCGCGTCACGCACAAATCCCCGGCCGCCTTCCCGTCCACGGCCGCACCGCCTCGATCTCATAGGCCAGCGCGAGCAACGTCGCCTCGTCCCCGACCGCGGCCTGGAACTGCGCCCCGATCGGCAGCCCGCCGGCGCTCCATGCCCCCGGCACGCTCATCGCCGGGGCGCCGACGACATTGGCCGGCGTGGTATAGCCGACATAGGCCGGCAGCCGCTCGGCCATGGTCTCGACCGGCAGATCGGGCGCCAGCCAGCCGAGCGGGATCGGCGCCGTCGACAGCACCGGCGACAGGATCACGTCATAGCGTGACAGCCAGGCGGCATAAGGGCCGCCCAGCGTGTTGAGATAGGCCACCGCCTGCTCGACCGCCCCGGCCGGCGCCATGGCGACGATGCCCGCCATGGCAAGGCTGAACGGCTCCACCTCATCCGGCCCGGGCACATGGCCGAGCCGCGTCGCGGCCTCGGCGAGGATGTTCGCCGCGCCCTTCGACCAGGTCAGCAGGAACGGATCGGCCATGCCGACCAGTTCGGCCGGCCAGGCCGTCGGCTCGACCTTGTGGCCGAGATCCTCGAGCAACGCCGCCATCTCCTCGGTCGCCGCCGCGACTTCGGGGTCGGGCTTGCGGCCGGTCACGCTGTCGATCACCAGCCCGATGCGCAACCGCCTGTCAGAGGGCGCGACGATCATCCCGACCGGCGGCAGCCCCGCCCCCGTCCCCTCGACCGCGGCGAACAGGCCGGCGCTGTCGCGCACGCTGCGCGAGACGCAGAGCTGTACGCTCAAGGAAATCGGGAAATGCCCGGGATCGGTCGCCAGCGTGCGCCCGCGCGACACCTTCAGGCCGAACAGGCCGCAACACGATGCCGGGATACGGATCGACCCGCCGCCATCGCTGGCATGGGCGAACGGCACGACATGCGCCGCCGTCGCCGCGCCCGCCCCGCCCGACGACCCGCCCGAGGATCGCGTCGGATCCCACGGGTTGCGCGTCGGCCCGAAGGCGAGCGGCTCGGTGGTCGGCAGGAAGCCATGTTCGGGGGTCGAGCTCTTGCCGATCGGGTTGAGCCCGGCGGCGAGCATGCCGGCAATCAGCGGCGACTGCCGCGTCGCCGGGCCGAGATCGGCGGTCGAGCGCGAGCCCGAGCGCGTCGCAAGCCCGGCCATGTCGTCGAGATCCTTGATCAGATAGGGCACGCCCGCAAACGGCCCGTCGCCAAGCGGCCCCTTGGCCCGCGCGCGCGCCCGTTCGAAATCGTCGACCACGAGGAAATTGAGCTGCGGGTTCAGCGCCTCGGCCCGCGCGATCGCCGCATCGACCATCTCCAGCGCCGACACCGCGCCGCTGCGGATCCGCACGGCGGTTTCGGTGGCATCCCAGTTCGCGCTCTCGTCCACGGCCATGCCGGGTCTCTCCTGTTTTCGGCTTCGTTGGAAAGAGTTGTGGCGCGGATGGGGAGACGGGGCAATGTCGCGACCAACCTTATCGGAAGCCGCCTACTCGAAATGCCCAACGGGACAGGCGCTGTCACCGGCATGCCAGCCGGCCAGTTGACGCCCGCTCGCGATCAGCCCGCCCTATTCTATTTCGGGGACATAATACTAATTAGCTCGGTCTGACCGTCCGCGCACCGACGCTAATTAGTATTATGTCCCCGAAATACCGGAAGGACCCAAGTTCGCCGTACCGAGTTTCTCCCACAGGAGAACAACATGCCGCACCCCCGCAATGCGCGTTAAGCAGATCATCGACAGCGCCGCCGCGGTGCTCACCACGCCGGCGCCGCGCACCGGATCTGCCTCGCCCCGGCTCGACGAGGCGGAGTTTCGCAAGCGCTTTCGCAGCCAGTTCGCCGACCCGGCCTATGCGCCGCTACAGACCGAGCTCGACCGCATCAGCGATGCCGCCTGGGACGCCTATCTCCATGAACGCAAGAGCCCGCGGACGCGCAGGGCCGGGCCGGGCTATGCCGACCCCGAGTACGAGCTGGCGCTGGACTGGATCACGGCCAAGGGGGCGATCGAGGCTGCGCAGGCGCGTCACGACGACGGCGACGGCCCGTTGCGCGTCCTGCTGATCAACGGTTCCTCACGCTCCGAACATACCTGCCCCGGCGAGTTGTCGAAGAGCTGGCGGCTGTGCCAGCTGGCGCGCGAGATCCTCGAGGGCGAAGGCGCGACGGTCGCGTTTCTCGACCTCAGCCATATCGCCTCGGAATATGGCCGGCACATCCACCCATGCAAGGCATGCTTCTCGACCGCGGCGGCGCTGTGCCACTGGCCGTGCTCCTGCTACCCGAACTATTCGCTCGGCCAGACGCACGACATGATGAACGACATCTACCCTTTATGGGTCGAGGCGCATGGCGTGATGATCGTCACCCCGGTCAACTGGTACAGCCCGTCCTCGCCGGTCAAGCTGATGATGGACCGGCTGGTCTGCGCCGATGGCGGCAACCCCGACCCCTCGCTGACGCACGGCAAGAACGCGCGCGCAGCCAAGCGCGAGGAGCTGAAGGGCTGGCCCTATCCGCGCCATCTCAAGGGAAGGCTGTTCTCGGTGATCGTCCATGGTGACGTCGAGGGCGCGGAGAATGTCCGTCGCTCGCTGTGTGACTGGATGCGCTTCATGCACATGGAATCGGCCGGGGCGGAGGCCGAGCTCGATCGTTATATCGGTTACTGGAAACCCTATGCGACCAGCCATGACGAGCTCGACCGCGACGAGGCGCTGCAGGACGAGGTACGCAACGCCGCGCGGACTTTGGGCGAGGCGCTGCGCAACCAGCGCGCCGGGCGGCTTCGTCAGGCGGGGCAGTCGCTGAAGGAGCCGCGGCCGAAATAGGTACGGGCATCCTAAAGCAGCGCGAGAATCGACTTCGGTGCCACCGGCGTTTTCGCCGGCGCGGACGCATGGTCCGCCATGAACTGCGCGACGATCTGCAAAATCGCCTGGTTGGTGATGCTGCCATAGGCGGTGTTGAAGTCGTGCCCCGAATAGGGAAACAGGATCAGGCTGGTGGTGTTGCCCAGCGCGGTCGAGCGGCGTGTGAAATCCATCGCCACCTCGGGCGAAATGAGCGGATCATTGGCGCCGCCGAGGATGAGCGTCGGCGGGTTGCCCGGCGCGATCAGGCGGCGCAGGTCGACCGCGGCATAACGCGCCGGATATTGCTGCGGCGACCCGCCGAGATACCGCGTGAGATAGGATCGCTGCAGGTCACGCAATTCGCCCGGGCGGTTCCACGAATCGACGGGATCGATCAGCGGCACCTTGACGATGACCGCCGCGACACGCGGCACGCGCGGGCCGCATGTCGGGTCGGGCCGCACCGCATCGGGGACATAGGCGGCGGCGAGCGACAGGCTGCCGCCGGCCGACCCGCCGCTCAGCGTCAGCCGGTTGATGTCGATGCCCAGTTCGCCGGCATGCGCCGCCGTCCAGGCGAGCGCGCACCGCACGTCATCGGCGGCGACGTTCCACGTCGGGTGCGTGTCGTCGGCGAGGCGGTAGTCGACACTGATCACGGTCCATCCATGATCGGCATACCAGCGCAAGTTCGCCGCGCCGAAGATCCGGCTGCCCTCGAAGAAGCCGCCGCCATGGACCGCGACCAGCACCGGACTCAGCGTGCCCGGCCCCGCCCCGTCCGGACGGTAGATGTCGAGCGACAGCGGCACACCCTCGGGGCGGGCATAGACTCGGCTTTCGTCGGGCGCGGCACCTTCGCCGGAATCGCGCAGCGAGAGCGCCTGGATCGGATAGGCCCACACCCCGTTGCTCACCCCGATGGCGAACAGATGGAGCATCACGCCCGCCGCCGCGACCACGGCGACGCCGCCGATGCCGATCAGCGCAAGGGTCATCCCCGAGCGCCGCCTGATATGCGCCAGCATGGCGATGAACAGCCCGGCGAGCGAGCAGAAGGCCAGCCAGGGCGAGTGATTGGGCACCATGCTGACGGCATAGATACGCAGCCAGGGTACCACCGGCACGATCGCCCCGAACAGGATGATCAGGCACGGTATGACGAGCAGCCAGGCGATCGTCATCGATCCGGTGCGGAAGAGTTGCGCGATCACAGCGGCTGTTCCGCTGCTTCGAGATCGCGCGGCATGGCGCGCGGCGGGGCGCCGGTGGCCTCGGGCGGCTGCACGCCGAAGATGTTGCGCAGCCACGGCCGGCGCGCGACCATATTGCGGAATAGCACCATCGACAGCAGCGACAGGACCAGCATGGCCGGGCCGCCAAAGCCCAGGCTGGCCCACAGGCCGAAGGCGAGCGGGTGCCAGAGATAGAAGAACAGGCTGTCGCGCCCGACGCTGGAGATGGCGGGCACATCGATGGCGAGCTTGCGGACCCAGGGCAGGAAACCGATTAGCGGGATGCACAGAGTCAGTTCGGCCGCTACCTCGGCCATCGGCAGGGTCTGGTTATAGAGCCGGGCCCACCAGAACAGCCCGATCATCGCGACGCACAAAGCCAGCCAGCGCTTCGACGGATCGCTCTGATGCTTCGCGACGAACGTGCCGAAGGTGAAATAGATCGGGTAGATGAAGTAGCGCCGGTCCGGCAGCCAGGGCTGATATTGCTGAATCATATGGGCGACGCCGAAGCTGTACATCGCCGCGATGCTCGCCGGGATCGCCAGCGCGAGCAGCATCCCGCGGTCGAGGCTGGAGATCCGCGCGCAGAAGATGAAGCCCAGCATCACCGGCACGAACCACATATGGAAGGGCGGCCACAAAATGATGACCAGCGGCGTGAACCAGGTCAGCTCGTGCGTCAGCGTCAGGTGCACGACGCAGGCCACCAGCCAGGGAAAGATCAGCCGGTGATAATATTTGCCGAACAACGCGATGAGCGGCATCGCCCGGGCGCGCTCCAGGTTGAACAGATAACCGGTCAGCCCGATGAACAGCGGCATGCGAAAGCCGAAGCCCATCCAGGTGAGCAGGTTCTGGCGCTGAATCAACTCGGAAAAATGGCCGAGGATGACGAGCAGGACCAAAGTCCCGCGAAAGACATCGATCCCGCTGTTGCGTTGCGCGCCTGTCGTCGGGGAATCGATGTGCAACGCGCATGCCCTGTCGTTGTGACGGGGCGATCCTACCGCGCGATGATCATGAAGCCGTTAACGTGCGAGGGGTTCTGCCCCGCGGAAACGCCGCGTCACAGCAAGCCGGCATCGGCAAGCCACTTCTCGACCAGCGAAGGCCATATCGCCACGGCATGAGGCGTCCGGCGCAGTGCGAAGGCGTGGCCGCCTTTGGCGAACAGGTGCACCTCGCTCGGCACGCCCGCTTCGTCGAGTGCGCGGGCGTAGAGCGTGCTGTTGCAAACGGGGTCGACCGGGTCGTCCCACGCCTGGAGCAGGAAGGTCGGCGGCGCTTGTTTCGTGACATGGATGCCGGCGAAGAGCTTGCCGTCGCGACAGAGATGGCCGGGATAGAGCGCGATGGCGAAGTCCGGCCGGCTGCTGATGCGGTCTGCCGCATCGACCGGGCGATAGGCGGGCGCGAGGATGTTGCTGGTCTGCGCGACGAGATAACCGCCCGCGGAAAAGCCGATCACGCCGATCTTGTGCGGGTCGACATGCAGCGCCCCGGCCCCGGCGCGGACCAGGCGGATGGTGCGCTGCGCATCCTGCAACGACGTCAGCACGCGCGGCGTTAGGTGGCATTTGCAGGCCGCATTCCAATAATGGTTGCTGCCGGGCACGCGATATTTCGACAGGATGCAGGTGATGCCTTTGGCGGTCAGCCAGTGGCAGATATCCGTGCCTTCGAGATCGATAGCGAGGATCTGGAAGCCGCCGCCGGGGAACACGACCATCGCCGCGCCGGTGTTGCGCCCCTGTGGCGGGAACACCGTCATCGTCGGTGCGGAGACGTCGTAGATCGCGGTGGCGGTGCCGCCGGGACCGGCTTCGGGGTTCGGCGCGATTTCGAGGTTCTCGCCTGGTTGCGGCGTGCGGGCCATGTCCGGCGCGCCGTGCGGCCAGATCGGGATTTGCCGCAGGCCGTCGGGTGCCTGCCATGGGCCGGCCTTGCGGATATGCGCCGCTTCGGTAGTCGGGGGCGCGGCGACGGACTGCGTGGGTACGGCGGCCGGGCGCGTCATCGCGACGCCGCCGGCCAGCCCTGACGGCGCGTCGTAGATTGTAGATGGCGGCGAAGGCGAAGAAGTCAGCTTTGTTGCGTTCGAGGGAGTGGCATCTGGTTCGGGCTTTTCCGTAGAGCCGCTTTGCCGCGCTGAACACGGCTTCGACCGGCGCTCGTCGTCGTGCGATCAGTTGGTTGCGCACCGCCTGCCAATGCGGGAGCACAGGCATATAGCGATGTCGGCGATGCATGATGCGGTCCTTGATGCCGGCTGCCTTGAGTGCTGCCCGGCGATCCCGACCTTCATAACCGCGATCGGCATAGACCGCCTTCTCATCGCCCGAGATCAAGGCGCCAGCCTCGTCTGGCTCGGGCGTTCGCGCCGGGGTGAAGCGGGCGCGGCGGATCAGCCCCGAACCTTCATCGACGCCGATGTGGAAACGATAGCCGAAATAGCTCTTGCCGTTCTTGCGGGTCCAGTCCGCGCCGGGCTCGCGTGGGTGAGCACCCCCGGAACCAACCTCTGCGCCCGGCGGATTATGGGTCGCCCTGACGATCGTCGCATCCAGCAGCGTGCCCTTTTTGAGCATCAGCCCACGCGCATCGAGCTGCTGTGTCATCTCCTCGAAGCAGCGCTCCACAACGCCCGCCTTGGCCATTGCCGCCCGGAACCGGCAGATCGTCGTCTCGTCAGGCGTGCGGCTGTCCAGCGCAAAGCCGCAGAACCGTCGAAACGACAAACGGTCCAGCAGCGCCTCCTCGAGGCCCGGATCGGACAGGTCATACAAAGCCTGAAGATACAGCGCCTTCAGCATCGACAACAGCGCATAAGGCGGCCGACCTGTCTCGCCCGAGCGAACACCCTCCAGAAAACGGCACCAGCCGCTGCCACTCGATCAGCTTGTCCAGACGCTCCAGCTTCGCGTTCGTACCCAGCCGCGGATCAATCAGCGCTTCTGCCAACGACATCTGATCACCCATCGCCAACTCTCCTGTCAGCGACAATGAATCACCTCACCTCACCCAACGCCACACCTTTTGCAGAGGAATCCTGTAAGGGAGGGGCTGGGGGTGGGTGCCGCCGAGGCACTCGGCGGCTTCCGACAGAATTTTCTGAGCGGCGCCGTTGGGATTGGCAAGCACATCCGAGTTCCAGAGCCGGATGATGCGCCAGCCTTTGCGCTCCAGATATTCCGTGCGCCGCTGATCGGCTGCCGCCTGTTCGAAATGTTGGCTACCGTCGAACTCGACCCCGAGCCGAGCCTCACGGCAGGCGAGATCGACAATGAAAGGTGGCACTACCAACTGCCGGGTGAAGGCTGGCCGATATCGTGCGACGAGCGGCCAGATCGCCCGTTCGGCGAGCGTCGGATTGTTGCGCAATTCGCGCGCCCTTCGGGTCAATTCCGGATCGATGCGGTGGGGCATGTTGCGAGCGTCGCACGGCTCGCTGCGCTCGCCAACCCACCCCCTACCCCTCCCTTACAGGAAGGGGAGCAAGATAGCGAAAGGCCGCCTCCTGGGGCGAAATCAGACCCCTGACATTCACCCCCTGCCCCGCAGCCGCACGGCTCACCCCTCCCCCAAGCTCCACCCAAACCGGCGCATGGTCGCTCGACTTCTCCCAGCCGCGCACGTGTCGGTCGACCTCCGCCGCCTGCAGGCGCCCGGCGAGCGAGGGCGCGAGCAGGACATGGTCGATGCGCAGCCCGGCATTGCGGCCATAGGCGTTCCGGAAATAATCGAAGAAGGTGTAGATCGTCTCGTCAGGGTGCATCGTGCGCAGCGCGTCGGTCCAGCCCTGATCGAGCAGGCGAAAGAACGCCGCGCGGACCTCGGGCGCGAATAGCGCGTCGTCCAGCCAGCGTTCGGGTTTGTACACGTCGCGCTCGGTCGGCATGACGTTGAAGTCGCCCAGCAGGATCACCGGCAGGCCGCTGTCGATCAGGCTGGCGGCGTGCTCGATCAGCTTGTCGAACCAGGCCAGCTTGTAGTCGAATTTGGGCCCCGGGCGCGGGTTGCCGTTGGGCAGATACAGGCCGGCGATGAGCAGGCCGTCGACCGCCGCCTCGATGAAGCGGCTCTGTTCGGGTGCGGGATCGCCGGGCAGGCCGCGGCCGGTTTCGACCGGCACGCCGCCGCGACTGAGGATCGCCACGCCGTTCCAGCTCTTCTGGCCGTGCCAGATGGCATGATAGCCCGCCGCCTCGATCGCCGCGGCGGGGAATTTCTCGTCCGGCGCCTTCAACTCCTGCAGGACCACCACATCGGGCTGCGCCTCGGCCAGCCAGCGCAGCAGCACAGGCAGCCGGCCGTTGATGCCGTTCACATTATAGGTCGCGATCTTCATGGCCGCCTTTCGGACCCCGCTGCCTGTCTCGCGGGTTAAGGCATCCAACGCACGACGGAGACAGGCGATGCTCGAACATGTTCCCAACTGGCTCGGCGCGATGCTGCACAATGTCCGCGCCGGCCATGCCCGGCTCGCCGCGGTCGACCCGGACCTGACCAGCGACACGGTGATCGAGCTGTCGAGCCCGGCCTTTGCCAGCGGGGCGCGCCTGCCCCAACGCTTCACCGCCGACGGCATCGGCGTCTCGCCGCCGCTGATCTGGGGCGATGTCCCGGCCGGCACCCGCTCGCTGGTGCTGATCGTCGAGGATCCCGACGCGCCCGCGCCGCGCCCGCTGGTCCATGCCATCGTCGCCGGCGTCTCGCCCGAAATCCGCCAGTTCGCCGAGCGCACGATCGTCGCCGACGGGGCGGGCGATACGATCAGCGGCGATGTCGGGCGCAACAGCTTCTTCAGCGAAGGCTGGTTGCCGCCCGATCCGCCGAGCGGGCATGGCGAGCATGATTATGCCTTCCAGCTGTTCGCGCTGTCGGAGGAACTCGACCTGGGGACCAGCCCCGGCCGAACGGCGCTGGTCGCGGCGATGGCCGGCAAGGTCATCGGGCTCGGCTTGCTGATCGGCATCTATTCGCGCGGCGAGGCGGCCCCGGCCGTGCCGAACCAGAGCGGCGCAGCGCTGGCCTGAGCGAGCATGGCGACGGCGCAACCCGATCTGTTCGGCGCCGCGCCGCCGGCCATGCCGCCCGGTGTGGACTATGGCGAGGCGGTGATCGACGCGGGCGAGGAAGCGACCTTGCTCGCGCAGTTGGAGCATGTCGCGGTGGCGCCGTTCCGCTTCCAGGGCTGGACCGGCAAGAGGCTGACCGCGTCGTTCGGCTGGCGTTATGATTTCGACGATGCCAGCTTCGCGGCCGCCGATCCGCTGCCCGACTTCCTCGCATCCTTGCGCGATCGCGGCGCGCGCTTCGCTGGCCTCGCCCCCGCCGATCTCGTCCACGCGCTGGTCGTGCGCTACGACCCCGGTGCTGGCATCGGCTGGCACCGCGACCGCCCGCTGTTCGAGCATGTCATCGGCATCTCGCTCGCCGCCCCCGCGACACTGCGCCTGCGCCGCCGCCGCCCGGGCGGGTTCGACCGCGCCGCCCTGCCGCTCGTCCCACGCTCGATCTATCACCTGAGCGGCGAGGCGCGGCACGACTGGGAGCACAGCATCGCGCCGTTGGACGTGCTGCGCTGGTCGGTGACGTTTCGGAGTTTATCGGAGAAGGGATTGCGGGCGGTGGGGAAGCCGGTGTGACATAATTCGCCAGCGGCCCGGCGCCGCCAACGGCGGGACTGCGTCACAGGAGCGGCGTTACGGGCGGATAATTATGTCAGGGGTTATAGAAGCGCGGGGGCGATAGGCGATCCACCAGATCACCAGCCCGCCCACTGCCGACGACAAAGCGGGGATCATCGCGAATCTTAGTGCCATGGTCGACGATCCGCCAAACAGCCACAAAGCCGCGACGAAAGCGGTGACCGCGCCGAACAGCGACGCCTGCACCCAGCGCCGGCAGCCGAAGCGGTAAAGCAACTCCCACACAGGCAGCACGACGAGGATGCCGATCGCCTGATAGATCCAGATGACGCAGATGATCGGGAGGATCGCTCCGTCGAACGACCTCAGGCCGAGCAACGGCGCGGCGACCAGTGTCGCCACCGTCGCGCCGGCGGGCACGGCAAGGACGATGCGCGTCGCGCCGGGCAGCGAGGACAGCCAGGCCGGTCGTGGCGACATGTCTTCCTCTGTCATTCGTCGCTCGATCATCCTGCTCTCCCTCGATTGGTTTGGGCTAGCAGGAAGGTGGCGTCACGCCACCGCATTGGCGCGTCTGCACGAAATCATCACGGTTCGCCCACGCCGGGTAGTCGCAGGCGCGATGGCGAACCCTGCTTGCACCCGCCCCGATCGACACTAGGCTCGCCAGTGTCAGCGGGGAGCGGTGATGGACGAACAGGTTACCGACGCCGTCGGCGCATCGGCGATGCGCAAGGCGTTGTGGCATATCGTGCCGCTGATGCTGCTGGCCTATCTGTGCGCTTATATGGATCGCGTGAATGTCGGCTTCGCGGCCGTGCAGATGAACGTCGATCTGGGGTTCAGCGCGACGATCTATGGCCTGGGCGGCGGGCTGTTCTTCCTCGGCTACGCGCTGTTCGAGATTCCCTCGAACATGCTCGGCGTGCGCTACGGCTCGCGCCGCTGGCTGGCGCGGATCATGATCACATGGGGCTTGTTGTCGGGGGGCACGATGTTCGTCCACACGCCATCGCAGTTCTACGTCATGCGCTTCCTGCTCGGCGTGGCGGAGGCCGGCTTCTGGCCCGGCATCATCTATTATTTCGCCCTGTGGTTCCCGATGACGCATCGCGGCCGCGCGATCAGCCGCTTCTATGTCGCCAGTCCGCTGGCCTCGGTGGTGATGGGGGCGATGTCGGGCTGGCTGCTCGGGCTCGACGGGCTGATGGGCCTGCGCGGCTGGCACTGGCTGTTCATCGTACAGGGGCTGCCGAGCGTGGCGATGGGGCTGGCCCTGCTGCGCTGGCTGCCCGACACGCCGGCCAGCGTGGCGTGGCTGACGGCGCACGAGAAAGCGTGGATCGAGGGCGGGCTGGCGCACGAGGCGGCGCTGATCGGCGAGCCTCGAACGCATCATCCCTTCGCCGCGCTGCGCAATCCGGGCGTGGCGCTGCTCGCCACCACGGGGTTCTTCACCAGCGGGATCATGACCACGCTCGGCTTGTCGGCGCCGCTGCTGCTGCTCGCGTCGACCCGGCTGGACACGGTGCATGTCGGGTATCTCGTCAGTATCGGCGGCGTGATCGGCGCCGTGGTCATGCTGATCGCGGGCGACCATGCCGACCGCCGCGGCGACCGCTTCCGCGACGCCTTCTGGCTGATCCTGGTGATGGCCGCCGCGCTGCTGGCGATCGCTGCCGCGCCTTCCCCGTTGGCGGTGATGCTGGCCTATCTGGCGTTCGCCGCGACCTGCTTCACGATCAACATGCTGCTCTCCTCGGGCTGGGCCGAGGTGCTGCACGTGCGCGAACTGGCGGTCGGTGCGGCGGCGATCAACAGCGTCGCCAATCTCGGCGGTTTCGCCCTGCCTTTCGCCTGGGGCGCGGCGCGCGATGCGACGGGCGGGTTTGCGGCGGGGCTGGTGGCGCTGGCGCTGTTCGCGCTGGTCGCGGCGGTGCTGACGCTGCGGGTACGCGCCGGGGTGCGGCGGAGACCGGCGACGGCAGCGTTCACTAATTCGGGGACATAATACTAATTAGGCCTCTGAGGTCCGCGAGTGGGATACAGCATTTGAGCGCCTAATTAGTATTATGTCCCCGAATTAGGCTGCGGGGTTAGGCTTGGCTGCCGTCTGAGTTGGAAAGCTGGGTTACCCGCAAGCATCGTAACCGAACGCTCTACCGCGCCGCTGCCAACGCCTCGCGCACGCGGGCCAGCGCCGCCGCTTCGGGCGCGGTTTCGCCCATCAGGGCCCAGCTGCCGGCGAGCAGGAAGGCGCAGTGGCCGTGGACCACCGCGACCAGCGAGCGTGCTAGCGCGGCGACCGTGCCGTCGGGCTCGCGGTGCAGTGCCGTCGCCACTTCGCGGACGACGATCTTGGTCAGTTCGGCGCGGGCCGCGTCGTCCTCGTCGGGCATCTTCTCGCCCTCCGGCAGGCGGTGGTCGTAGATCGCAGTCCAGAGATTGGTGTGCTCGCGCGCGAAATCGAAATAGCCCGCGACCAAAGCCGCGATGCGGTCCTCGCCACCCGCTGCCAGTGCGGCGCGCAGATGCGCCGCCCATAGAGCGAACGTCCGCGTGTTGATCGCCAGCACCAGGCGGTCATGGCTGCCGAAGACATTGTGCACCGTGCCGATCGAATAACCGATGCGTTTGGCCACCTCGCGCGCCGAGAAACGGGCATAGCCGGTCTCTGCCATCACGGCGTGGCCCGTCGCGAGGATCAGCGCCTGCAACTCGGCGCGGCTATGGTCGGATCGCCTGCCCATGGGCTTTTCGCTATCGCCCCAATTGAACGGTGTCCAATTTTTTAATTGAACAGCGCTCATTTCTCTGTCATGCCATGGTCTGAAGATAAGCGGGAGTGGTGTCGATGGACGACCTGGTGGCGATCCTGGTGATTCTGGTGCTGGCGCCGTTTGTCGCGCTGATCTGGCTGATCGCCAGCGTGATCGGCCTGTCCGGAAAGGTGCGCGAGATGCGTACGCAGCTTGGCGAACTGGCCGGGCGGTTGGCCATTATCGAGCGCCATGGCGTGGCGGCACCGGTGGAGAAACCGCGGGCGGCGGCGCGGGCGGCTGCGCCAGTGGAGTTACAGGCGCCCATGGTCGCGGAGGTTGCAGCACCTGCGCCGCCGCCTGCCGAGGCTGAGAATGTCTTAGCCCCTCCCCTTCAGGGGAGGGGTTGGGGTGGGGCCGTGCCGCAAGAGCCTCAATCGCCGGATTCGCGGCGAGGCCCCACCCCTAGCCCCTCCCCTGAAGGGGAGGGGAATAATGTTCAACGCCCCCGCCCCGGCATCGCCTTCGAGGACCTGTTCGGCCGGCGCCTGCCGATCTGGCTCGGCGGCATCACGCTGGCCGTCGCCGGCCTGCTGATCGTCAAATATTCGATCGACGCCGGGCTGCTCTCGCCGCTCGTCCGCGTGATCTGCGGCTGGCTGTTCGGCATGGCGCTGATCGCCGGCGCCGAGCTCGCGCTGCGCAACCCCGCGCGGGTGGTCGATCCGCGGATCCGCCAGGCGCTGGCCGGCGCGGGTGTCGCCTCGCTGTACGGCGCGATCCTCGCCGCGGTCGATCTCTACCATCTGATCGGGCCGTTCAGCGCGCTCGCCGGCATGGCGGGCGTGACGTTGCTCGCCGGCCTGCTCGCGCTGCGCTTCGGCGCGCCAAGCGCGGTGCTCGGGCTGGTCGGCGGCCTGACCGCGCCGGCGCTGATCCATAGCGGCGCGCCGCACATCCCGGCGCTCGCCGGTTATCTCGCGCTGGCGATCGGCGGGCTGACCGTGCTCGCGCGCAGCCAGCGCTGGTGGTGGCTCGGCGCGGCGTCGCTGACCGGCGGGTTCCTGTGGGGCGTGGTGATGCTCGCCTATAGCCATTTCGACACGCCCGACACGCTGGCGATCGGCGGTTTCGCACTGTTGCTCGGCATGCTGCTGCCGCTGCTCATCCCCGGCGAGCAATCGCGCACGATCCGCCTCGCCGGCCACTTCGCCGCCTGTGTGCAGGTCGGTGCGATCGTCGCGCTGGGCGGCTTTGCACCGCTCGACTGGGCGCTGTTCGGCCTGGTGTCCGCCGCCGCCTTGTGGCTGGCGCAGCGCGAGCCGGGGCTGAAGCTGATCCCGCCTGCCGCTTTGGTCATCACGCTGACCCTGCTGCTCGCCTGGGAGCATCCGGGCGTCGGCTTGTTCTCCGTGGTGCTCGCCGGCCTTGCCCTGCTGCACGGCGCGCCCGGCCTGTCGCACCTCGCCAAGGCGCGGGGCGAGATCGTCGATGTCGCGATGGTCGTCACCGTCGCCGGCGCGCTGGCGCTGTTCCCGCCCTTCCACTTCCACGGCGCGGCGCCGGCGATTCTCGCCGGCATGTCGCTGCTCGGTGCCGGGCTGGCAGCGCTCGCCGCGTACCTCGCCGCGCGCAACGAGATCGCCGGTGCGGACATGATCGCCCAGCCGGTCGCGGTGGGGCTGGCCTACCTCGCCGCATATCGCCTGCTGAGCGACGATGTGCTGCCGCTGGTGCCGTTCGTCATGATCGCCGGCATTGCGCTGGCCCGCCGGACCTGGTGGCCGGCGCTGGTCACGGCCGGGCTGATAGCCCTGGCCTGGGCGGCCGAGCCGGTGGCCGACTGGTGCTTCTTCGCCGGGCGTGCGCTGTTCGGCGACCCCGCCTGGGTCGACATGGCACCGACGTTGCGGGAGATCGCGACCCGCCTCCTGCCCCCCGCCGCCGCGGCGGTGCTGGTGGCGTGGCGCCTGCCGCTCGACCTGCGCGTACGGCGTGGCGCCATCGCGCTCGCCGCCGCACTCGGCATCATCGCCGCGCATGTCGCGTGGAAGCATGTCTTCGCGATCGGCGACCAGCAGGACTTCGTCGCCCATGGGCTGGCCGAGCGCACCTGCTGGGAGCTGCTGCTCGCCGCCATCGCCGCCGGGGCATGGCGCCTCGGCCAGCGCGGCGTGGCGATCGGCCTCGGCGTGGCCAGCCTGGCGCATTTCGTCTGGTTCACGCTGCTCCTCCACAATCCGCTGCTGGTCGACCAGGCTGGCCCGGTGTGGCTGATCCCCGCTTATGCCTGCGCCTTCGGCCTGATCTGGTGGAGCGAGCGTGCCGCGCCCGCCGGCTGGCCGGTGGCGCGGCCGCGCGGGATCGCGATGATGGCGCTGATCCTGCTGTTCGCCTGGACCGCATTGCGCTGGGTCGCGCACGGCGCCGATCTCGCCACGCCGGGCGTGACGGCGGCGGAGGACATCGCCCGCTCCGTACTCGCGCTGGTGCTGGCCGCCGCCTTCCTGATCGGCGGCATCCGCGCCCGGGCGCAGGACTGGCGCATCGCCTCGCTGGTGCTGATTGTCGCGGCGGTCGGCAAGGTATTCCTGCACGACGCCGCCGGGCTCGACGGCCTGGCGCGCATCGCCAGCTTCGCCGCGCTGGGCTTCAGCCTGATCGGCGTGGGGTGGTTGTATGCGCGGTATTTGCCGGGGGAGTGAGGGGTCAGCGCGCGACAGGCGCATTGCGCGGCATCGACGTCCTGGTCCCGCTCAGCTTACCATCGGGACAGCCGGAAAGCTCGGCCGGATTGAGCGGGGTCATGGTCATCTCGTGCAATTGTGCCGACAGGCCTGCGGTGGCGGCGCGTGCCGCTTGAGAAATGGGGGCCGGGTTGGAGAAGCGGTGCGGTGGGATATATATCGTGTCCGGACCAAGGCGGGCGAGGCGAAGATGAGCGATGATGCTGCGCTCCGGCAGTTGATGGAGGCGATCGCTGCGGCCGACGACATGGCCGCGCGCGACCTGCTGGCTGCATCGCCCCTGCTGGCCACGGCTGCGCTGACCGCGGGCGCGACACGCGCGGCGGCGGTGGAGAATTTCCTGCCGGACATCGCACACCATATCTATGCCGGCGACACCGCGTTGCACGTCGCGGCGGCGGCGCATCGCCCCGCTATGGTGCGAGCGCTGATCGAGCGTGGCGCGGATGTGGGTGCGCGAAACCGGCGCGGTGCCACGCCCCTCCACTATGCCGCGGACGGCAGCCCCGGCGCGGTGCGCTGGAACCCGGCCGATCAGGCCGCGACCATCGCCTTGCTGATCGCATCGGGCGCCGACCCGAACGCGACCGACAAGAACGACGTGACCGCGCTGCATCGCGCGGTGCGGACGCGCTGCGCAGGGGCGGTAGCCGCCCTGCTGGGGGGCGGCGCGGACCCGCGACGCACCAACGGCAACGGCTCGACACCGGCGATGCTGGCGACGCGGCAGACCGGCAAAAGCGGCAGCGGTACGCCGGAGGCGAAGGCGCAGCAGGCCGAGATCCTCAGGCTGTTCGAACACCACGGCGTTTGAGGACCGGCACCGTCGTCACGCCGTCATGACCAACGCCCGTCGTTTGCGCCAGGTTTCGCGCGCCGGCTCACGCCGGCTGCAGCACCGCCGTCTCGCTTGACGCCGCAGGTCGCTTACCCGCCTGCCATCCGGCCCAGCTGGTCAGCGCGCCGATCGCGAGGCCGGTAAGCCACACGACTGCGCTGGGCGCGTTGCCGATCATCGTCAGCATCACCTTGAGCACCGGCAGGTCGTTGAGCAGACCCATGGTGACCATCTGCGCGACGATGAAGCCGCCCGCCACCAGGAAGGGCCGTGCCTTGCCGCGATAGGCGAGCCAGATCGCCGCGATGACGACGAGCTCGAGCGCCATCGACCACAGGATCGACGGCAGGATGCGTCCGAAATCCGCCGGGCCGCGCACGATGAACGGGGGGCACGAACATGTTCAGCAGCCGCCCGAACGGAGATTCGAACAGGATCAGCGGCGTGGCGAGCATATAGCCGGCATGCACCCAGACCTGCCGCCGGTATTTGAGCGCACGATAATAGACCGTGACATAGGCGGCGATCGCCACGCCCATCCCGCTCAAAAAGGAACCGCCGAGCATCACCCGCACCGGGTCGTCATTGGCGATAAAGCCTTTGCCGGTACGGTCGATGATCGCGCACAGGCCGGCGATCAGGAACGGGAACAGGAACAGGCTGGCCTTACCGATCGTGCGGTGCAGCGGGAGCTGCGGCCGGTGATGCGCCGTCCAGCTTTGCGCCGCGACCATGCACACCCAGATGCTCGCCGCGATACCGTGCGCGTGGAATTGCCACGGCACCGCGCCCCACACGCTGAAATAGCTCGGCCAGAAGCCACCGGCGATGACCGCCAGCACGACAAAAACGGCATAATGCGCTTTTGGATAAGGCATCGGAGTCCCCCTTCCCCGCCAATCCCGCACAAGCTCACATGAAATGGACGGTTGCGCAACCGCAACGTCTGCGGCGCGGCCGGGCGGCCGCTATGGTCGGGCCGGATGGGTCGAAGGGCGTCCGGCTGCTTGCCGGCTTCCGCGTCTGCCGGCTAGCCGCCCGTCACGAGCAAGATCGAGAAACCGCCCGAACACATGTTCCGCATCGCGGTGAAAGCCTGGCATCGACCCCACCGCCTCGGTATCGAAGGCGGCGGCTGCGCCGGGCCCGTTGCCCGCAATCAGCGCCTCCGCGAAGCCTGGCTGCGTCATCCACTCTGCCACCGTCTCACTGGTCACCTCGGCGTGATATTGGAAACCCCAGGCGTGCACGCCGATGCGCATCGCCTGCACCGCGCAATCGGCCGACCGCGCGAGCGGCACGGCGCCATCGGGCAGTCGGGTGACCTCCGCGCCGTGCCAGTGCATCGTCGCGACCGGCGACGACACGCCGCCGAGCAGTGGGTCTGCGGCAGCGGCCGGCAGCAGTTCGGCCGCGACGATCCCCGTTTCGGGGCGCGTGGCCCGGCCGACCTCGCCGCCCAGCGCCGCCGCCAGCAATTGGTGGCCGAGGCAGACGCCGAAATAGGGCCGCGCCATATCGCCCACCCAGCGCCTGATCGCCGCCTTTTCGGCGACCAGCCAGGGATGCGCATCCTCCTGCCAGACGTTCATCGCGCCGCCCATCACGAGCATCGCGTTGAAGCCGTCGAGCGCGGGGATCGTCCCACCGGCATCGAGCCGCACCGTCGTGCAGGCGACACCGCGCCGCGCCATGATCTCGCCAAGATAGGCGGGGTGCTCGGTGGCCATATGCTGGAGGACGAGGATGTTCATGGCGCCGGCCCTAAACCGACGCGGCGAGCAACGCGAGCGTCCGGCTGTCAGGCCCGCCGCACCAGCGCGCGATCGCCGCATCCCGCATCGCCGAGGGCCGCGCGGCGACGAACAGGGTGAGCGACGAACATAGCTTCACCGCGTCGATGTCGCCGAACACCGCACGCGCCGTCGCCGCAGCCGGCAACGCCTCGAGCGCCGCGACGCAGGCGGCGTAACGCGGCCCGAGCACCGCATGGTCGAGATAGGCGCGCGCCTCGTCGAGCGAGCGGATCGCATAACGCATCGCCAGCGCACTCGACCCCAGCCCGGCGAGTTGGGGGAAGACGTACCACATCCAGTGGCCGCGCTTTTGGCCCGCGGCGATCTCGGCCAGGGCGCTGTCATAGCTGCCGGCCTGAGCGGTGACGAAGCGGTTCAGATCGAACGGATCTTCCATTCGCGGCCTATGCCACACGCCCTGCCCGGGTGCACGCCCCGGCGCAGTTAACGCCGGTTGCGCTGCGGGTTGATGTGACGCTCGGCATCGGGCTCGGGCAGGTCGGTGAGCATCAGGAACCCGCGCTGCTTCACATCCAGGATAGCGAAGCGCCGCGCCGCCGCGCGGTGCAGTTCCAGCCGCGTCACCGTGCCGCTGAGGTCGGTGTCCATCGCCGAGACCGGCTCGGGGATCGAGATCAGTTCGTAACGCGTGGCGCTGCCGGTCGGGACATAGGCCGGCGGAGCATGATTCTCTTCGCTGCTCTGCTCTTCCTGGCCGTCCTGCGCGGCGCCGGCCGCTACCCCGGCATCATCGCCATGATAGCCACCCGCGCCGCCGCCGCCGCCGAACCCCCCGCCGGTACCGCCCATGCCGCCGCCGCCATGACCGCCGCCACCGCCGCCGCGATGATGACCGCCGCCGCCCTTGCCGCGGCCGCCGCCGCCACCGAAACCGCCGCCGCCGGCAAAGCCGCTGTGCAGTTCGGGCACCATGCGTTCGTAGCGCTCGATCTCGTCGTTGCGCAGCGTGCCGTCATGATCGGTGTCGAGCGAATCGAAGAAGCGGTCGAAATCCCAGGTCATCTCGGTCAGGTCGATCTTGCCGTCATGATTGTGATCGGCGCCGGCGAACCACGTCGCCAGCGGATAGGGCGCGTCGACAGGCGCGCGGAACGGCTCGCCCGCCGGCGAAATGAACAACCGGCCCGGCATGGCGCGGGGTGCCTGGGGCAGCGGCGGCAACCCCCCGCTGAGTGCCGCCGGCGGCGCGCCATTCCCACCGGGCCGTGGCGGCGCATCCTGCGCGATGGCGGCGGCGGGGAGAAGCAACAAAAACAGCGACAGGGACTGGGGCAACAGGCGCATGAACCGATCCTTGCGGACCGGGCCCGCGCGAGAGGAAGGCACGGACGGCGGCCGAAAGGGTAAAGGGCCGTCATCCGTGCCCGGCCCCTATACTAGGCGGATCAAGCTGACGCCAACATGACAATCGGGTGGCGCGGCGATGAACTGTCCCGCGATCATGGCCATGGCCTTGACTGTGAGATATTTCTCATATAAAGATATTGCATGCCCATCGATTCCGTCTCGTCGCAGTTTGCCCGCCTCGAGGCGTTGCGCGCGGCCTGCGACCGCGCGCTGCCGGCGGCGGCGCGCGGCGCCTTGTTCGACGGGGTCGCGGGCATGCGGTTATGCAATGCGGCCTATGATCTGTTCGAATGTGATGCGCTCTACGACATGGCGCAGGAGCTTGCCGCGCCGTTCGGGGTGACGGCGGAAGGGGCACCGGTGCTCCACCTTGCCGACCGGGCGTTGCCGCTGGAGCGGGCGTTGGCCGATTGTTGTCGTCGCGATCCTGTTGCTCCCGGAGGATTCACACCTTAGCAACACGCGGGATTGAGCGGCCCTGCCCTCACCCTTCCGGCGCTACGCGCCTCCCTCCCTCTCCCATTGGGAGAGGGAAGGGGCCCGCTCGGCGCAGCCGGTGGGAAGGGTGAGGACAGACCCAGGCAACGAAGAGTGACGCGAACATGGCCTATTGGTTGCTGCGGTCCGAGCCCGAGGTTTACGGCTGGGACCATCTGGTACGCGACGGCGGCACCGAATGGGACGGCGTGCGCAACTATACCGCGCGCAATTTCCTGAAAGACATGGCCGTCGGCGACAAGGCGCTGTTCTATCATTCGAACACCGAAAAGGCCGCGGTAGGCATCATGGAGATCACCCGCGCGTGGAAGCCGGATGGCGACAAGGACCAATGGGCCAGCGTCCAGGTCAAGCCGGTCGAGAAGCTGCCCCGCCCGGTGACGCTCGCCGAACTGAAGGCCGAACCCCGCCTCGCCAAGCTCGAGGTGCTGCGCCAGAGCCGGCTGTCGGTGACGCCAGTGCGCGACGAGGAATGGCCGGTGCTGATGGAAATGGCGGGGCTCTGACGGGCGCACCGCGCGCGGCGACGATCGTCAGGCCGGGCGTCCCCGGTCAGGAAGTCGGCAATGTCGATGACGGTGCTGCCATCCGGCATGGTCGGCGCCGCGCCGAGGCCCGTGCGCAGCGACGCGGTGAACAGCGCGGGGCCGGTGCGCTCAGGAGAGGGCCACGCCCGGGGGACGCGAGCATCACGCCAATCATGATCGCACTGGTCAGGCGCATGCTGTCCCCCTTGCCGATGGTGGGGTGGACGATGCGAGACAATGCGGGGGGGTGTGCAAGGGGATGGATGGTTGCGGAACAACGGCGCAGCTAATCCGAAGCTCGATCGCACAAGTCAGTTGGCACCGCTATCCGGGCACCCCTCGCGGCCGCTTTTGGCCGCTTTCTGTCAGGCGGTTTCAGGCGCGCAAAGGCGGGAATCGGACATTGGTTCAGCTCCTGCTTGGCGGCTGGAACTGGCCGTTAGCCGACCGGCTGCTTTCGAATTCAATCCCGCGAAACCGCCCTTCGTCTTCGGGCCGTTTTCGTACTTCCGATAACGCGATCGTCGGCTCGGGTATCCGAACATGAGTAAGCGAGCGCGGCATGTCGCTTGCGCTCAGCCCGGTTAGCGACCACTACGACTACAAGTGTAATCGTGGAGGTCTCATGCAGCGCTCGTTATCATTCGTTCTCGTACCCTTGCTCGTTGCGGGCAGTGCCAGCGCCCAGACCGTTCCTCCCGCCACGGCATCCGTCGCGCCGGCAGCCACAATCAGTGCGGCACCCGATTTCGGGTCCCGCGCGCTGGAACTTCCCGCGTTACTGCGCGGCGAAATCGCCTATGATGCATTTTTCTCTGCCGGTTTCCGCCAGGCGATCCCGCAGGACAAGTTCGTCGCCCTCACCGCACAGATCGGCGGGGCCGCCGGCAAAGCTGTGTCGCTCGAGGACATGACGATGACCGGCCCGCGTACGGGACAAGTACGCTTGCGGTTCGAGCGGGCGATCGTCACGATGGCGATGACCGTCGATCCCGACAGCCCGCACCTCGTCACCCGCCTGAGCATCACCGGCTTGTCCGCCGCCGAAAAGTCGGTGGACGAAGTTCTTTCCGCCATTTCCAGACTGCCGGGGAATACCGGTTTCGCGCTCGCCCGGCTGGACGGAGACCAGCTCCGGTTCGTCCACCTGCAGGGCGCCGACCGCGCCATGGCGATCGGTTCCGAATTCAAGCTCGTCATTCTGGCCGAACTGGTTCGCGCGCTCACGGCCGGCGAGCGCCATTGGGACGACATGATCACGCTCGACGGGCGCGCGCTGCCCCCGGGGGGTTATATGGCGAAGCCAGCGGGGACCCGCATATCGTTGCGCGAACTCGCGACGCAGATGATTTCGATCAGCGACAACAGCGCAACGGACATCCTGATCGCCACGCTGGGCCGCGCGAAGATCGAAAAGATGCTGTCCGTGGTGGGTATTGCCGATCCCACCGGCATGCGTCCGTTTCTCACGACGCTCGATGCCTTCAAACTCAAGTCGCTTGCCGCCGCGGGCAAGATCGACTGGGCCAAGATGGCGGAAGCGGCGCGACGTAAGGCGCTCGACGGCGACCTGGGCAAAGCGGACGTAGCGATCGTCTCGGCGGCTCCGGCTGGGGTGCGCGCGCCGCGTTTTATCGACACGATCGAGTGGTTTGCCTCGCCCGCCGACATGGTCCGCGTCATGGACTGGTTGCGCCGCCACACCGAGAGCGGGCCGGCGGCCGATGCGCGCGCGATCCTTGCCAAAAACCCCGGGATCGGCCCGGCAGCGGCCGGGGGATGGAACTATGTCGGCTTCAAGGGTGGATCGGAACCCGGCGTAATCGCGCTGGCCTTTTTGCTCCAGGCGAAGGACGGAAGCTGGTGGGCCGCCTCGGGCAGCTGGAACGACGCGACGCACGAAATCGACGGCCTGCGCTTTGCCAGCCTGATCGGTCGTGCGATCGAACTGGCCAAGCCGCATGGTTGAGCGCCGAGAATTGAAGGTGACCAATGGTTTCGCGGGCCTGGGCCTCGGCCAAGGTGCGCGCCTGGCGGACGCCCATCGCTTTCGCAACCGAGGAAAAAGTTGACGTCGAAGGCACCCTTGAGCTGTCGGAGCGCACAGTAATTTGATCGGGCAGACTCGACCAACAAATGGTCACTCAACGCCTGTTTGGGGCCGCTCAGCTCTCGACATTCGTTAATCTCAGTCTCGACACCCCGGTATGTCTTACGAATCGCCGACTGGCGCGGCTGGTGACCACGCGAACTTCTGTCGTGAACTGGCGCTGGGGCCTGCCTGGACGAGCGCTGCGGTTCCCGTTGCTCACCTGGGTCGCCGGCATCGAGTGATCAATAGACCAGCCGGTCTGTCCCCGCGGAACCAACGGCGACTGTGATGCGCTTCGCAGCATCATTTACGGAGGCATATATGCGGCGCGTTCTAGGGATTCTCGGCTGCGTAGCGGCGGTGGCGATCGCCGCTCCTGCCATGGCCGACATGTCGGAGTTCATGACCAGGGCGATCAAGGGCGACAATTCGGAATCGCGGCTGGGGGCGCTGGCAGTGCGATCGGGCCATAGCGCGCAAGTGCGCCGGTTCGGCGCGATACTCGTCAGCGATCATGACAAGGCGCGCCGCCAGGCAGTGCCGGTCGCGGTGCGTCATCACGTCGCCGTGCCGTCTGCGATGGCGGACGAGGCGAAAGCGGAATATGCCAAGCTCCAGCGGATGCGCGGCGCCGCGTTCGATCGCGAGTTCGGCCGCTACATGGTCGACGATCACCGCAAGGACATCGCCGACTTCGAGAAGGAAGTGGCCAGCCGCGACCCGGCCGACGTTCGCGCCATCGCGCGGCAGACGCTTCCGGCATTGCGCCGCCACCTCGCAGCCGCGCGCGCGATCGACTGATCCGCGGGGGCGGCAGATGAGCATCGACAGCGAAGGGCCGGCGGCCACCGCCACGCGCGTGCTCGCCGGCGACGACGGCACCAACTACGATGGCGTGGCGATCGCACTGCACTGGGCGACCGCCGCGCTGGTGCTTGTGCAGTTCGCCTTGTCCCAGACCTGGGGCTGGTTCGCCCGACCGACGCACCATGTCATGGTCGTTGCGCATATGTCTTTCGGGATCATCCTGACGCTGGTCATCGTTGTGCGGATCATCTGGCGCCTCATCCCCGGCCATCAGATCCCGGCGCTGGTGACGGGGTGGGTCGGTGTCGCATCCAAGGCGGTCCACTATATCCTCTACGCGCTGCTCGCGAGCGAGGCAGTGCTCGGGTTCACCCTGCGATGGTCCGGCGGCGAGCAGATGAACTTATTCGGCTTGGCTATCCCCTCCCCGTTTGAGGCGTGGAGCCGTGCCGCCAACCACCAGGTCGGGGACCTCCACGAAAAGGTCGGCTGGGCGATCATCCTTGTCGCGCTCGGCCACGCCGCGGCCGCGCTGTACCACCATTATTTCGTCCGCGACCGCGTGCTCCTGCGCATGCTGCCGGGGCACGGTGTCCATTCCTGATCGCGGCGAGCACCGGTACACCGTGCGTGAAGCAGCGGCTGCTCCATTCGTAAGCTCGACGTTATCCGAAGGTACCTCTGCCTGCGAGTTTAAGCCGCGATGTCGAATGCGGAGGCGAGGCGCGTGGCCGGGTCGGCCGAATCCTCCCACTCCTCACGTCTCATCAGGCGCGGCGTAAGGAAGAGCACTGGCAGCTTGATGAACAACAGTTCGGAGTGAATGAACGTGTCGACCGCTCGCTCCCACCATTTCGGCTCGCGCTTGCCGTGTGCCCGCAGCCACGCATCGTACGGCTCCCAGTGGCTCGGCTCGTCCCTCTCGATCACCAGAAAAATCTTCATCAACATCCGGTCGGCTTTGACGAGCGGATGCCTGAGAAGGATCTCGACCTGTTTGTATCCGCGCTGCTCGGTCAGCGATATGACGCGGCATAGTCTCTCGAACAGGTCGTCGCGCGAAATGACCTCGCGCGTGTCGAGGTCGTCGATGGTCGAGCGAAACATGATCTCGACAAAGCGGTCGATGTGGCCACAGGTGCGGTCCACCAGCACCGGCATGATGCCCTGGGCCTCGAACCAGCGTCTGAACATGAGATAGTGTTTACGTTCGTCGGCGCGGTGCTTCTCCACCGCGGCTATGAACGTCGCATCTTCCGGATATCGGCCACGAACAGCCTCCAGCACTCGGTCTATGGCCGTGTAGCCACGATGCTCATTGTAGATATATATCGAGCCCAGCAGGTCGAGATAGCGGTGTCGGAACCACTTCAGCATTCGCGAGGGTTACCTCTAACCAATGTCGAGCGCTAGCGGCCAGATTCTCCTCCCAAGCGACTCGAAACATCTCCTGTAGTCTGCTGAGAAGCAGGTCTCACATCTGCGGAGCGTCCGCTATGGCCATCGTGCCCCGCGCTTTCCGCAAGTCTTGCTCATGTCGCCTCGCCAGCTTTAGAGAAAAGCAGGTGAATCATGTTCCGGCAATGGCGGCAACCGGCGCGCTTTCCGACCGGCCGCTTCAGAGAGGGGCGCCGGGATAGTCGCCATCCAGGCGGTAAGGCGCAAGGACCAACAAGCGGACGCTCCGAATGCCCGAGCCACTCGCCGGAACCGGACATCCACTAGGCACAGGTCTTGGCTTGAGGTGGCCGCTTCCCGACCGTCCGCTTTGAACGGCTGGCCGGACAAGCAGACAGTTATGTGCGATCGACTAGTTTGCGTGTGCGCTTACCCATCCTCAAGGCCTGCGGCTTCCCTATATTCGAGCAAGTCGCCGGGTTGACAGGCGAGCACTTCGCAAATCACCTCCAGCGTCACGAAGCGAATACCCTTCACTTTTCCCGTCTTGAGCAATGAGAGGTTGGTGAGCGACATCCCGATCCGATCGGCGAGTTCGCCAACGCGCATTTTTCGCCGCGCGAGCATCACATC
>NZ_JAQGLG010000029.1 GCF_028292965.1 Sphingomonas bacterium | reverse complement strand
GCGCGCTCTCCAACACGCCGCCGGCCGCCGCCACGCTGAGCGCGCCGACCCCGACACCAACACCCGGTGCGACCCCGGCGCCAGGCACGACCGCTGGTGCGGCCACTGCGCTGGCCGGCGCGGTCGGCGATGCGCTGAAGCAGAGCGACCAGTTCGCCCGCGCCTATGACAATGGCCGCGAGGTCTCGGTCACCCACAACATGCCAGGCACGATCAAGCGCCTGTCGGTCGCCGTCCTCCTGCGCGATCCGGAAACCGGCAAGCCGCGCAGCCCGGTCGAGATCCAGCAGATCACCCAGCTGGTCCAGTCGGCGGTCGGTTATGACCAGAGCCGCGCCGACCAGGTCACCGTGATCAGCCGCAAGTTCGCTGCGGCGCCCGAAACCGGCGCCGCCCAGCCCTGGTATGAATCCGGCTGGGTCGCGGTGATCGCGCGCAACGTCACCGCCGTGGTCATCGCGCTACTCGTGCTGATCATGGGTGTGCGGCCACTGTCGAAGGTGCTGATGAAGCGCAGCAACGATGCCGGCCCGCGCCTCGCGCTCGGCCGCGACATGGGCGGCGCTAACGGCAACACGAATGGCGGCGGCGGCAATGCCGGCGGCCCGCCGGTCAGCGTTGACGCCATGGCCGGCGCGCGCAATTATGACGACCGCATCGGCGCGGTGCGCGGCTTTACCCGCGACAACCCGGCGCGCGCCGCTCTTGCGGTGCGCGACATGATCAAGGCCGACGCCAAATGAACGCTCCCTTGCGCAGTTACACCGGCGTCGAACGCGCCGCCGTGCTGATGATGCTGGTCGGCGAGGAGGAAGCCGCGGCGATCCTCCAGAAGCTCGACCCGGAAGAGGTGCGCCAGCTCGGCAAGGCGATGTTCGCCGTCGCCGATGTCAGCGAGAGCGATGTCGAGTTCGTGCTCGACGACTTCGTCGGCAAGGCGCGCGAGCGCACCGGCATCACCTTCGATCCGCGTCCGCAGATCGAAGCGGTGATGACCCGCGCGCTCGGCCAGGAAAAGGCCGATTCGATCCTGTCGCGCATCGTGCCGGCCGAGGACGCCTGCCAGATCGAGATGCTCGACTGGCTCGAGCCCGAGGAGATTGCGGGGCTGATCGAGCAGGAGCATCCGCAGATCGCCGCGGTGATGATCGCCAATCTCGATCCGCTGATCGGCAGCAAGGTACTCGAACTGCTGCCGGATGCCCACCAGCCCGACATCCTGCACCGCATCGCACGGCTCGGGCCCGTAACGCCCGAGGCGATCGAGACGCTGCGCACCGTGCTCGCCGGTCGTGTCAACAAACCGGCGAAATCGGCTGGGGTGAGAATGGGCGGCACGCGCGAGGCGGCCAAGATCCTGTCCGGCGCACGCAAGTCGACCGAGCAGCGCGTCATGCCCAAATTGTTCAAGATCGACCGCGAGACCGCCAAGGCGATCGAGGAGGCGATGTTCGTGTTCGACAATCTGCTCGACCTGGACGACAAGAATCTCGGCACGCTCATCCGCAATGTCGACAGCGACATCCTGGTCCGTTCGCTCAAGGGTGTGGACGAGGCTGTCCGCAGCCGCTTCCTCGGCTGCATGTCGAGCCGTGCGGCCGATGGCATCCGCGACGAGATGGAAGCGCGCGGCCCGATGAAGCTGAGCGAAGTGCTCGAGGCGCAGAAGGTGATGATCCAGATCGCCCGCAACCTTGCCAAGGACGGCACGATCATGCTCGGCGGCGGCGGAGGCGACGACGATTATGTCTGATTTCGTCGTCGGTTTCACCACGCGCAACGAGGGTGTCGCCCAGGCATTGCAGGCCGCGTTCGCGGTCCAGCCGATCGGCTTCGCGCCCGCCGACATCAAGGATCGCGTCGGCGGCCGCCCGAGCCATTTCTCGCCGCAATCGAACGAGCCGAAGCATTTCCACCCCGCCGATTCAGCGAACAATCCGACCGCCGGCTGGGATCCGTTCACCGCCACCGCCGACACGTCGCCGGGTTTCGCGGACCCGCTCGAAGCGGCACATGCCCGCGGCGTTGCCGAGGGCCGCGCCGCCGTGCTGGCCGAAATGGGCGAGGGCCAGGGCCGCGACGCGGCGCTGCTCGCCCAGCTCGCCGAAGCACTGAAAGCCGACGACCGCTTCGACCGCGCCCAGCTTGCAAAGCGCATGCGCCAGACCGTGCTGTTCCTCGTCACCAGGCTGATCGGCGAGACCGGAATCGCGCCCGATCTGCTCGCACACCGCATCGAGGCGGCGACCGACATGCTTGCCGATGCCGCCGAATCGGCGATGCTGCGCGTCCATCCCGACGATGTCGCGCTGCTCGACGGCAAACTGCCCAAGACGGTGTTCGCGATCGGCGACGCCACGGTATCGCGCGGCGGCTTCGTGCTCGAATCCGCCTCGACCATCGTCGAGGACGGCCCCGATCTGTGGCTCGAACAGCTGGCCCAGGCCATCGACCGCATCGCATTGCCGCAGGGTTGATCAACGACATGCTCAACCGTTTCACCGGCGACTATCTCGAATCGCTCGGGCGTTTCGACTTCGCGCCAAGGCCCAAGGTCTCGGGCCGCCTCGCCTCGTTCGACGGCCTGCTGATGGAAGCGATCGGCCTGACCCTCCCGGTCGGCACCGTCTGCCAGGTCGGTGACGGCGCGGGCAAGGTCGAGGCCGAGGTGATCGGCTTCCGCAACGGCCGCACGCTCCTCATGAATCTCGGCGGCCCTGCCCCGTTGCTGCCGCGCGCGCCGGTGCGCCCGCTCGGCCCTCCCGGCGAGGCCGAGGTCGGTGCCGCCCTGCTCGGCCGCGTCGTCGATGGCGCCGGCAAGCCGATCGACGGGCTCGGCCCGATTCGCGGTGCGGACAAATGGCCGCTCGCCGGCAAGCTGCAGTCGCCGCTCGATCGCGGCCGGGTGCGCGAGCCGCTCGATGTCGGGGTGCGCGCGATCAACGGCCTGCTCACCGTCGGCCAGGGCCAGCGCATCGGCATCATGGCCGGCTCGGGCGTCGGCAAGTCGGTGCTGCTCGGCATGATCGTGCGTGCGGCGCAGGCCGACGTGATCGTCATCGGCCTGATCGGCGAACGTAGCCGCGAAGTCGCCGACTTTCTCGAAACCAAGGTCGCCGGCGCCGCGCGTGCGCGCTCGGTCGTCGTCGCCGTCCCCGCCAATCACTCACCGGTGCTGCGCATCCGCGGCGCCTTGCGCGCCACCGCCATCGCCGAAGGCTTCCGCGCCGAGGGCAAGAAGGTGCTCCTCATCATGGACAGCCTGACCCGCGTCGCCCATGCCGGCCGCGAGATCGGCCTGGCGCTGGGCGAACCCGCCTCGGCACGCGGCTATCCGCCGTCCGCCATCGCCATGCTGCCCAATCTGATCGAACGCGCCGGCACCTGCGTGTCGTCGGGCGGCTCGATCACCGCGATCTACACCGTGCTCGCCGATGGTGACGACGGCAACGATCCCGTGGTCGACTCCGCCCGCTCGATCCTCGACGGTCATATCGTGCTCAGCCGCCAGCTCGCCGAGCGCGGCGTCTACCCGGCGATCGATCTCGGCCCCTCGGTCAGCCGGGTGATGACCGATATCGTGCCCAAGCCGCACAGCCAGGCCGCACAGATCCTGCGCCGCCACCTCGCCACCTATGAGGAAAATCGCGATCTCGTGCTGATGGGCGCCTATCGCCCCGGTGCCGATCCCGCGATCGACGCGGCGATCGCCTGCCATCCGGCGGTGATGGAATATATCCGCCAGGATCAGGATTCGATGGTCTCGCTCGACGATTCGGTCGCCGAGCTGATCGGCGTGTTCGGTCCCCATGGCGCGTAGCCGCGACGAGACGCTCGCCCGGCTGCTCCGTGTCCGCACGCTGCAACTCGGCCTGACCCGCGCCGAGGAGGCCCGTGCGCGCGAACGCTTTGCCGGCGAGGCCGAGCTCAAGGGCCGCATCAACCAGCTTGCCGAGGCGGTCGCCCCGACCGCGACCGAGACGGCCGCCTTTTCACTCGTCGCTGCGGCACATTTCCGCGACCGTCTTCAGCGCTCTGCCGAAGCGTCCGCCGAACGGCTCGGCGCGGCGCAGGCGGTGGTCGACCGCGCCATCGAAGCGACCCGCGCCGCCAAGCGCGACCAGACCGCGATCGAGAAGCTGATCGAACGCGCCGATGCCGACGCCCTGATCAAGGCGATCCGCGAATTGGAAAAAGCGCCATCGGTGCGAAAGATTCGGCACGATCCTTGCTGAACCTCTGACGGGCGCAAGCTCGACAAAGTGGGGGTCCATGATCGAACTGTCCATCACGGCAAAAAACGCGGCGCCACCGCCGCCCGCCACACCTGTGTCAGGTGGGGCGACGGGTGGATTCGCGCGCGCGTTCGAGGCCTTCACCGATGCGTCGCGCCCCGCCGAGCCGCGGCAGGACGATGCCACGAGCGGCAAGGAATTGCCGGCCGATCCGGCAGACAAGGCGCCGACCAAGCCGGCGAGCGCCCGCCGCCACACCAAATCACCCGCCGAACCGGTTCCGCCGGACGGTGCCGTTCCCATCGCACAGATCGCGGCAAAGCCCACCTCACCCGAATCGGACGATGCGCCCGCCGATACCGCCACGACCCGCGACACCGACAAGACCGCGCCGATCGTCGCCGTCTTCGCCGTGCCCGTCGCACCGATCGTGATCGATCCGGCGAAACTGCCGTCAGGCGCACCGCGTGAAGCGGCATCGGAGATCATCGGTGCCGCCCCGCAAACCGCCCCGATCACGCTCGACCCCAGCCTCGCCACGCCCCCGGCAAGCGACACGCCTGCCGTGACGCAGGCGCCGACCGGCACGACCGCGCTGCCGGTCGCTTTCGAACTGATCGATGCGGGGGCGCCGGCCAAGGCCGCCAACATCCCGACCGACCCCACCGGCGTTGTCGCGCCGCGCATCGCGGCGCATACCGATACGCCGCGTTTCGCCATTGCGGCCGCGACCCTCGCCGCCGATCCGGCCAGCATCGCCGTACAGCCGGCACGCCAGGCATTCGCCACCGCGCTCGCCGCCCTGTCGACACAGGCTTCGCTGCGCGCGCAGGCGCGTGACGACGACAGCGACGGTTCGTCGCAACCGATCGGGGGCTTCGCGGCACCGACCGCGAGCACCCTGCTGCAGACCGCCGTGCAACAGGTCGCCGCCGGCGACCAGGCTGCGCTCGATCCCCGCCAGGATCGCGGATTGCACGGCATGATCGACCATATCGAGATGCTGCGCGACGACGCCAATGCGCGCGACACGCGCATCCGCCTGGCCCCCGACGCGCTCGGCACGGTCGATGTCGCGCTGCGCCGCGACGGCGACGCGGTCCATGTCCGCTTCTCCTCGGCCAACGAGGCGACGCGCCTGGTTCTCAACGACGCCCAGCCGCGCCTCGCCGCTTTGGCCGAGGCACGCGGCGTGCGCATCGCCGGCAGCAGCATCGACAGCGGGACGGGGCATGGCGGCCAGCCGCAACCCCAGCCCCGCGCCGAATCACCCCGCCCCGCCCGTGCGCCCCGCGCTGTGGCGACGGCGGACACCGACATCCCCGGCGATCAACGTCTCGCCTGACATCTGAAGGAGCCTGTCAATGAGTGACCTTGTGGAAGATACCGCCGGCCCGGCGAAAAAGAAGAAGAAGGGCAAGAAGATGCTGTTCCTGCTGGTCGGCCTGGTGCTGGTCGGCGGCGGCACCGCCGGTGGGCTGTATGCCGCAGGCGTCGGCCCGTTCGCTCATCCCGGCGAGACGATCGCCGCGATGACCGGCCCGCGTCTCGTCCCCAAGAGCGAGCAGAAGCGCATTGGCCTGGGCACCGGCGAAGGCGGCGGCGCTGGCGCCAGCAAGCCCGGCTCGACCGGTGGCGAGCGCTATGCCTCCAACTATTACGCGATGGAAAAGGAATTCACCTCCAACCTGCAGGACAGCGTCCATTTCGTGCAGGTCGGCATCGCCATCTCCACGCCCTATGACGACACCGTCATCGAGAACATCAAGACCAACGAGATCGCGGTGCGCTCGGCGGTGCTGATGACGCTCAGCGACACCTCCGAGGAGCAGGTTTTCTCGACCGACGGCAAGAAACAGCTGGAAGCCCGGCTGACCCAGGCAATCAACGCCGTTTTGAAAGAAAAAGAGGGTTTTGGCGGGGTTGGTAACGTCTACTTTACCAATTTCATCGTTCAGTGAACGGGCATGGTTAACAGCCCTTCACCAGATGCGCCCGAACGGCGCGAGCGCAACCGGCAGGCGGATCACGTCGCGCTGGGTGTCGCCAATCTCAATCCGTTCGGCGATCTGCACACGGTGCAGCACCTCTCGGCACGGCTCGCGCGTTCGTTGCGCGCCGTGTTCGAGCCGTTGCTGCGCCAGGAGGTGCGTACCTTTGCCGAGCCGCTCGCCGTGCAGCGCTTCGCCGACTATCGCGCCGAGCGCGCCGAGACCCTGACCGCCTGGCTGCCGCTGGAGATCGCGCCCGGCAACGGTGCCGCGCTGGCGGTGTTCGACGGGCGCTTCGTGATGGAGATGCTCGACCTGTTCTTCGGCGGCACCGGCCATGCACCGCATGAGTTGCCGAGCGAATTCTCGCCTTCGGCCGAAGCGATCGTGTCGCGCATCGGCAACATGCTCGCGGAGCCGATGCGTGTCGCCTGGGAGCCGCTGGCGCGCCTGAAATTCACCACCGGCCATCCCGAGTCCAACCCGGCGATGCTCAGCGGGCTCGACGGCGACGATGCCTTGGTCGTCACCCGCATCGGCATCGCCGCGGGCAATGCCAAGCCGATCTTCATCGACCTGCTCTATCCGGTCGTCGCGCTCAAACCCTATGCCCCGTCGCTGAACGGCAAGGTGCTGTCCAAGACCGCCGAGCAGGACCCCGCCTGGCGCACCGGCCTGACCCGCGCCGTGATGGGCGTGCGTTTCCCGATCCGCTCCGTGCTGGCCGAGCCGATCATCTCGCTCGCCACCTTGATGGAACTCAAGATCGGCGACGTCATCCCGATCAGCGTCGACAAGGACGTGCCCGTGATGGTCGGCGGCGATCGCCTCGGCTCGGGCACCGTCGGCACCTCGAACGGCAAGGCCGCCATCAAGCTCAACCAGATCACCCGTGAACTTGGGGAATTTCAATGAACGACATGACCGGGGGATTCCCCGTCGACGCCAGCCTGGCGGCGAACTTTCGCCTGTTGCAGGACGTCGACGTCAAGCTGACCGTCGAGATCGGCTCGACCAGCCTGACGCTGCGCGAGCTGCTCGCACTGAGCGAATCGAGCGTCATCGAGCTCGACCGTCAGTCTAACGAACTGCTCGACGTGCTGGTCAACGGCACGCTGATCGGCCGCGGCGAAGTCGTCATGGTCGGCGACCGCTTCGGCGTGCGCATGACCGAGCTCGTCTCGCCCGACAAGCGGGCCTGACGCGCCATGATGTGGTCCTATGTCCTGAAGCTC
This sequence comes from Sphingomonas bacterium, assembly GCF_028292965.1. Taxonomy (GTDB): domain Bacteria; phylum Pseudomonadota; class Alphaproteobacteria; order Sphingomonadales; family Sphingomonadaceae; genus Sphingomonas. The sequence goes on along the minus strand of NZ_JAQGLG010000029.1, from coordinate 6,261 downwards.
ATCGTACTGCTGCCGCTGGTCTGCGGCCTGATGATCGGTTGTCTGTGGGCATGGCGCAAGCTCGAGAGCCGCCTGCCCGGCCAGCCCGCCAACCGCATGCTCAAGGTGGTCGAGACGATGATGATCTCGCCCGGCCTGCGCCTCGCCGTGCTCGAATTCGAAGGCAAGAAGCTGCTCATCTCGGTCGGTCGCGGCGGCGTCACTTTGGTCGACAAGCTGGACGCGCCGAAATGACCATCACGGTCACCCGCAAGGGCACCGGCCCAGCGCTGATCAAGGCGCCCGTCGCCAAGCGTTCGCCCTGGGGCAAAATCGCCCTGCTCGTGCTGGCGATCGTCTTCGCACTGATCGTCGCGCATCCCGCTCTGGCCCAGGCGGCCCCGGCCGCCGCGTCGGCCGCACATGTCGCTGCGCCCGCAGCACTGGGCGCCGGCGACGCGGTCGACCATGCGCTGGGCGATCTCGGCGGTGGCAAGGCCCCGCTCGCGCTGAGCCTGCAGATCCTCATCATCATGGGTCTGCTGACGATCCTGCCCGGCATCCTGCTGATGATGACCAGCTTCACGCGAATCATCATCGTGCTGTCGATCGTGCGCCAGGCGCTGGGCCTGCAGAACAGCCCGCCCAACCAGGTGCTGATCGGCCTGTCGCTGTTCCTCAGTTTCTTCGTGATGGCGCCGGTGATCACCCAGATCAACACCACCGCGATCCAGCCCTATGCGGCCGGCACCATGCCCGCGACCGAGATGATCAAGACCGCGGCGGTGCCGCTGCACAGCTTCATGGCCAAGCAGACGCGCAAGGCCGACATCACCCTGTTCGCCGGTCTCGCCAAGAGCGGGCCCTATGCCAAGGCCGACGACATCCCCTTCTCGGTGCTGCTCCCGGCTTTCGTCACCAGCGAGTTGAAGACCGCCTTCCAGATCGGTTTCCTCGTCTTCCTGCCGTTCATCGTCATCGATCTGGTCGTGGCCACCGTCCTCATGTCGCTCGGCATGATGATGATGTCGCCGACGATCATCTCCTTGCCGTTCAAATTGCTGCTGTTCGTGCTGGTCGATGGCTGGGCACTGACCATGGGCAGCCTCGCCAACAGTTTCGTGAGTTAGCGCAGCATGGACGCAGACTATTTCCTGACCATCGCCAACCAGACGATGTGGGTGCTGGCGCTCGCCGCCGCACCGATCCTGATCCCGGCTCTGCTGTCGGGGCTGATCATCGGCATGGTCCAGGCGGCGACCTCGATCAACGAGCAGACCCTGTCCTTCATCCCCAAGCTGATCGTCGTGGCGATCTCGATCATGGTGTTCGGCAGTATGATCCTCGGGCTGCTCAGCGACTTCACGCTGGGCATCTTCGAGCGCATCCCCGACCTGGTACGATGAAGCTTTTCAAGAAGGGGGTTCGCGCGGAGGCGCGGAGGCGCGGAGGTGTTGCGCGTCCAGCTCGCGCACCGCGTCGCCGCGAAACCGTCGTCAAGCTTCCGTCATGCCGGACTTGTTCCGGCATCCACCGTTCCGCAAACGCCCAGAGGATTGATTTTTCGGCATGGTGGACCCCGGAACAAGTCCGGGGTGACGAGCAATTTTTCGTGGTCGGGCGGAACACCAGCTACGGGCGCAACCCCTCCGCGCCTCCGCGCCCCCGCGCGAACATCTCTCTTCACTCCGCCACCCGAAACGCAACGCCCGCCTGATGCTCGGCTTCGGCCTCTCGATCGAGCCGCAGCTCTGGGCGCTGGTGTTCGTCATGGTGCGGATCAGCGCGGCGTTCATCGCCGCGCCGATCTTCAGCCAGGTGTCGGTGCCGTTGACCGTGCGCATCTCGCTGTCGGGCGCGATCGGCGTGCTGGTGCTGGCCGTTCACCCGATCGTGCCGCCGGCGCAGATCTTCTCGCTGCTCACCATCATGTCGGTCGCGGCCGAGGCGCTGGTCGGCTTCGCGATCGGCTTCGTGCTGCAGATCGCCTTTGCCGCGCCGATGCTGGCCAGCGAAGTGATCGGCACCTCGATGGGGCTCGGTTTCGCCTCGGCGATCGATCCGCAGAACGGGCGCAGCTCGACCGCGCTCGGCCAGTTCTTCTCGCTGCTGCTGACCCTGCTGTTCCTCAGCGTCAACGGCCACCTCATGCTCGTCGAGATGATCGTGAAGAGCTTTGAGGCGCTGCCGCCCGGCCAGGCTTGGCTCGGCGCCGACAAGCTCGAGAATATCGCCATGTTCGGCGGCTATACCTTCCTCGCCGGGCTGTTGCTCGCGCTGCCGGTCGGCTTCCTGCTGCTCTGCCTCAACATCGTCGTCGGCATGATCTCGCGCGCCGCGCCGGCGCTCAACCTGTTCGCGGTCGGCCTGCCGGTCAGCCTCGCGGTCGGCGTGCTGGCGCTCGCCATGTCGTTCCCCGCGATGGGCGATTACATGTTCGTCATCATCAACGAGGCGCTCTCGGCCACCCAGCATCTGGTGCTTGGCTGATGGCTGACGAATTCGGCGAAAAGACGGAAAGCCCAACAACCAAGCGGCGTAACGACGCCGCCGAAAAGGGCGACATCCTCCGCAGCCGCGAGTTCGCCACCGCCCTGGTGGTGATGGCGGGGTGCGGCTGGATGATGATGTTCGGCCCTTCGCTGGTCGCGGCGTGCAAGGCGGTGATGGCCGCGGGCTTCCAGTTCAATCACAGCGACATCGAGGATTTCTCGCCCTTCCGCCCGCTCGCCGAAGCCGGATGGAAACTGGTGCCGTCGATCGCCTCGCTGTTCGTCGTCACCATCGTCGCCGCGATCCTCAGCCAGGCCGGGCTCGGCGCGTTGCAGTTCAACGGCTCGCTGCTCGCCCCCAAGGCATCGCGCATCGACCCCGCCGCCGGCCTCAAGCGTATCTTCGGGCCGCAGGGCTGGATCGAGCTGGGCAAATCGCTGCTCAAGGTCGTGCTGCTCGGCTGCATCGGTAGCTACGTGCTGTGGAAGTCGACCCGCGTCACGCTCGGGCTGATGTCGTCCGATCTCAACAGCGCGGTAAGCTCGCTCGGCGGCACGCTGATGGGCATCATGTTCGCCATGGCCTTCGGGCTGGTGCTGATCGCCGGCGTCGACGTGCCGGTCCAGATCCTGCGCCTGCTCAGCAAGCTCAAAATGTCGAAGCAGGAAATCAAGGACGAGCACAAGGAAAGCGAAGGCTCGCCCGAGGCCAAGGGTGCGATGCGCCAGCGCCAGCACGCCATGGCCAAGCGCAGCATGCGCAAGGCCGTTGCCGAGGCGCATGTCATCCTCACCAACCCGACCCATTTCGCCGTCGCGCTGCGCTACGATCGCGACAATGATCAGGTGCCGGTGGTGGTCGCCAAGGGTCGCGGCGTGGTCGCCGCGGCGATCCGCGAGCTGGCCGGCGAGAACCGCGTGCCAATCCTCGAATACCCCGCCATCGCCCGCGCGCTCTATTACACTAGCCGCGAAGGCCAGGAGATCCGCGACGATCTCTATGTCTCGATCGCGACGATTCTCGCCTTCGTCTTCGGCCTCAACGCCGAGGCTGGCGGGACCGCACCGGTCGTGCCGGTGCCGGAGAGCGCGCGCTTCGACGAAAACGGCGTGAAAGGGTAAACAAGATGCGCGCGCGGCCGTTTATACTGATGACCATCTTGCCGGGGCTGATGCCATGACCACGACGACGCCAACGGCCAGTTCCGCCTCGCAGATCGCGCTCGCGCTCGGCGCCGGTTCGGGCATCGACACGGCGGCGATCGTCACCTCGCTGGTCAACGCGCAGTTTGCCGGCAAGACCTCGGCGATCACCACCAAGACCACGGCGGTCACGGCGCAGATTTCCCAAGTCTCCAAGCTGCAAAGCGGCATCTCCGGCTTCGCTTCGGCCCTGACCACGCTGATCCAGGGCGGGTCGCTGGTGACCCAGCCGACCAGCTCCAACAGCGGCGTTGCCGGCGTGACACCGATCGTCGGCAGCACAGTCGGCAATCTCAGTGCCACGCTCACTGTCACCCGCCTCGCCGCGGCACAGACCGCAACCACCGCGACGCCGGTCGCGGATCGCACCACCGCGATCGGCACCGGCAATCTGACGCTGACCTTCGGCACGGCGACGGTCGCCGGCGGCACGATGACCGGCTTCACCGCCGGCGCGGCGGCGCCGATATCGATCGCGATCGATTCGACCCATCAGTCGCTCGACGGCATCGCCAGCGCGATCAATGCTGCCAAGGCCGGTGTCACCGCGTCGGTGATCACCGATGTCGACGGCACGGCGCGGCTGACGTTGAAGGGCGCCACGGGCAGCGCCCAAGCCTTCACCCTTGCCGGCGACACCCCGGCGCTCTCGACGCTCAACATCGGCGTCGGCGAGACCGGCACCACGATCGGCACCGCCGCGACCAATGCCGCGCTAAGCCTCGACGGCGTGTCGGTCGAGCGCGCCAGCAACAGCTTCTCCGACCTCGTCTCCGGCGTGAAGATCACGCTTTCCGCAACCGGCACGACGACGCTCGGCTCGAGCCGCCCGACCAGCGCGCTGACCCAGGCGGTGAACGACTATGTCTCGACCTATAACGAGTTTCACGCGGTCGTCGTCGAGGCGACCGACCCGATCACCGGCACGCTCAACCAGGATAGCGCGACCGCCGCGCTGGCGCATTCGCTGACCGCGCTGCCGCTGACCAACCTCGTCACCGGCGGCGCTACCGGTGCACCGACGACGCTGGCCGAGATCGGCGTGGCGACCAACCGCGACGGCACGCTGAGTGTGAAGAGCAACGTGCTGCAAAAGGCGCTCACCGACTGGCCGGACGCGGTCGAGGCGATGTTCGCCAACGGCTTCGGCGCCAGCGGCGCCGGCATCGGCGCGGCGCTGAGCGCAATCTCGGACGCCGCGCTCGACAGCAAGATCGGCCTGTCCGCCAGCACGATCCACTATACCGCGGTCAAATCCGATCTCTCCGACCAGCAGGACAAGCTCAACACGCAGCAGGATGCGGTCAAGACGCGCCTGACCCAGCAATATTCCGCGATGGATGCGCAGGTCGCTGCCTATAAATCGACGCAGAGTTTCCTGACGGCGCAAATCGCCGCCTGGAACAAGCCGAACAACTGATCATGGCCGCTTATGCCTCGATCTTCGGGCGCGACCCCGAGGAAACCTATCGTCAGGTCGACGCCTCCGGCCGCACCGCCGAGGCGGACGGCCCGGCGCTGGTGCAGTTGCTCTACGAGGAAGCGATCCGCGCGCTGCGCACCGCCGCCTGGGCAACCGAAAACCAGCAATACGCCATGAAGAGCGACAAGCTGACCCGCGCCACCGCGATCCTCTTCGCGCTCGAGTCCGGGCTCGACTTCGACAGCGGCGGCGATGTCGCGGTTACCCTGTCGCGGCTCTATAACGGCGCGCGCAACTCGATCGTTGCAGCGAGCCTCGGCAATGATCCGGCGCCGTTCCGCAACGTCGCCTCGACCCTAGCCGAGATCGCCGAAGCATGGCGCACAGTGCGCTCGGGATGAGGGCAACATGGTTGCCGTGGCGTTAACCTTTCGGTGACGCTCCCCGACGTACCATTGCCCCGACCAATTAACGGGATTACACGTCATGGAGCTTTTCGGCGAGCAAGACACGGCCAGCCCGCGCCGCGGGCCGGTGCGTACCGTGCTGGCGGTCGATGACAGCCGCACCAACCTGGCGGTGATCGGCAAACGGCTCGGCCATCTCGGTTACCTCGCGGTGCTGTGCGACAACGGTCCCGAGGCGCTCGACCTGATCGCCGCGCGGGGGTTCGATCTGGTGCTGCTCGACATGGTCATGCCTGGCATGTCCGGCGTGCATGTGCTGCGCGAGATCCGCGGCAGCCGCGACACCGCCGACCTGCCTGTCATCATGCTCACCGGCCGCAGCGACCCCGCCGCGGCGGTCGAGGCGCTTGCCGCCGGGGCGGACGACCATGTCGCCAAACCCTTCGCCTTCGAGGTGCTGACCGCGCGGATCGAACGCGTGCTGACCCGCGCCCGCCGCATCGCCGACCTCAAACGCTCCAACGCCACGCTCGACGCGCGCATCGCCGCACGGGCGATGGAACTGGGGGAGACCAGGAACGAACTCGCCGCCAGCAGGGCCGATCGTCAGCGCCTCGTCGCCTCGATCCAGGCGCTCAACGACCAGATCGAAAAACTGAGTCTTTGATCCGCTCACGCGGATGCGGTGCCAGCCCACTCCCCCACCCCACCTCCCATTCAGGATAATGCCTTGGGAGGTGGGGTGGGGGGAGTGGGC
>NZ_JAQGLG010000083.1 GCF_028292965.1 Sphingomonas bacterium | reverse complement strand
CGAGCCCGGTGCGCTCGACCGGCTCGCCGCGGAACTCGCGACGCGCGATCGTCACCGGCTGCTGGCGACGCTTGATCCGGTCCATGCCGACGCCGTGGCCGATCAGCTCGCGGCGCTGTCGCGGCTGCACGCGGTCGCGGCTTTGGCACCGTGCGATGCCGCCGGCTTCGAACGTGTTATCTGGACGCTGGCGGTGGCGTGGCTCGCGCGCACCGCCGGCGCGCGCTTCGATCCACGCGCGCTCGCCCGGCACCTGCTCGACGGCATCGCCGACGCCGCCGATGCGCCCGTCGAAGAGGTGGCTGCGCGTATCCGTCACGCTGCGCGGGATCTCGATGGCGCGCCGCCGCCCGCTGCCCTGATGGAAATATTGCGCTCGGCGCCGCGCACCGGCGACGCCGATCTGCGCCAGCGCGTCGAGTTGTTCTTGCGCACCGGCCGCCCGCCCGACGCCGGTGAGGATCTGCCCGATCTCGCGGTGCGCGATGCGCCATGGTTCGCCGCCTTGCTGCGTCGCATAGCCCGCGCCACGCCGGCCGATATCCCGGCTCTGATCGCGCGGCTCGGGGCGTGGTTATTGCCGGAGGAAATCCTTGCCTGCCTCGCGCCCGATCTGCCGGTCGGGTCGATGCCGGCGGACGTGCCGGCGCTGCTCGCGGGCCTGCTGCGCGGCGAGACGATCGGGATTGCCGACATGCCCGGCCGCCCCGGCGCGCGCTTCGACGATCTGGCGCTTGTCGCACACTGGCTCGAGCATGGCAGCGCCCCTTGGTGGTCGGCGACGCGCGGCGCACCGCTCGAACTGCTCGCCGGCCTTGCCGCGCGCAGCGATGCCGAACTCGCCTGGCTGTTCGCCGGCGCCACGCGCGAGGCGGTGATCGAACGGCTGCGGCGCGCGATCCTGCCGCTCGACGCCGCCGCGCGCCGCCGCCTGTTCGAACGGCTTGCGCCCTGGGCAGTGCGACATGACGGGCCGCTTGCGCCGCTGCTTGCCGGGCGCGATGCCGCCGGTCGTCTCGATATCATGCTGCGCGCCGCCGCCGCCGCGCTCGACGGGGCGGAGATCGACCTTGCCGAGCTGGCCGCGCCGTTGCCTGCCGCCACCGCGCCGCCGCCGCCGGTACCCGCGCCGAAGAGAGCGGAGGGGTTCGATCTGGCGCGGCTGCTCGCCTGGCTCGATGGCGCCCCGGCCAGCTCCGGCGACGCGGCACTCTTCGCACGCTGGTTCGCCGAAGGACTGGACCGCGCCGAACCCGGTCTGGTCGCGCATCTTCGCGATCAGCGCGGCAGCGCCACGGCCCGCGCGCGCTGGGTCGCGATTCTGCCGCCAGAGGTACTCGGCCGGCTCGTCCATCTCTTCGCGCCGCGCGCTGCGCGCGGATGGATCGACGCCGCGATGCTGCTCGCCGCTGCGCATCGCCGCACGGCGTCGTTCGGCGCGCGCCGGCTCGATCCTGCGCAACTCTGGGCCTTGCTGCTCGATCTGGCCGCCGCGCCGGATCGTGATATCAGGCGGGGCATCGCACAGCTCGTCACCCGCCTTGTCGACGACACACCCGCCGCGCCGTTGCGCGCCGAGGCGGCGCGCCTCGCTCTGGCCGCCGGCGACACCGCGCTGGCCGCCGCGCTGCGCCGCTCACCGTCGCCGTCAAAGGCTGTCGCCAAGGACCCGCCCCCGGCCGATCCGGCACCCACCACTGACACCGAGGAACCGCCCCTCGCCGAAGATGGCCAGCCGATCTTCATCGCCAATGCCGGCCTCGTCCTGCTCTCGCCTTATCTGCCGGCCTTGTTCGAGCGGCTCGGCGTGCTGACCACCGATGCGGAGGGTAAGCAGCATATCGACGGGATCGACGCGATGTCGCGCGCGGTGCATCTGCTGCAATATATGGCCGATAAACGCCTCGATGCGCCCGAGCACGAGCTGGTGCTCAACAAATTGCTCTGCGGCCTCCCGACGGCGCAGCCTGTCTTGCCCTCATTCGCGGCAGGGCCCGCCGATCTCGAATTGTGCGACGGGCTGCTCGGCGCGGTCGTCGCCAACTGGCCGATCATCGCCGGCACCTCGATCGAAGGCCTGCGCGAAACTTTCCTGCAACGTGACGGGCGGCTGCGCCACGAGGAGGAGACATGGCGGCTGCAAGTCCAGCGCAAGGGCTTCGACGTGCTGGTCGACCGGGTGCCGTGGAGCTTCGCGACGATCTTCCACCGCTGGATGCCCCAGCCGCTGCAGGTGACCTGGTGAGCGCCATGCCCGCCGAGCGGCGCCTCGCCGCCAATGGACGCGTCGTGGCGAGCGAACTCGGCTGGCTCGAGGCGGTGATGGGCGCGCGTTTTGCGGCCTATGGCGGGCAGGGGGACGGGGAGGAAACGCCCGAGCCACCCGGCCCGCCATCGCTTTCCCGCGCCACCGGGCCCTATGTCGATCTGGTCCGTGCGCTCGATCTGTCGCTGGCCGAGCGGCTGGTGCTGGCGTTGGCGGTCGCGCCCTATGTCGCGCCCGCCGCGCTCGACCCGTTCCTGCTCACCAACCAGGCGACCGGGCGACGCTTCACCGAGTTTGGCGGGGTCAGCGGCCAGTCGCATAGCGGCTTCCTGCCCACCGCCGAGACCGCGATGTTCCTGCTCGCCGGTGAGGATCGCGCTGCGCGGCTGCTGCTCGCCGACCTGTTCGCGCCCGATGCGCCGTTGGTCCGGCGCGGCGTGCTGGTGGTCGAGCCGCGCCACCCTGACGAGCCGCCTTTGTCGGGCGCACTGCGCGTCTCCGCGCCGGGGCTGCACCTGCTGCTCAGGGGTGAGGATTATGTCGCCCAGGCCTCGGCCGAATTCCCCGCCACGCCGATCACCACGCCGCTGGAGTGGGAAGATCTGGTGCTCGACGCGCGTGTTCGCGAACAGGTCGAGATGATCGGTCGCTGGGTCGAATATGGCGAGACGCTGATGGTGGACTGGGGCCTCGCCCAGCGGCTCAAGCCCGGTTACCGTTGCCTGTTCTATGGCGGCCCCGGCACCGGCAAGACACTCACCGCAGCGCTGCTCGGCAAGCGTTATGGCGTCGCCGTTTACCGCGTCGACCTGTCGCGCGTGGTGTCGAAATGGATCGGCGAGACCGAGAAAAACCTTGCGACCTTGTTCGACCATGCCGCGCACCACAATTGGATCCTGTTCTTCGACGAGGCCGATGCTTTGTTCGGCAAACGCACCGATGCCAGTTCCGCCAATGATCGCCACGCCAACCAGCAGATCGCCTATCTGCTCCAGCGGCTGGAGGATTATCCCGGCCTCGCCATCCTCGCGACCAACCAGCAGAACCATCTCGACGAGGCGTTCGCGCGGCGTTTCCAGTCGTCGATCCTGTTCCCGATGCCCGATGCCGAGCAGCGCCTGAAGCTGTGGCGCGATACCTTCGCCGCGGCGAAGGGCGTGAAGATCGACGGGGAAATCGATTTCGTCACCATCGCGCGCGATTACGAACTGGCTGGCGGGGCGATCATCAACGTGCTGCGCTACGCCGCGCTGATGGCGGTGGCCCGCACGCCCCCGGCGATCCACGCGGCGGACCTGATCGACGGCATCCGGCGCGAGCGGCAGAAGGACGGGCAATATGCCAGTCGGTAGCTCCGTCTCTCAGGCCAATCCGCTCCCCGGCGAAGCCCGGGGCCCAGTTGGGAAGGCGGGGGTAATGAAGCGATGTGCGTCGCCATTCCCGTTCCCCAACTGGGCCCCGGCCTTCGCCGGGGAACATGTGTTGTGAAGGCAAATTCAAGGACCACCCCATGTCCACCCCGGACGTAACCTCGACCGCCATCCTCCAGTGCAGCTTCGGTGCGGCCCCCGCGCCGTTCAACGTGCTGCCGGTCAACCGCGTCAGCGCGTGCAATTTCCCATCCGGCAACATCATGGACAACGTGCCGATCGTGAACATCACGCCGTTCGGCATGTGCAGCAGCGCCGCCAATCCGACCGTAGCCGCTGCCACCGCGGCGGCGCTTGGTGTGCTCACGCCGATGCCGTGCCTGCCGGTCATCCCCGCGCCGTGGATTCCGGGCACGCCGACGGTGACGATCGCCAGCCTTCCGGCGCTCGACACCAATTGCAAGCTGATGTGCGCCTGGGCCGGGGTGATCACCGTCAATCAGCCGGCGCAGATGACCGTGACGGTGCCGTAATTGTTGCAGCTATACTGAGGGCGGTGCCGGCCCGCTCCCGTTTCAGCTCTGCTGAAACGAACTAAAGCCTTACTTCGCCAGATCGGCCAGCTTGCCGGCGTCGATCGCCGCGACCGCCTGTTTGAGCACGTCGATGCTCGGCGCACTGCCCTCGGCGGAGACGGTGAAGCGGCTCGCCGCCATGGTCGAATATTCGCCCGAATGGTCCTGGTTGTTCCAGCGCTCATTGACCATCGCGCCATTGACCATCTCGGTCTTCTCATAGCCCGTGGCTGTGGTCTTGCTCGACTGCACGTTCAACGCGCCGCCGAGGGTCGCCACCGCGCCCAGCGCGCCGATATCGGAGACCGACAGGCGGAAGCTCTGCTCGCCCTGGCTGTAGCGCGCATTGGCCGTGCTGCCATTGATGCCGGCGGCGCCACCGCTCTGCGTCTCGACATCGCCGCGCGTGAAGCCGGCAATCGAGGCCGGCAACATGCCCTGCAACGCCGCGACCGGCACCGCCGAGCTATGCCCGCTCGCCTGATCGGCCTGCATCTGCGCGGTCGCGGTCTTCATCTTGTCGACGGCCGCCTGGGCCGCGCCGAGATCGACCGAGCCGACACCAGGCACCGAGACGGTGCCGCCGACGGTATCGCCGCCTACCGCGCTCAGCGCGAAGGGCGAGCCGATCGCGCGATAGGTCACGCTCGACGCGATGGTGGTGGCGACGATCATCACCACCACGCCGACAACCAGCGTCACCGCGAAATATGGTACGGCCTTGTCCGCGGGAGGCTTCATCAACAGCGGCAGGCCGATCCACAGCAGGTAGAGGCTGTACACGCCGACGATGGCAAGGATGCCGAGCATCGGAATGATGTTGACGATGCCGGCCAGCCAGGCCGCCGTATAGGAAAAGGCCGCGACCTTCATCGCCGCCACTGGATTCTTCGCGGCACCGAAGCTCGGCGCCAGCGCGTCGATGATCAGTGCCAGCACGAAAGTGCCGATCAGCGACATGACATAGGTCGATATCGCCATCGACATGAAGAAGCGCAGCGGTGGATGCCACACCCCATAGCCGAACAACAGACCGCCGATCACCAGCGCGATCGGCCCGATCGCCGCGAGCGGCACGGCCCAGCTGATGAAGATGCCCTTGGCCGTCATCGGCTCGGCATCGATCGCCGCCCATTCCGCTGCAGGGCTGAGCAGCAGGCGCTTGATGCGCTCGATCATCCCCTGCGAACGGTCACCTGGAAACTGCGTCGCCATGGTTGTGCTCCCCATCTGAATTGCACCCGATCTGGACGTTATACCGCTTTTGGCGGGGGCGAAGATAGGATCGATTCGTCATCGTGCGGCGCGGGCGCGCGCTTGCGGGGCGCCGCCGCTGTGCTATCCCGCCGCATCACTCCCCGGAGATCCTCGTTCATGCGCCTGCGTTTCGCCGCCATCCTGCTCGCCGCTACTGCCGCCACCCCGTCGCTCGCCGCACCGATTCATCAATATGGCGGTCTGGCGCTGGCACCCAAGGGCGATGTCATCGCCACGATCGAAGAGGGCAGTGCCGATCATGAGGTGGTCACGCTGCGTTCGGCCAAGACCGGCAAGGTGCTGCGCACCGTCGATCCGTGCGCGAAATGTGGTTATGCCGGCCTGACCTTCGGCCCCGATGGCAGCCTGGCCTATCTCGCGCGTGATCGCGCCGCCCACACCGTCACGCTGATGGTCGATGGCGGCAAGACCCAGCGCACGATCGCGACGATCGGCGGCATCGCCCAGACCCCGCGCTGGTCGCCCGACGGCAAGCGCATCGCCCTGCTGGTGACGATCGGCGCGGCCAAGGAATCGGGCGCGACCCAGGCCGGCGTGCGCCAGGTCGGCGAGATCGGCGAACATAGCGACGAACAGCGCCTCGCGGTGTTCGACGCCGGCGGCGCGCCGGTCGCGGCGGCGGCGGTCAAGCCCGTCTCGCCGGCGGACCGTTACGTCTATGAATATGACTGGACGCCCGATGGCCGGGGTTTCGTCGCGACGACGGCGGTCGGCAATGGCGACAATAATTGGTGGGTCGCGACGCTCGACGCAATCGACGGCAGCACCGGCGACGTGCGCAACATCGCCAAGCCGAAGACGCAGATCAACTTTCCGCGCCTCTCCCCAGACGGCAAGTGGGTGGCTTTCATTTGCGGCTTGATGAGCGATTTCGGTTCGGTTGGTGGCGATCTGTGTATCGTCCCCGTCGCCGGTGGCGACGTCATCAACATTAGCGCCGAGCAGAAGGCTTCCTTCACTTCCATTGCTTGGACCCGGGGGGGATTGCGGGCAACAGCTTTGAGCGGCGAAGCCTTCCAGATCACGGAAGTGAAATTTTGGGTAGATGGGCAGCGGACTAACTCGTTTCTGATGACGTGGTTCAGCAAGCCTATCAGCGCGAGCGCGGGCGATGGGCGCGCGGCTTTTTCCGCGGACGGCTCACGGGTAGCCTTGGTCGCCCAAGACTTTTCACATGCCGCCGCAATATTTGCTGGTAGATCCGCTGCGCCGGTGCAGATCACCCACGACAACGACGCAGCGCCCGTGCTGGCGGAGGCGCGCAACATCACCTGGAAAAATGACGGCTTCGATGTGCAGGGCTGGCTGCTCGCCCCGCCGGGCGCCGATCCCGCGGTGAAGCACGCCATGGTCACCGTCGTTCATGGCGGCCCCGCCGCCGCCAACGTGCCGAGCTATATCCAGCGCGGTGCCAGCGCCGATCTGCTCGCCGCCGGCTACTATGTCTTCCTACCCAATCCGCGCGGCAGCTACGGCCAGGGCGAGGCGTTCACCGCCGCCAACAAGCGCGACTTCGGCGGCGGCGATTTGCGCGACATCCTCACCGGCATCGACGCGGTCGAGAAGGTGGCACCGGTGGACGATGCGCGGCTCGGCCTGACCGGCGGCAGCTATGGCGGCTTCATGGCGATGTGGGCCAACACCCAGACCAACCGCTTCAAGGCGATCGTCGCCGGGGCGGGCCTGTCCAACTGGATCAGTTATTACGGCACCAACGGCATCGACCAGTGGATGCTGCCCTTCTTCGGCAAGACGATGTACGACGACCCCAAGGCCTATGAGGACGTCTCGGCCATCTATCATATGAAGAAGGCGAAGACGCCGACCTTCATCTATGTCGGCGAGCGCGACATCGAGGTGCCGCCGACCCAGTCGGTCGAATATTGGCATGCGCTGAAGGACATGGGCGTCGAGACCAGCCTGGTGATCTACCCCGAGGAAGGTCATGGCATTCGCGGTCCGGCCAATGTCGCCGATGTGCGCAAGCGCACGGTGGCGTGGTTCGACCGGTTCTTGGGGAAGTAGGTCATCTCCCTCTCCACTTGTGGGAGAGGGAAGGGGCCCATCGCGCAGCGATGGGAAGGGTGAGGGGGAATAACGCGGAGTTGCGTTATGGAAACCCCCTCAACCGGCGCTGCGCGCCACCTTCAACCACAAGGGGAGAAGGAAGCATGATCAGCGGATCGGTTTCCCCGAATCCTTCCACCGGTCGAGGATTTGCGAGTCATCGCTCTGATACCCCGGCGGCACCACCGACGAAGCCTGGGCCTGCGCGCGCGGCGCGGCGGGCAGCGCCACCAGCGGCTTGCCGCTCTGCGCATAGGCCGGCTGGATCGCCGCCGGCGCCGTCACGCGCGCCGCGACCACCGGCGGTGCCGGGATCGCCGCCAGCACCGGCGCGGCCTCGGCGCGCGGATGTGGCGCGGGCAGGGGCTCGCCGCCCTTGTACCCCTGATTGAACGCCGCCGGCGTGCCCCACCAGCCCTGCCAGCGATGGAAGAAATGCGCGCCGATCGCCGCGGTCATCACCAGGCTGCGGTTCCAGCGCGGGGTCACGGCATAGGTGTGGTAATGCGTCGCGAGGCCCACCGGCGCGAACACGCGCCCGCCCAGCGCCGCCGCCGCGACCTTTGCCGCGCGAATCCAATATTCCTGGCTCGGCGTCCGCGCGGCCGAGCCGTCACAGGCGAAGCTGAACTGGCAGCCGCTATGTTCCGATCCCTGATAGACCACGCCGCACACCGTCGCCGGAAAGGCCGGGTGCCGCACGCGGTTGAGCACGACCTGCGCCACCGCCTGCTGCCCGGCATCGGGCTCGCGCGCGGCCTCGTAATAGACCGCGGCGGTCAGGCATTGCAGCGCGCGGCTGCGGTCGGCGGTGCTGGCGGCGGCCATCGAAAAGGGCTGGGCCGGGTGGATGCTGGCATCGGCGGCATAATCGCCGGCATCGGGCGGCAAGGGCAGGTCGGGCAGCGCGATGCTGCCGGTCGCCCCGGCGATCGCGGTTTCCTCCGGCTGGCCGGCGACGGCGGGCACCGGCGCGGGATCGTCGACATAGAGTGCCGCTGCGCCGGGGAAATGCTCCTCCGCCTCGTAACCGACCGGCGGCGGCGGGGCCTCGGCGACCACCTCGGGCCGCGATGCGATCGCGCGCAAAGCGGCATGCGCCGACACGCCGGCGCAGATCGCGAACGCGATTCCCAGCGCGCCGACCCGGCTCAGCCGGCGCATGCGAAACCATTCCCTGATCGCGAACAAATCCATCGGCGCGCGTACATCCCGTGCCGGACCACACCGGCGCGTAGCGCTGTAGCGGATTTTCGTTACCGAAACCGCATCGGATTTGCCCCTGTCTCGCGGCGAAACACTTGATGGTTAACGTAATTTTTTGGTAGGCTCGTCGCGAGAGTCAGGCTTTCGCCTTCCCCAATCCCGGCACCAGCATGCCAACGCGCCGGCGATAATCGGCGTATCCCGTCCCGAAGAAGCGCAGCAGGTCGCGTTCCTCGTAACTGATCGCGATCAACACATAGAGCGTGATGCCACCGGCCAGCAGGGCATGGCCGACGGTCATTGTCGGGATCGCCCAGAAGGACAGCAGAAAGCCCGAATAGAGCGGATGCCGCACCCATTTGTAGAATAGCGGCTCGCGCAACACCGGCGCCGGCGCTTCGACGCCGCGTACGTTGCGCCAATGCTGGGCGAGGCCGAACAGCTCGAAATGGTTGAGCAGCCAGGTGGTGACGAACACGATTCCCCAGCCGAGCAGGAACAGCCCCCACAGCACTTCACGCAGCCACATCGCCTGCACGTCCCACAGCACGATGCCGATCGGCCGCCACAGCACGAACATCGCCACCAGCGCGGCGCTGCTCATCAGCACATAGACGCTGCGTTCCAGCACCGGCGGCACGATGCGGGTCAGCGCAGCCTTGAACCCGCTGCGCGCCATCACACTGTGCTGCACCCCGAACACCGCGACCGCGAGCAGATCGAACACCACCGCCACGCCCGGCACCGCCGCCGGCCCGCGATCGACGCTGACCGGCACATACAGGTCGCCGACGAAGCCGATCAAATAGAGGAACACGCCGAAAAAGGCGGAATAGGCGATGACACCGAAGACGAAATGGAGATATTTCATGATCGCTTCTCCCCCGAGTTGCGGGGAGGATGTAGCACATTCCGCACGCGAAACGGAAACGTTACAATTCCTCCCCGTGCCGGCGAGGAACGTGATGTGGCATCACCCAAAAGCCGATCGGCACAGCCGCGCCCACTCGCCCGCTGGCCCGCGAAAATGCTATTCCCCCGCGATGACTAGCCCCGACCAGATGATCGACGCCGCCGCTGTCGATGCCGCGCTTGCCGCCACCGCCGCGGGCCGTGTGCGCGGTAGTGTCACGAACGGCATCCGCACCTTTCTCGGCGTGCCCTATGCCGCCCCGCCGGTCGGCGACAACCGTTTCGCCCTGCCGCGACCGGTCGCCGCCTGGGAGGGCGAGCGCGACGCCACCGCGCCCGGTCCGTGCGCGCCGCAGCGGCTCAAGCCTTTCCCGCAACTCGATGTCGCGCCGCTGATCGGCGATGGCGGCACGCGCGGCGACGATTATCTCACGCTCAACATCTGGGCGCCGGTCGCGGCGTCGAATGCCCCGGTGATGGTGTTCATCCATGGCGGCGGCTTCGTCATCGGCAACAAGGATGCGCCGGTCAGCGATGGCAGCGGCTTCGCCCGTTCGGGCGTGGTGTGCGTCGCGATCAACTACCGCATGGGCGTCGACGGCTTCCTGCCGATCCCCGGCGTACCGGCCAATCTGGGGCTGCGCGACATGCTCGCCGCGCTCGCCTGGGTGCAGGCCAATATCGCCAGTTTCGGCGGCGATCCCGGCAATGTCACGGTGTTCGGCGAATCCGCCGGCGCCATGGCCATCGCCGACCTGGTCGCCTCGCCGCTCGCCACCGGCCTGTTCCAGCGCGCGATCATCGAGAGCGGCCACGGCGCGATGGTCCGCGATATCGGCATCGCGCAGCGGCTGGTGAGGAAGTTGGCGAAGATCCTCAAGATCACACCCGACGCCGCCGGCTTCGCCAAACCCGACGCCGAGGCGTTGTTCGACGCGATCGAAAAGGTCTCCTCACCGCTCGCACGGCTCGACTTGCGCGATACCGCGGGCCACGAACCCGTCTTCGGCATCAGCCGCTTCATTCCCGTTTTCGGCGACGATGTCTTGCCGGAGCCGCCGATCGCCGCGCTGGGCAAGGGGGCCGGCGCGGCGGTCGACGTGCTGATCGGCACCAACGCCGAGGAGATGCGGCTCTATTTCGTGCCGACCGGCGTGAAGCGGAAGATGTTCGGCTGGCTGGCGCGCTGGGTGGTCGGCAAGTCCAACCCGCATGCCCGCGCCGTGCTCAAGGCCTATGGCATGGGTCGGAAAGGCGTCACCGCCGGCGATGCCTTCACCGCCGCGCTCAGCGATCTCGTCTTCCGCTGGCCCGCCCGGCAATATGCCGCCGCGCACCAGGGCCGCACGCACATGTACGAGTTCGACTGGCGCTCGCCGGCCTGTGATGGCGAGCTCGGCGCGTGCCACGGCATCGAACTGCCCTTCGTGTTCGACACGCTCGCCACCGCCACCGGCCAGCGCGGCCTGGCCGGGGAGGCACCGCCGCAGGAACTGGTGACGCGGGTCCACAAATTTTGGGTCGATTTCGCCACCGATGGCCGCCTGCCTTGGGACGCATTCACCGCCGAGACGCGGCTGGTCTACAGCCTGGAAAAGGGCGCCGCCTTCAGTGAGCCGGTCATGCCGGCAGCGGCGTTTCTGCCCTGACAGGCGGCATCGCCCGCTGATGGACCGTCGACATCTTGCGATGCGCCGCCTTGCGCAGCACGCGTGCGAATCTGCGGCCCTCGCTGACCAGCCTGGCCTTGTCGAAGCATCCCGCCGCGCCGCGCCCCATTGCGTCGAGCTCCGCGGCGGAGTCCGGCCTGGTGTGTGAGGACACCACCAGCACGGGGGCGTGAGGTCCGCTGGCCAGCTCGTCGAGAAACGCCAGTCCGTCGATGCCCGGCATGGCGAGGTCCAGCGTGATCACGCTCGGCGCGTGGCGGGCAATCAACGCCCGCGCGCTCGGCACATCGCTGGCCGAGGCGATCACCGCCAGATCCGGCTCGCCCTCCAATATCTGCTCGATGATCGCACGCACCGTCATCGAATCGTCGATCACCAGGACCGTCATCATTGTCGTTCTCCCGACAACCTTCATGGTCCCGGCATATTGACGCGATGTCTCCAGGCCTATCCGTAGTTCCCCGAATGGGGAATCACCGCAGTGCCCGCGACGACCTCATCCCGGCGACGCGTACAGCGCCCATGCGCTGGCGAGGTCCTGCACCACATGGCCGAGTGACTTGTACACGGTGACCTGATCCGTCGATTGCCGCCCGGCGACCCGCCCCGCCAGCACCTCGCCGATCTCCGCGGCGATATGGTCGTCGCCGATCAGCCCGGCCTCGCGCGCACGGCGGAATTCGCCGCCCTGCGCCAGCACGCCTTCGCGGCTGTCGACGATGAAGCGCGAGCCTGCGACCAGCGCATTGTCGATCTCCGCCGGGCCGGCATAGCTCGATCCGACCACATTCACATGCGCGCCGGGCCGAACCCATTGCGCTTCGAGGATCGGGTCGAACGCCGCGCTCACCGTGCAGATGATATCGGCCTCGGCCACCGCGGCGCGGACGGTGCCGCTCGCCGCGATGTCGATGTTCAGCTCACCGCGCATCCCGGTAACGAACGCGGCGGTGCGTTCGGCCGATCGTCCCCACACCCGGATCTGCGTCAACCGCCGCACCTTCGAGATTGCGCGGATATGCGTCGTCGCCTGCTCGCCATAACCGAGCACCGCCAGGCGGCTGGCCTCGGGTCGCGCCAGCGCATCGGTCGCCACCGCACTTACCGCGGCGGTGCGGATCGCGGTGATCTCGCCGGCATGCGCCACGCATACGGGCGCGCCGCTCCCGGGATCGAACAGCACCACCACGCCCTGATGCGACTGACGCCCGCGCGCGAAGTTCCCGGCGAACACGCTGATCAGCTTGGCCCCGAACGGTCCTTCCGCCGCCATCGCGCCCGGCATGATCCCGAACAGCCGCCCCTCGCTCAGCGGGATGATCGAGCGCAGCAACTGCCGCGTCTCGCCGGTCGAAAAGGCGATCATCGCCTCGCGCACGATCGGGATGCACAGGTCGTAGGTCAGCCGTTCGCGCACCTCGTCGCGGTCGATCATACGCATGGGGGCGGATCCTTATGGGTTGCGGGGCGCGGCACGCGTCAGGCGCTCCGCCCGATCGTTCGTCGATGTTCCATCCACCACTCGTTCTGCCAATCCTCATAGCCGAGCAACTGGCCCAGCCGCAGTTCGAGCACGTCGCTCCATCCCGATTGCCGACGGGTATCCTCCAACTGCCGATAGGCATCGATACGCCACACCTCGTCCGGCAGGGCGAAATAGACGTGCCGGATGCCGGCGAGGTCGGGCCGGCGGACTTTGAGTTGCGGCATCGGCTCATCGACCACGCGGCGCACAATCGTGCCCGAAGTAACGTGAGGTTCGAAAGGGGCCAGATAGTCGTCGAACCATTTGCTGGGATAGGCATCACTGAACGCTGCGAACGGTTTTCGACCGTCGAGCATCAGAGGTAATTCGAATCCCGTGTGAACGAGATATGGGACGTCGTTCAACGGCGACCAGGGTCCTATCATCGAGAAGATCGGATCCGGCGAGAATGGCGGCAGGCATAGCGCACCGATCGCCGCCTGCTCCGATAGAGAGATTTCGTGGTAGTGATCTAGGCTTGCTTCGTCCTCGGCGCCGATCATGCGTGCCAGTGCGTCGATGTCGCGGACCACTATTCGAGCCTCTATCGAAACGGCTTTAGTGAAGTGATCGATCCCCTGCAGGACAAAGTGACGGGGAAGAGCCTGCTGGACCATGCGGGTCATTACCTCGCTGCCGCACCGAATACAGTAGGTGGTTTAAAACTGCTGCCGGCGCGCGGCGCGGTTCATCGTCGCCACGGCACCTGCCTCATATAGCGCCATCAGCCACTTCCCCACCGTCGAGACGAAACCCTCGTTCCGTCCCAATTCCCCGAACAGCTCCTCGATGCCCAGCAACGGCCGCGGGTCACGCCCGCCCTCGACCGCCTTCTCCCGCAGCAGCGCTGCCATCGGGTGGCGCACGTCGATCGGTGCGCCGGCCTCGTCCTCACCCCGCACACGCCGCAACCACGCCGCCACCGCCAGCGCCAGCAACTCGATGCTCTCGCCGCGCGCCAGTCGGTCGCGCATCGGGTCGAGCAGATAGTTGAGCGCGGCGTCGGTGTTCACCCGCTCGACCGTGTCGGCGATGCGCGGGTTGGCGAAGCGCTCGACCAGCTTCGCCTGATAGGCCGCCAGATCGACGCCCGGCACCGGCAGCAGGGTCGGTGCCGTCTCGCCCGCCATCAATGCAGTCATGTAACGGCGCAGCAGTGGGTCCTGCATCGTCTCGTGGATATAGGTATAGCCAATCAGCCGGCCGATCCCGGCGATGGCGAGATGGCTGGCGTTGAGCAGCCTGAGCTTCATGAACTCGTACGGCGCGACATCATCGACGAACTGTGCGCCGACCTCCTCCCAGGCCGGCCGACCGGCGACGAAATCGTCTTCGATCACCCATTGGGTGAAGGTCTCGGCGAACACCGGCCAATTGTCGGCCAAGCCGTAATGCGCCGCCAGATCGGCGGTGTCCTCCGTCGTGGTGACCGGCGTGATGCGGTCGACCATCGTTGCCGGAAAGCGCGCCTCGGCCGCGATCCACGCCGCCAGATCGGCGTCGATCAGCGCGGCGTAATCGAGCACCGCGTCTTTCAGCACCGCGCCATTATGCTCGATATTGTCACAGCTGAGCGCGGTGAATGCCGGCCGCCCCGCCGCCTGCCGCCGACGATAGGCCTCGGCGATAATGCCGATCGCGCTGTGCGGCTGCCGCGGGTCGGCGAGATCGGCGACGATCGCCGGATGCGCCGGATCAAGCCGCTTGGTCGCGCGGTTGAGGCAATAACCATGTTCGGTCACCGTCAGGCTGACGATGCGGATCTCCGGCCGGTCGATCGCATCGAGCAGCGCCCACGAATCCTCACCGGCGAAAATCACTTCGGCGATCGAGCCGATCACCCCGACATGCTCGTCATCGCCCTGCCGCTCGACCAGGGTATAGAGCCCGTCCTGCGGCGTCAGCGCGTCGGCCATGCGGCGATCGGAGGGCAGCAGCCCCGCGCCGATGATAGCCCAGCCAAGCGCATCTCCGCCAAGGTTCATCAGCGCATGCGTGTAGCGCGCCATATGCGCACGGTGGAACCCGCCCAGCCCGAGATGCACGATTCCTGCGGTGACGGTTGCCGGGTCATAAGCCGGCACCGCGATGCGTGGATCCAGGCCGCGGAGCGTGGCGCGGGACAGGGGAGTGGGATGCATCGCTTTCGCCTTATCCTGTGCCGGTGCAGATGTGGTCCATCGTCACCAACGCCGCGCACATAAGGTCGTTGTCATGCAACCGTCGCCACCTCGAACCGATCGGCAAATTTGCCGAGCCGATCGGCACAGCCTCACACCTTTCTGATAGGTTACCTTTCATATAGGTCCGCATCGTCACCAGCGACCGGGCTTGATGTTCCGGCGCTTCGGGGAGAGGAACCTAAATGCGCTTCACGACGATCCTGGCCACAGGCACCGCCTTGGCCGCCTTCGCCACCGCCGGCACGGCCCATGCCGCCGAGCCGGTTGCTACGGTGCCGGCAACTGCGGCGCCCGCGGTTCAAGCCGCCCCCCCAGTCGACACCGCCGCGCAGACCGCAGACGCCGCGCCCGACGGCGACATCGTCGTCACCGCCCGCCAGCGCGAGGAATCGCTCAAGGACGTGCCGATCGCGATCACCGCGCTGACCGGCGCCGAGCTGCACGATCGCCAGGTTTTCGCCGTCAAGGATATCGCCGCCTACACGCCCGGCCTCAGCATCAACTCCGACTCGGTCGGCCGCGCCTTCGTCTCGATCCGCGGCATCGGCACCACGCTGATCGACACCGTCCAGCCCGGCGTCGGCATCTTCATCGACGGCGTCTATCAGCCCAATACCAGCTATCTCAACTCGCCGATCAACGACGTCGCCCGTATCGAGGTGTTGCGCGGTCCCCAGGGCACATTGTTCGGCAACAACACGCTGGGTGGCGCGATCAACGTCATCACCCGCCAGCCGAGCGATGTATGGACCGGCCGCGTCGACGCCGCCGTTGCCGGCCCCGACGATTATGCCTCGGTCTCCGGTTCGGTCTCCGGCCCGATCGCGCCTGGCCTGCTGCAGTTCCGCCTCGGTGCCGCCTATCACGCGCAGAATGGCTTTGGTCGCAACACCCTCGCCAATGCGCGCCTCAACCCGCTCGAACAGTCCAGCGTCAGCGGCACGCTGCGCTTCACGCCGGCAAGCTGGGCGGTGTTCAGCCTAAACGCCAATTACGACCATGTGTATGGCGGCAGCACGCAATATAACCATGTCAGCGGGCCGACCGACTATTCGCTCGACGGCGCGACGAACGTGCCCAACCGGGCCGGCATCACCTACAAGGGCGTCAGCCTGAAGAGCGAGTTCCAGCTCGACTCGATCCACACCAAGCTGACCTCGATCCTCGCCTATAACCGCAAGGACGTGGATACCTCGGTGGACGGCGACTATTCCACCGTCGATCTGCTGCGTGCCAGCGGCACCACCCGGCTGATCACCAAGACGGTCGAACTACGCGCCGACACCCAGTGGAGCGACAATGTCTCGACCCTGATCGGCGTCTATGGTGATCGCTACGTCCAGAACAACGTCGCCACCACGATCCTCGACTTCAACGGCCTTCTCGGTCTGCCCGCGGGTACGTTGCCCCAGACCGTTTCGCCCTCCACCGCGCATGTCCAGAACGATACCCGCGCGGTGTTCGGCACCGTGTTCGTCAAGCTCGGCACGGTCGATATCGCGGTCGGCGGTCGTTACGATCACCAGCGGCTGGTCGGCAGCCAGGTCAATAGCGGCGCCTTCTTCGCGCCGCCCGATTATGTGAAGAGCGCCTTCCAGCCGCGCGTCACGCTGACCAACCACTGGACGTCCGACTTCATGACCTATGCCTCGGTGTCCAAGGGCATTCGCGGCGGCGGCCAGAACGGCCCGGGCACACGTCCGCAGGACGTCAGCTACAAGGGCGATTTCGTGTGGACCTATGAGGTCGGCACCAAATTCTCCGCGCTCGACCATCGGCTGACGATCAACGCCGACGTCTTCTACAACGACTATCACGATTTCATCGGCCAGAACTCGCTCGCGCCCAACTCCACCGGCGCCGGCTTCGTCGCGATCAACCTCAACACCGGTCATGTGAAGAGCTATGGCGCCGAGCTGGAGGCCCATCTGCGTGTCACCCCGCATTGGCGCTTCGATGCCGGCGTGTCCTGGCTCCACGCCCGCATCACCGACGACAGCGAATATCTCGCCACCACCGGTACGCATGTCTCGACCGATCACGTCATCTTCACGCCGGACTATAACTTCAATGTCAGCACCAACTATATCGTGCCGGTCGGTGCGAATTCGCTGATCTTCGACGCGGGCATCGTCGGCAAGGGCAGCCGCTACGGCTCGTCGCTCGATCCGCTGAGCGCGCCGCTGCTCAAGGGTTATACGCTGACCAACGCATCGATCGGCTTCCGCTTCTCCTCGGGCTTCGAGATCGCCGCGTTCGGCACCAACCTGTTCAACACCAAATATATCGAGAGCTATATCGACAAGTCCGCGCTGGTGAAGGCCGGCCTCGCGCCGATCGCATCCAACCTCGCCATCCAGGGCGACCGCCGCCGCTACGGCGTGCGCGCCAGCTTCAAGTTCTGAACCATGAGCGCCATCCACCCGGCGATCGAGCGTGCCCCGCTCGATCCCGGCTTCCTCGACGCGCTGACCGAACGCTTCGGCGCCCGCGCGCACCGCAGCGGGGCGATGCTCGCCCAGCACGGCGCGAGCGAAAGCCATTTCGAAACCTGCCTGCCCGATGCGGTGGTGTTCGTGCACTCGACCGGGGAAGTGGTCGAACTGGTCAAGATGTGCATCGCCGCCAACGTGCCGATCGTCCCTTATGGCGCCGGCACCTCGATCGAGGGCAATGCCACCCCGATCCGCGGCGGCGTGTCGGTCGACCTGTCCGAGATGAACGCGATTCTAGCGGTCAATGCCGAGGATTTCGACTGCACCGTTCAGGCCGGCGTGCGGCGTGAACAACTCAATGAACACCTCCGCGATGTCGGCCTGTTCTTCCCGATCGATCCCGGTGCCAACGCCACGATCGGCGGCATGGCCTCGACCCGGGCGAGCGGCACCAACGCCGTGCGCTACGGTACGATGCGCGAGGCGATCCTCAGCTTGCGTGTCGTCACCCCCGACGGCCGCGAGATCCGGACCAGCCGGCGGGCGCGCAAATCGGCGGCGGGATACGACCTGACCCATCTGTTCATCGGTGCCGAAGGTACGCTCGGCATCATCACCGAGGTGACGCTGCGGCTGAACCCGATCCCCGAAATGATCTCCTCGGCGGTATGCTCGTTCGAGACTTTGGCCGGCGCGGTCGACACCGTCGTCCAGTCGATCCAGATGAGCGTGCCGCTCGCCCGGGTCGAGATCCTCGACGACATGCAGATGAAGGCGTGCAACGCCTGGTCGAAGCTCGATTATCCCGAGCTGACCACCCTGTTCTTCGAATTCCACGGCTCGCCGAGCTACGTCGCCGAGCAGGTCGAGACGGTAAAGGAACTGGCCGCGCTGAACGGCGGTGGCGAGTTCCAATGGTCGAACCTTCCCGAGGAGCGATCGAAACTGTGGAAGGCGCGCCACGAGGCTTATTACGCCGCGGTCGCTGTGCGCCCCGGCGCGGTGGGCTGGGCGACCGATGTCTGCGTGCCGCTCAGCCGGCTGACCGAATGCATCGGTGAGACCAAGGCTGATTTGCAGGCCGCGACGCTGCCGGCGACGATCCTCGGCCATGTCGGCGACGGCAATTTCCACGTCATCTTCGCGATCGACCCGAACGAGCCGGCCGAGATGGTCGAGGCCGAGGCGCTCAACGCCAGACTGGTCGAACGCGCGCTGGCGATGGATGGCACCTGCACCGGCGAACACGGCATTGGTCTGGGCAAGCAGGACTGGCTGATCAAGGAACTGGGCGAGGACGCGGTCGACCTGATGCGCACGATCAAGCACGCGCTGGATCCGAAGGACCTGTTCAACCCGGGGAAGATCTTCGTGTTCTGAGGTGGCGGGGGCAGGTTAGTCACGCAACCTCTCCCCATCGGCACCGCCGCCCAAAGGCGGCACCGACTATCCGCGAGGGTCGCCCGCTCGGCTCTCGCGGAACCGCCCCGGAAGGGGCGAAGGAATGGAGAGCAGTCACATGACCACCCGTCACCTCGTCGATCCCGAAGTCGCCCCGCTGCTCGACCTGTGGCCGACCATGACGATCAGCGCCGAGACGCTGGCGGCGATGCGCGCCCGCGAATTCCCGCCAATGCCGTTCGATGCGGCGGGCACCACGCTTGAGGTCAAGACGGTGCCCGGCCCAGCCGGCGCGCCCGACATCACGCTGCACATCTATTTGCCCGAAAACGCAACTCGCCCGCTGCCGTGCATCTACCACATCCATGGCGGCGGCTATGTCGGCGGCAAGGCGTCGACGCTGGAGGTTTTCCACCGCCCGTTGGTGCGCGAACTGGGCTGCGCGTTGATCTCGGTCGACTATCGCCTCGCGCCGGAAACGGCGCATCCCGGCCCGGTCGAGGATTGCTATGCCGGCCTCGCCTGGGTCCATGCCAATGCCGCGTCGCTTCGCATCGATCCGGCGCGGATCGGCGTTATGGGCGAGAGCGCCGGCGGCGGTCTCGCCGCCGCGCTGGCCCTGCTCGCGCGCGATCGCGGTCAATACAAACTCGCCTTCCAGCACCTGATCTATCCGATGATCGACGACCGCACCTGCACCGCCACCGACCCGCACCCCTATACCGGCCAGTTCGTCTGGACCGCCGACAGCAACCGCTTCGGCTGGGCGTCGCTGCTCGGCCATGCGCCGGGCGGGGAGGGCGTCTCGCCCTATGCCGCTGCCGCGCGCGCCGAAGACCTGACCGGCCTGCCGCCGGCGTTCATCTCGACCGGCTCGCTCGATCTCTTCCTCGAAGAGGACATCGAATATGCACGCCGCCTGCTTCGCGCCGGCGTGCCGACCGAACTCCATGTCTTCCCCGGTGGCTATCATGGCTACGACATCATGCCCGGCGCCCGCCTCAGCGAAGTCGCCCGCAACGCCAGCCGCGAAGCGCTGCGAAGGTTCCTGCACGGATGACCGATGATCGACCCGAGCTGTCCGCCTGGACGCCGCGCAACATCTACGGCCTCGTCGCGCTGGCGCTCGCCACCGGTGCGGGGTTCATCGCCATGGGCTCGTTCGGCACGGTGCAGGAAGGCGCTAAGGCCGAGCTGGGGCTGAGCGACTATGCGGTGAGTGTGGTGACCGGCGTGTCCGCCGCGGTGCCGCTGGCGCTGCTGTCGATCCCGATCGGCATCCTGGTCGATCGCTTCGCCCGCGTCCGTCTGCTCATCCTGCTCGCTGCCTTGTGGACCGCCGGCACCTTGCTCACCGCACTGGCCAGTGACGCGCAGATCCTGTTCGTCGCGCGGATGATGACCGCGACCGGCACCACCGGCGGTCTGACGGCCGCTTTGTCGCTCAGCGCCGATCTGTGCCGGCCGCAAGAGCGCGGCCGCGCGACCCTGGTCGTCACGCTCGGGCAGCGCGTCGGCATCGCCGCCGCTTTCGGGCTCGCCGGATGGCTGTTCGGCCAGTTCGTGCACGATACGATCGGCGGCTTCGGCCACGCCGCGCCGTGGCGCCGCGTGCATATCGCGCTGGCCTTTGTCGTCGGTGCGATGTCGCTGCCCTTGCTGTTCATGCGCGAGCCCGAGCGGCACGAGGTCGAGTCCGACACCCATGCGCCGTTCGGCGTCGTGTTCCGCGAGCTGTGGGCGCGACGCGCTTTCCTCATCCCGTTGTTCGCAGGGCAGATCGGCGTGGTGATGGCCGACACCGCCGCCGCCGTCTGGGCGCCGGCCGTGCTGTCGCGCAATTATGGTCAGCATCCGCAGGATTTCGCCGGCTGGCTCGGCCTGCTGATCTTCGGCACCGGCATCCTCGGCGCGGTGCTCGGCGGGGTCAGCGCCGATCTCGGCCAGAAGAGCGCGCGGCGCGGCCGCATCCTGCTCGGCGCGGTGATCGCCGCCGGCATCGGCATCCCGGCCGGACTGTTCCCGATCATGTCCGATGTCACGACGCTGGCCGTCATACTCGGCGTGCTGATTACCTGCGGCACGATCACCGGTATCGTCGTCGCCATCGCGCTGACCGTCCTGCTGCCCAACGAGGTTCGCGGCCTGTGCATCGGCCTGTTCATCGCCATCGCCGGGTTGATCGGATACGGCTTGGCACCCGGCATGGTCGTATGGGTGAGCGTCCGGCTCGGCGGCGAGCAGCATCTCGGCACGGCGCTCGCCATCGTCGCGACGGTAGTCAGCACCCTGTCCTTCCTCGCCTTCGCCCAGGCGATGCGCCGCGCTCCTGTCTCCGCTACGCATGCGAAACCTGTCTGATAGGTGTTGCATAAGCTGTCAGGTAGGTTATCTGGAGCTCGTCGATCGCCAGAATCGGCGAGGAGGATCGGATGCGCACAGCCCAGGCACTCAAGGACAGCATCGAAGCGGTGATATTGTCGCCCGAAATGACGATGCTGATCGGGACCGGGGTGGCGCGCGGTGTTTCCTTTCCCGATGATGCGGCCCTGCTGGTGTTCGGCTTCGGCGGCGTGGGGGCGCCGGCCACCCTGCGCCTCGTTGCCGATACGTCGGGCGAAGCGCTCGGCGATCCCGAGGAGGGCGTGGGCAGCCTGTCCTGCATCGTCGCGCGCACCGCGCTCGACCGGCTGTTCGGCTGCGCGGGGGAGGCGGAAGGACGTTATCACCTGACCACCACGCTGCGCACCATCGCGCTGGCGATCACCGAATGCACCTGGGGCGAGGCGGCGCGCGAGACCTACCGCGCCGGCAAGGCGATCGAGCTGCTGTGCGAGACGATGCAGGCGCTGGCCGACGGCGCGCTGGTGCCCGTCGCCGCGGAGGGCGCGATGAACCAGGCCGACAGCCGCCGGCTGGTCGCTGCGCGGCGCATCATCGACGAGCAATGGTCGGAGAAGCTGACGCTCGACTCGCTCGCCCGCGCCTGCGGCATCAACCGCGCCAAGCTTACCCGGGGTTTCCGCGAACTCTATCGCTGCACCGTCGCCGAGGCGATCACCGAGCGCCGCCTGATCGAGGCGAGCCGCAAGCTGCGCACCACCGACCTGCCGGTGTCGTCGATCGGCTATGCCAGCGGCTATCTCAACAATGCCAGTTTCAGCCGCGCCTTTGGCCGCCGCTTCGGCGTCTCGCCGAGCGAATATCGCGGCTGCGCGGCGGTCGCGGCCTGATCTTGCGGAGGGCTGGTTAGGATGAGCGTCTCGCTTTACGCTGCCGGCATGGCGCGACCCGATTCCGATCAAGAGCACGGTACCTCGCTGGTCCAGCGCGCGGTCGATGCGGTCAACGCGTACATGGTTGAGCATGATCTGCGCGTCGGCGACAGCCTGCCCGGCGAGGGGCACTTCGCCGCCGAACTGGGCGTCAGCCGCGCGGTGATGCGCGAGGCGTTCGGCGCGCTCGCCGCACTGCGCCTGCTCGATGTCGGCAATGGCCGCCGCCCGCGCGTCGGGGCGATCGACGGATCGGTGATGGCCGCTTCGATGAGCCACGCGATCAGCACCGCGCAGGTGACGGTCGCCGAGGTATGGGATGTGCGCCGCACGCTTGAGCTGCAGACCGCGGCGCAGGCCGCGCTCCATCGCACCGATGCCCAGGCCGCGCGGCTCGTCGCGCTGGCCGAGGCGATGGCCGAGGATATCGACGATATGGCGCGCGTCGCGACGCACGACATCGCCTTTCACCGCACCATCGCCGAAGCCAGCGGCAATGCGCTGATGACGCAGATCGTCGCGTCCTTCGCGCCGCTGATGGCGATCGCCGTGCCGGCGGCCTGGCGCACCCGCACCACCGACGACGACCGCACCGCGATCCTCGAACGCCACCGCGCGCTCGCCCGCGCCATCGTCAACCGCGATGCCGACGCCGCGCGCGCCGAGATGGACGCCCATTTCGAACACTCGATCGGGGCGCGACTGGCGATCGAGACCAGCGCGGTGCGGCGCTCGGTGGCGTAGGTTCGGCGGTTCATATCGAAGGTAAACCACGCCTGGCGGCGTCGTTGAATCATGTTCCTCTCCCCTTGTGGGAGAAGGTGGCCCGAAGGGCCAGATGAGGGGGAGTCGCAACCGCTGCGGCCCTGTCACCTCCCTCGCCCTTCCGCCGCTGCGCGGCTCCCTCCCTCCCCCACAAGGGGAGAGGGAAAGAAGGACCTATTTCAGCGCAGCACTGTCCAGGTTGAGGCTCGCCGCGGGGATCACCTCGAGTTGCGGATAATCCTTGCGCAGTGCGTCGATGAACATCTTCGCGTCGCCGACGATGACGATGCTGGCGCGGCTCGGGTCCATCAGCGTGGCGGCGGCGCGTTGCACCTCCGCCGGGCTGACGCCGCTGACCGAGGGGATGTAGCGCTGCAACTCATCCACCGGCACGCCTTGCTCGACGAAGCTGGCGAGCGTGCCGGCGATGCCGCCGGTGGTCTCGGTGCCGCGGCCGAAGCTGCCGATCAGCACCGCCTTGCGCGCGTCCAGTTCGCTTGCCGCCGTCGGCTCGGCACCCAGGCGCTTCATCTCGGCGGCGATAATCGCCACCGTCTCGGGCGCGCTGGGGTTCTTGGTCGAGGTGCGGGCCGAGATCGAGCCGCCCTCGCGGCGCGCAGACACGCTGCTGCCCGCGCCATAAGCGAGGCCGCGTTTGACGCGGATCTCAAGGTTCAGCCGCGACGAGTAACCGCCGCCCAGGACGGCATTGGCGACGGAAGCGGGGTAGTAGCTCGGATCGCTGCGGGCGATGCCCATACGGGCGACGACGACGCCGGCCTGGCCGGCACCGGGCATGTCGACCACCACGACGCGCGGAGCGAGTGCCGCGCCGGGCCGGGCGATGACGGGCGCCGGGCCGCCGGCTGCCGTCCAGGCGCCGAAGTTCCGCTCGGCCAGCACGCCCGCCGCGGCCGGGGTAATGTCGCCGACCATCACCAGCGTCGCATTCGCGGGGCGCCACGCCGCGCCATAGGCGCCGACGATCTCGCTGCGGGTGATCGCCTTGAGCGACTTCGGCGTACCCGTCAGCGCATGGCCGTACGGCGCATCACCATAGACGGTCCGCGACGACACCAGCGAGGCAAGCTGTGGCGGGTTCTTGATGATGACGTTGACGCCGTCGATCGCCTGCGCGCGGGACCGCTCGATCTCCTCCGCGGCGAAGGCCGGATGCTGCGCGACATCGGCGAGGATCGCCAGTGCGGGTGCGATCTGGTCGGCCTTGACGTCGATCGACACGGTCGAGCCGTCCCAGTCGGCATTGCTCTCGATCGACCCGCCGAGCGTCTCGATCTGCTGCGCGATCTGCGTCGCCGAGCGTGTCCTGGTGCCCTTGGTCATCAGGTCGGAGGTGAGGTTGAACAGCCCCGCGCGATCCGCTGGATCGGCCGCGCCGCCGGTGGTGGTGACCAACGCCGCAGTGAGCAGCGGCAACTGGTGCCGCTCGACCACCAGCACGGTCATGCCGTTGGCCAGCTTCATCGTCACCGGCGCCGGGATGGCTGGGACGATCGGCGCACCGGGCGCCGGCACTGCGACGCGCTCGGCGGCGCTGGCCTCGGTGAAGACCTCGACATGCGGCGGGGCGACCAGAGGTTGGGTCACCACGGTCGAGGCGATGGTGATCGGCGCGCTGGTGGTGCCGGCCGGGGCCATCTCGGCGGGGAGATAGTGGATTGTCGCGGAGCGTTCGTCGCGCAGGTACTTGCGCGCCACGCGCTGCACATCGGCGGCGGTGACGCGGGCGACGGCGGCGAGATCGCGGTCGGCGGCGCGCGGATCGCCATCGATGATCGTCGCTTGGGCGATGGTCGAGGCCTTGCCCTCGGCGGTTTCGCGCGCGCGCAGCGTGGCGGTGAGGATCTGGTTGCGTGCCTTGGCCAGTTCGGCCGCCGTCACCAGGCCGTCGCGCATACGGGCGACCTCGCGGCGCAGCGCCGCCTCGCCATCCTCGACCTTCTTGCCGCTGGCCATGATTGCCAGCACGGCGATGTTGCCCGGGCCCTGCTTGCTGTCGACGAAGCTCTCGGCCGACTGGGCGAGCTGATCGCGATAGACCAGGCTGTTGTACAGCCGCGAGCTCTCGCCGCCCGACAGGATCGTGTTGAGCACCGCCAGCGCCGGGCCGTCCGGGTCGCGATCGGGCGGGATCGGGTAGGAGATCAGTACCGCCGGCAACGGCGTATTGGGCTCATAGACGGTGCGGGTGACCGCGACCGTGCGCTCCGGCTCGACCGCCGCGACGCGCGGGATCGACCAAGCGGGGCGTTTGATCGGGCCGAAATACTGGTCGACCCAGGCATCGAGCTGCCTGGGATCGAAATTGCCCGCCACCACCAGCACGGCATTGTCGGGCCGGTAATAGAGCGCGTGGAAGGCGCGGACATCGTCGATCTGCGCGCTGTCGAGATTGTCGATGCTGCCGATCGTGCCGCGTGCATAGGGATGGGTGGTGTAGGAGATGGCCGGGAAATAGAGCGAGAACAGCTTGCCGTAAGGGCGCGCGTTGGTGTTCTGGCGCAGCTCCTCCTTCACCACGTCGCGCTCGGACGAGAAACTCTTCGGCTCGACGACCAGGCCGGACATGCGGTCGGCCTCGGCGAACAGCAGGCGCTGGAGATGGTTGGCCGGGATGACCTCGTGATATTCGGTGTAATCGTCGTTAGTCGAGGCGTTGTTGTTGCCGCCGACATCCTCGGTCAGTCGGTCCATCGACTCGGCGGGAAGGTTGCGCGAGGCCTTGAACATGAGATGCTCGAACATGTGCGCGAAGCCCGAGCGGCCGACCGGATCGTTCTTCGAGCCGACATCGTACCACACCTGCACCGAGACATTGGCGGTGCCGGTGTCGCGGATGGCGTAGACGCGCAGGCCATTGGGCAAGGTGCGTTCGGTGAAGGCGATCGGCTTCACGGCCGGCGCGGCGGGGCGGGGCGCGTGGCGGACGGGCTGCTTCGCCTGCGCGGCGGCGAGGGGGAGCGCGGCGACGCTGAGCAACAGGGCGGCACGGATCAAACGCATCGGGGACTCCGGGAAACGGGGAGAGAAAGGATGGCGACCTGTGTCGGGCGGGCGGCGAGCCGTGTCAATCGGATGAGACAGTCCCGCGCCATCCTCTCTGTTTTTCGGCACGGAACAGAGGAAATAACAGAGGATAAAAACTTTTGCGGGCGATATCGGCCGTTGAGCTTCATATTCTCTTTCAATATCAGTGTATTGAAACCCGCCTCTGTTTCCTGCGGAACAGAGGATTTGTTGCGGAAAACAGAGCGATCCGTCGCGCCGAACAGAGCGAAACAGAGAATGACGGGGGGCGCCGATAGCGGCGCTTGGCACGGCGGGGCGAGGCGGTTGGCGTGGGGCATCGCTGGGGTCTGCGCGCAAAAGAGGCACGGTTGAATCGGGATTTGATAGAGGCGGCCGATTGCCATCATAGATGGGTGTGCGGTCCGCTTCGTCTGGACCCTAATAGCCGGTCAGATCGGGCGCAGCCCATCGCGCGCTGCCGTGCAGCGCGGCGGCGACGGTGATGTCTTCAAAAGTCTCCTCCACCATGGCGACGAAAGCCTCCCGCACCGGCGCCAGCGCGGCAGCGTCCCAGCCGGTCCCGAGCACGGCGTGGTAGAGCCCCGGTCGGGGCGGACAAGATCCAGGGGCCTCCGGGCGATCATCATCGCTACGTCAGCCAACGCGAAGCGGACAGGCATGGGGCCGGATCGGACATGGCAGTCAATTTCCCGATGCCTGGTGGGCAGGCGAGTATCACCGGCCGTGGCGATCCTGTCCAGCGGTCGGCCTCGGACGCCTGACGCGTCAGCCGAAACGTCGGGCGTGAAGGTAGAGCGACAGTTCGCGCAGATGCCGGCCCCAATGGAAATGGAGCAGGCGGAGATACCAGTGCGCGTCATCGGCGCCGAGATGATCGAACCGCCACACCGCCTCCGCCATGTCGCCGGCGATATCGAGGAGGTCGTCGATCGCGTCGCCTGTACCCAGACTGGCCGGAGACGGATCAAGCGGATCGGCGATGGCATAGACGCCGTAGTCGGGAAAGCGCGCGGCGATAATGGCGAAAAGAGCCGCGCTGTCGCGGGCCGGCGGGTCCTGATTGCTCGGTGCCGGCGCGCCCTCCGGTGTTCCGTGATAAGCGAGCGCGAGTTCATCCAGCGCCTCGGCCAGCGCCGCATCGCTCGGCGGCTCTTCCTGCAGGATGAGATCGAGCAGGCGCCATGCGGTCTGGATAATGGGGGAGGGTTTCATGGGGATGCCGCTTGCATGTCGGTGAGGACGTTCAACATTACGAAATAGGTGGCACGGGCGCTCATTTTGATCTTCAAAATTCAGTAGCGGGCAGGTTTGCCGTCCCCGAGTACGCGTGAGCACCGGCGAGTACCGCGATGACGTAGCACAACATGAGCACCGCCAACTGGCGCTAACCGACAGCAATTGTTGCTAAATTAGGCAATGCTCCTGCCGTCTCAGGTCTTAAGCGAGCCCGATAAAAGTCGACTCGACGGTTTACCTGCGCAATATAAGCCTGCTGGATGCTAGCTAGAAATATCTAAGCCGTTGAGTTTTAATATAAAACATTCGACTTTTGTGAAAGTCACTGATCCCGCTCGATCTGGGGGTCCAAGCCTAGATCGAGCGGGGCCAGCTCCGCAAAAGCAAGTGACTAGGCCGGGGGTCCAAGCCCGGCCAAACCCTCCATGAAAGTCCGACCATGAACCTAATTATAGCGAAGCCTTCGAAGAAGATAGCGAAGCGTCAGCAGGAGCTTCGGGACCGGTTGTGGCCGGGTCTCAACCTGCGTTGGCTTTGGCAGCGAAAAGAACGCAATGGTTTCACGACGATTCCGCGGTGTATTTCCCTAATCGCCGCGATCATCGACGACCTGACGCCAGGGGTGCCTGCTTCCTCTGTCTATCTGGACCTGTGGACACGTTCCTTCGATGAGAACCTTGTTGTGCTCGCCAAGTCGCGCGAAATGGCTTTTCACTCCGGCTTTGTTGGTCAACGTGCGGAGCGAACATGGAAGCAGCGGATGCGGGCGCTTGCGGATCTCGGCTTCATCGATGTCAAAGAGGGACAGTCGGGCCCATTGAGCTACGCTCTCATCAAAAACCCTTATCTCGCTATTAAGGCGCTGCGTGAGAAAGGGCATCAAGGTGTCACCAAGGAAAAGTACAACGCACTTATCGAGCGCTGTCTTGAAATAGGCGAAACGTCGTTAAACGACGATGTTCCGGGTGAGTTGGAAGGTGTCGTGCCGGATGTGGCGGCGGTCCTGACCGTGCAACCGGCTTCGAATCAGGGAGACGCTTTGTCGGGGGCGCCGATCGTGCCTACTCCAGTTATGCCCACGATCTGGCCACCGATCGTTCCTCCGCCACCTTCGAAAATCTAGGATGATTCCGGCCACTCCTCACCTCCCCAATCGCGGGCGGCGTGGATCACGCGCAGAATCGAAACGGCGCCATCCCCATCGGTCAGCGCATAAACGATAACATAGGGCAGGCGGGGAACGGATTTCTCATAGGTTCCGCTCACCCGGCCGGGGTGCCCGGTGGCATAGGTGCCGAGCGCGGTTCCGACCTCTCGAAGCCGCCTTGCGACCCGTTCGGCGGCGCCTGGATTGTCCGCCGCGATATGGGCGATCTGTTCCAGCAGGTCGTCGAGCGCGTCGTTCGACCATAGGACGCGGCGCGTCACGCCTTTCGGTTCCGCGCTCCGGCGATAAGGGCATCGACCTGGTCCATCGCTTCGTCATGCGGGGTGACCCTGCCGGCCTCGACGTCGGCGAGACCGCGCTGCACACCCTCGATGATCGCGAGCTCGCGCTCGACATAAGCCGACACGGCCTCGGCTGCGAGGTAGGAGCGGCTGCGGCGGGTGCCATCGGCGAGGCGGTCGAGCTTCTCCTTGAGAGCGGCGGGCACCCGGATGGTCATGGTCGTGCTGGCGTTCATGTGTTCACCTGCGTGAGGATGTACACAAAGTACCACCACAGCCCTGCCGTGTCAGCCCGCGATTCCCTGACCGACCACAGCGAGTCGCGCTTCCTCCAGCCACTCCCCGAACGGACGCGCCTCCAGCGCCGCATTGGCGCGGTTGATCGCCGCGATCAGCGCGCCGTCGGCTACCGTGTCGAGCGCGGCGGTGGCGGCGGTGGTGGCGGCCCAGTGACGGCGCAGGCGGGGGAGCAGCGCGGTGCCGGCGTCGCTCAGCGCGACGATGCGCTGGCGGGCGTCGCGGCCGGTGGTGACGGTGACGAGGCCGCGCGCGACCATCTGGGTGATCGTCTGGCTCACCGCCGAGTGCGACACGCCGAGCGTCGCCGACAAAGCGCGGATCGTCTGCGGCCCATCGGTGACCAGCGCGCGCACGATCGGGGTGAAGCGCGGGCGGAAATCCAGCCCGTCATCGCGGTAAGCCTGTTCGACCGCGCCATCGAGCTGGTCGATCAGGCCGCGCAAGGCGGTGCCGAAGCTGGCGGCGTCGTGGGTCGTCATGAGTGCGGCGATTAGCACTTCACAACGCCGCGCGAAAATATATAAGCACTTATGTTTACAAATGTAGTCGATGGAGTCGGAGCATGGAGCGGCGGGCTTTTCTGGGGATTTCGGCAGCGGCGGTTACCGTGCTGGGGAGTGGCGCCGCGTTGGGCAGCGGCGCGGCGCTGGCCGGTGGCGATGCGGCATTGATGGCGGCGGTGGCCAAGCTCGCCGATCTGCTCGACACGGGTTATGTCATCCCGGCGGTGGGCAAGCGTTATGCGGCGATGTTGCGGGCCAAGGTGGCCGGCGGGGATTATGCCGCGATCGCCGATGCCGAGACGCTGGCGCGGCGGCTCAACGCCGATCTCGCCGCCGTCGCGCCGGACAAGCATCTGCGTGTGGTGCCCGACGGGCTGGTCCCCGCGGACGGTCGTCCGCGCCCGG
>NZ_JAQGLG010000006.1 GCF_028292965.1 Sphingomonas bacterium | reverse complement strand
CGTGGCACGACTGGCTCTATTGGGACGTCGAGCTGGAGGCCTGAATATTTCTTTCCTCCCTACGCGAAGCGTGGGGAGGGGGACCGCGAAGCGGTGGAGGGGAAAAGCCACACGCGTACCGTTCGCCGCATTCCCCTCCACCACTTCGTGGTCCCCCTCCCCATCTGCGATGGGGAGGAAAGAGCGCGCCTCGACAGGTGGGTGTAATTTCCAACCTGGTTTGATTCATCTGTCGACCGATAATGTCGCCGAAAGGCAGCGATACGCACCTTCGCCGTTGACCCGCATCATGCCGCAGTGCAGCGTAGGCATCATGGCTACCCTCCCCAACATCGCCAACAATGAAGATGTCCGCTTTCTCGGGCGACTGCTCGGCGACGTGATCCGCGACTATGGCGGCGAGGCGCTGTTCCGCCGCACCGAATATATCCGCGCCGCCTCGGTCGACCGACATCGCGGGATCGGCGGCGAGGACAGCGTCGATCTCGGGCTCGACCGGCTGACGCTCGACGAGACGCTCGATTTCGTGCGCGGCTTCATGCTGTTCTCGATGCTCGCCAACCTCGCCGAGGATCGTCAGGGCGTCGCCGCCGAACAGGGCGCGACGGTCGAGGCGGCGCTGGCGCGGCTGGCCGGCGAGGGCATCGACCATCCCCGCGTGCTGAAGCTGCTCGAACGCGCGCTGATCGTGCCGGTGCTGACCGCCCACCCGACCGAGGTGCGGCGCAAGTCGATGATCGACCACCGCAACCGCATCGCCGAACTGATGGCGATGCGCGATGCCGGCCTCGTCGAGACACCCGACGGCGATGTGCTCGAGGAGGCGATCCTGCGCCAGATCGCCTTGTTGTGGCAGACCCGCGTGCTGCGGCGCGAGCGGCTCTACGTCGCCGACGAGGTCGAGACGGCACTGAGTTATCTGCGCGACGTGTTCGTACCGGCACTGCCCGCGCTCTACCAGCGCTGGGACCGGGCGCTCGGCGCGCGCGTGCCGGCGTTCCTCAAGCCCGGCAGCTGGATCGGCGGCGACCGCGACGGCAATCCGTTCGTCACCGCCGAATCGCTCGCCACGGCACTGGCCAAGTCGAGCGAGGCGGTGCTCGGCGCCTATCTCGACGGGGTGCACGCGCTCGGCGCGGAGCTGTCGATCTCGACCGAGCATGTGCAGGTCGATGTGGCGATCGAGCATCTCGCCGAGGCAAGCGGCGACACCGCGACCAGCCGCGAGGACGAACCCTATCGCCGCGCGCTGTCGGGCATCTATGCCCGGCTCGCCGCGACGCATCTCGCGCTGACCGGCAAGCCGGCACCGCGTCCAGGCCGGCTGACCGGCGAACCCTATGCCGATCCGCAGGCCTTCCGCGCCGACCTCAAGGCCGTGGCGCAGGGCCTGCGCGGCGGGGCGCTCGGTTCGGGCGGGGCGCTTGGGCGGCTGATCCGCTCGGTCGAGATCTTCGGTTTCCACCTCGCCACGCTCGACCTCAGGCAGAACAGCGCGGTGCATGAGCGCGTCGTCGCCGAGCTGCTCAAGGTGGCGGGTGTCGAAGCGGACTATGCCATGCTGTCGGAATCGCAGCGCGTCACGCTGCTGCGCCACGAGCTATCCACGCCGCGCCCGCTGGCCAGTCCGTTCGCGACCTATTCCGAAGAGACGGCCTCGGAAGTCGCCATCGCGCGCGCGGCCGCAGTGGCGCACCGCCAATATGGCCCGGCCTGCATTACCCAATATATCGTCTCGATGGCACAGTCGGTGTCGGACCTGCTCGAAGTGCATGTGCTGTTGAAGGAAGCGGGCCTCTACCAGCCGGGCGAGCCGCCGCACGCCGCGATCATGGCGGTGCCGTTGTTCGAAACGATCGGCGATCTCGAGGCCGCGCCGGGCATCATGACCGAATGGTTCTCGCTGCCCGAGGTGCGCGCGCTGGGCGCCGAGCGGGCGTACCAGGAAGTGATGATCGGCTATTCCGACAGCAACAAGGATGGCGGTTACCTGACCTCGACCTGGGGCCTGTCGCGCGCCTCGACCGCCTTGAAGCCGGTGTTCGAGGGTGCCGGTGTGGCGATGCAGCTGTTCCACGGCCGCGGCGGCGCGGTCGGTCGCGGCGGCGGATCGGCCTTCGCCGCGATCCGCGCCCAGCCGCCGGGCACGGTGCAGGGCCGCATCCGCATCACCGAACAGGGCGAGGTGATCGCCGGCAAATATGGCACGCGCGAGAGCGCGATGATCAATCTCGAGGCGATGGCCTCGGCAACGTTGCTCGCCAGCCTCGAACCCGATGCGCTGTCACCGCGCGACACGCAGCGCTTCGGCGCGGCGATGGACGCGCTGTCGGCCACCGCGTTCGACGCCTATCGCGACCTGGTATATGGCACCGAGGGGTTCCGCACCTTCTTCCGCCAGATGACGCCGATCGCCGAGATCGCCGGCCTCAAGATCGGCTCGCGCCCGGCCAGCCGCACCAAATCCAACCGCATCGAGGATCTGCGCGCCATTCCCTGGGTGTTCAGCTGGGCGCAGGCGCGAGTGATGCTGCCCGGCTGGTACGGCGTCGGCCAGGCGATCGCTGCGTTCGAAGACAAGGCGCTGCTCGCCGAGATGGCCGAAGGCTGGCCGTTCTTCGCCTCCTCGCTGGCCAATATGGAACAGGTGATCGCTAAGTCCGATATGGGCATTGCCGGGCGCTATGCCGACCTGGTCGAGGACAAGGCGCTGCGCGACGCAATTTTCCCGCGCATCCGCGACGGCTGGGCCCAGGCGCATGACGGGCTGCTGTCGGTGACCGGCCAGTCCCATCTGCTGGAGAAGCATCCGGCGCTCGATGCGTCGATCCGCTTGCGCCTGCCCTATATCGAGCCGCTCAACCTGCTGCAGATCGAACTGATGAAACGCCACCGCGCAGGGGAAGACGACCCGCGCATCGGCGAGGGTATCCTGCTGTCGATCAACGCCATCGCGACGGCACTAAGGAACTCGGGGTAATCAATACCTCCCCGGGACGGCAGGGGAATCGCATATGGATTTTCATCGCGAACAGGATTCTGAGGGTTTCTTCTTTGTGAGGAAGAGGCACTTGGATGGAGACGTTCACGACGTGTTTTTCGGCGAT
>NZ_JAQGLG010000261.1 GCF_028292965.1 Sphingomonas bacterium | reverse complement strand
ATCGCGGCGGCTATAATTTCGAGGCGGTCGGGCTCAGCCGCGCGCTGGTCAACGATCTGTTCCCCGGCATGCCGGCGAAGATTTCGGGCGAAGGCTATGCCTCGCTCCATCTCAACGCGCAGCTGCGTCACGACGCGGCGTTCGACGAGGGCGTGGCGACGCTGCCGATCGGCGGCTTCTACCGCCAGCGCGCGACCGGCGAGGCGCATGCCTATACGGCGCAGCTGATGCACCTGCTGCAGACCTCGGTCGCGACCGACAGCTATTCGACCTATCTGCAATTCTCGCGCGGCGTCGACGCGTTGCCGCCAATCTATCTGCGCGACCTGTTCCAGTTCAACTTCCCCGACGAGGGCGTCGCGGTCGACCAGGTCGAGGCGATCACCGAGATCCGCAAGCGCTTCGTCACGCCGGGCATGTCGCTCGGGGCGCTGAGCCCCGAGGCGCATGAGACTTTGGCCATCGCGATGAACCGCATCGGCGCCAAGGCGGTGTCTGGCGAGGGCGGCGAGGACAAGGCGCGCTACACGCCGTACGCGAACGGCGACAACGCCAACTCCGGCGTCAAGCAGATCGCCTCGGGCCGGTTCGGCGTCACGGCGGAATATCTCGGCGCGTGCGACGAGATCGAGATCAAGGTCGCACAGGGCGCCAAGCCGGGTGAAGGCGGGCAGCTGCCCGGCTTCAAGGTCACCGAGTTCATCGCCAAGTTGCGCCACGCCACGCCCGGCGTGACGCTGATCAGCCCGCCGCCGCATCACGACATCTATTCGATCGAGGATCTGGCGCAGCTGATCTACGATCTGAAGCAGATCAACCCGCGCGCGCGCGTCTGTGTCAAGCTGGTCAGCTCGGCCGGCATCGGCACCGTCGCGGCCGGCGTCGCCAAGGCGCATGCCGACGTCATCCTCGTCTCGGGCCATGTCGGCGGCACCGGCGCCTCCCCGCAGACCAGCATCAAATATGCCGGCACGCCGTGGGAAATGGGCCTCAGCGAGGTCAACCAGACGCTGACGCTCAACGGCCTGCGCGGGCGCATCAAGCTGCGTACCGATGGCGGCCTGCGGACGGGCCGCGACATCGTCATCGCCGCGATCCTCGGCGCCGAGGAATTTGGCATCGGCACGCTGAGCCTGGTCGCGATGGGCTGCATCATGGTGCGCCAGTGCCACAGCAACACCTGCCCGGTCGGCGTCTGCACGCAGGACCCGAAAATGCGCGAGAAGTTCACCGGCAACCCGGAAAAGGTCATCAACCTGATGACCTTCATCGCCGAGGAAGTGCGCGACATCCTCGCCCGGCTCGGCGTGCGCAGCCTCGACGACATTATCGGCCGCACCGAACTGCTGCGCCAGACCAGCCGCGGCGCCGAGCATCTCGACGATCTCGATCTCAACCCGATCCTCGCCAAGGTCGATGCGCCCGACAGCGAGCGTCGCTTCAGCCTGGGCAAATGGCGCAACGAGGTGCCCGACAGCCTCGATGCACAAATCATCAAGGATGCCGCCGCGGTGTTCTCGCGCGGCGAGAAGATGCAGCTGACATACACCGTGCGCAACACGCACCGCGCTGTCGGCACGCGCCTGTCGAGCGAGATCACCAGCAAGTTCGGCATGTCGACGCTGGCCGACGGGCATGTCACCGTGCGCCTGCGCGGCTCGGCCGGGCAGAGCCTCGGCGCGTTCCTGTGCAAGGGCGTGACGCTTGAAGTGTTCGGCGACGCCAACGACTATGTCGGCAAGGGCCTGTCGGGTGGCATCATCGCGGTGCGCCCGGCGGTCAGTTCGCCACTCGCCAGCCAGGACAATACGATCATCGGCAACACCGTGCTGTACGGCGCGACCGCCGGCAGCCTCTATGCCGCGGGACAAGCGGGCGAACGTTTCGCGGTGCGCAACTCGGGCGCGACGGTGGTGGTCGAGGGCTGCGGCGCCAATGGCTGCGAATATATGACCAACGGCATCGCCGTGGTGCTGGGCGCGGTCGGGGCCAATTTCGGCGCCGGCATGACCGGCGGCATGGCGTTCGTCTACGATGCGGACGGCAGCTTCGAGCGCCGCGCCAATCCGGAGAGCATCACCTGGCACCGGCTCTCGTCGATGCATTGGGAGTCGGTGCTGCTCGGGCTGGTCCGCGCGCATCATGCCGCGACCGACAGCAAATGGTCGGCGGCCTTGCTCGACGACTGGGGCCGCGCGATCGACCGCTTCTGGCAGGTCGTGCCGCGCGAGATGCTCGACCGGCTGTCGCATCCACTCGACGATTCGGCGCACCTCGTCGCGGCTGAGTGAGTCGATCGATTTCCCTGCCAGAGGGCATCTGGCAGGGAAATTGGCAGGGAATTTCTGCTTTTTTCGTTCGCCGATTTTCCCTGCTGTCGTCGAACGGGCGAAGGCGTGGATCGTGACCATGGTTCACCCAAGCGCCTTCCGCCCAAAAGATTGAATCACGCCGTGCTGGCGGGACTCTCTCTCTGCGCCTCCGCGCCTCTGCGCGAACCCAAATCTTTTTGTTCGCGGAGAGGCGCAGAGGCGCGGAGATTTGGTCTGTCTTCGCGCCTTCGCGTGAGCAAATTTGATTCACGCGAAGACGCAAAGGCGCGAAGGGATTGCCGATACTCGAAACCGGCGCGCGATTCTGCTATGGGACTCGCATCACCGCGTTTTTTTGAGGTGCTGTATGCGTATGTTTCTGGCCCTGCCGCTGCTGTTGCTGGCAACCCCTGCCCTAGCCCAGGATCGCCACCCTGTCCCATCGACCGACAAGCGTGTCGCGGCAGTCGGCGATGCGCTGTCCAACCCCGCCGTGCAGGAAAGCGCGGCGACCCTAGTCAGCGCGCTGGCCGATGCTTTGCTCGACACGCCTGTCGGCCCGGTGGCGCACTACACTGACCCGCGCCACGGCGTGCGGCCCAACGATACGCTGCGCGACGTGGTAACA
Source organism: Sphingomonas bacterium (assembly GCF_028292965.1). Classification (GTDB taxonomy): domain Bacteria; phylum Pseudomonadota; class Alphaproteobacteria; order Sphingomonadales; family Sphingomonadaceae; genus Sphingomonas. The sequence continues at coordinate 3,332 of NZ_JAQGLG010000261.1, read as the reverse complement.
CGCGACGACCCCGGCTTCGAACGGCGCCTGCATGACGATACGCGCGGTGTCGTCGCCCAGGCCGGTCAGGTCACCCACGATGCCGCGACGATGACCGCCGAGCTCAACGCCACCGCCGCGCGGCTGCGCCGGGTGCTCGATGCGGCGAGCAAGGCAATGGACGACCCGCATCGCGGTAATTGACCCCGAGCCCAAGGCACGCCTCGCGCATATGCCACTGCGTTGGTGGCTCCGCGCGTCGGTGGTGCCGATCATCATCGTCGCGTTTCTCGCGGGCATTACCTGGCTGGATTACATCTCTTCGGTGCCGACCGAACAGATAGTGACCACCGTCCACGGCAAGGTCGCGGGTTTTCGCCTTGGCGGGGTCAGCCGGTTTCGTGGGGAGCAATGGGCGCTGATCGCGGTCACGTTGCCCGATGGCAGCCAAGGCCACGCCAGCGCCGCCATCGCCGCCGCCGCGACTTGTCATGTCGGCGATCCCATCTCCGTCGATCGCTATACCAATCGTCGCGGCTACAGTTTTCTGCGCGCTGGTGCTCACCCCTGCGGCTGATCGTCCGGCCGGCGCATATCGCCGAGCAGGAAGGTCGAGGCGGTGCGGGTCGGCGGGATTGGCGCAAAGCCGATCACACAGGCGAGGATGACGGCGACCGCGTTGAGCACGACATTGTCGATCAGGCGCGGTCGCACCGCCGGCGGGCGGGCGGCGATCTCCGCCAGAATCGCGCGCGCCTCGTGCGGCACTTCGCGCTGAACGCAGACAATGATGCCACCCAGCGCGACCACCCATTCGGGGTTGGTCGCGGCATGGCGCGCGCCGATCACCACGGTGGCGATGTCATATTGCGCGAACAGGCCGTGCAACACTGCCGCCTCGGGCAGGCTGTAGACGATCGCCACCGTTTCGAACGCATCGCCCGCCATCAAGCCTTCCCCCGCCGCCTCGCTCTGACTAACAGAGCCTTATGTGGCAGCTTCATCAATTCCCGCTTTGCCCTTTCTCGCGCAAGGTCCGCATCCTGCTGGGCGAAAAGGGCGTCGGCTGCGAGCTGGTGCGCGAATCGCCGTGGGAGCGGCGCGACGAGTTTCTCGACATGACACCGGCCGGGCAGACGCCGGTGATGACCGACCCCGAGCGCGGCATCCTGCTGATCGATTCGATGGCGATCTGCGAATATTTCGAGGAGACGGTCGAGAAGGCGGCGATGATCAACGGCACCGCGGTCAACCGCGCCGAGATCCGCCGGCTGGTGGCGTGGTTCGACACGCAATTCTACAACGACGTGACGGCGCCGCTGCTCCACGAGCGGATGACCAAGCGGCTGGTCGAGCGCGCGACGCCGGATTCGCGCGTGCTGCGCGAGGCGATGAAGGCAGCGGTGCGGCACCTCGATTACACCGATTACCTGCTCGACCATCGCAGCTGGCTGGGCGGCGCGACGATGAGCCTCGCCGATCTCGCGGCGGCGGCGCAAATCTCGATCACCGACTATCTCGGCGGGATCGATTGGAAGAACCACGAACAGACCGCGCGCTGGTATCGCGGCTTCAAGAGCCGGCCGAGCTTCCGCCCGCTGCTGTCCGAGCGCATGGAGCAGATCAACCCGCCGGCGCATTATGACGACCTGGATTTCTGATGCACGTGTCGCATGATCCCGGTGCCGAGGCGGCGGCGACGATCGGGTTCGATAATTTCCTGGCGGTGGATATTCGGGTGGGGACGATCATTGAGGCGCTGCCCTTTCCCGAGGCGCGCAAGCCGGCGTTTCGGCTGACAATCGACTTCGGGCCGGTGATCGGGGTGAAAAGGTCGTCGGTGCAGATCACCGAGCATTATACGCTGGAGGAGCTGCCGGGGATGCAGGTCGCAGCGGTGGTCAATTTCCCGCCGCGCCAGATCGGGCCGATGATGTCCGAGGTGCTGACCCTCGGGTTTCCGGATGCGGAAGGGAAAGTGGTGCTGGTGACGCCTTCGAAGCCGGTGCCTAACGGCGGGCGGCTGTACTGACTTTCTTCTCCCTCCCCGGCACGGGGAGGGGGACCGCGACGCGAAGCGGCGTGGTGGAGGGGGCGTCCCGCAGACGTAGCGCTTGTGGCCATCCCCCTCCACCATTTGCTGAAGAAGCAAATGGTCCCCCTCCCCGTGCCGGGGAGGTATGAAGAAGGTTTAGCCGTCGAGGCTTTTGGACGCTTGTTCGAACATGTCCTTCGACAGGCCCGGTACCGCGACGATGCGTTCGAGTTCCGCGCGCATTAAGGCCGAGCGGGCGGGGTCGAAGCGGCGCCAGCGGCCGAGCGGGGGGAGTAGTTTCGCGGCCGTCTGCGGATTGAGCTTGTCCAGCGCGATGAGCTGATCCGCGACGAACCGGTACCCCGCCCCGCTCGCCACATTAAAGGCACGCTGGTTGACGCTGAACGCGCCGACCAGTGACCGTGCGCGGTTGGGGTTAGCCAAAGTGAAGTCGCGGTGGCGCGCCAGTTCGGCGACCGTCGCCGGCGTGTCGTCGCGCGACGCCAGCGCCTGGGTCGAGAACCATTTGTCGAGCACCAGCGCATTGTCGGAATAGCGGTTGTAGAAGATGTCGAGCGCGGCGATCCGTTCGGGTGCGTCGCTGTTGACCAGCGTGGTCAGCGCGCCCTGGCGGTCGGTCATGTTATCGGCGCCTTCGAACTGGTCGAAGGCGAGGCCGGCGACATCGCCCGCACCGCTGGCCGCGATATAACCAAGTGCGACGCTCTTGAGCCGACGCAGGCCCTTGTCCTCGGGATTGTAGCGATAGGCGCCGACGCCTTTCGCCGCGACATAGGCGGCACGCCAGCGTTCCTCGAGCGCACGGCCGAGATCGCGGCGCAACGCCTCGCGCGCTCGGTAGATAGCCTCGGGGTCGACGAGCTTCATCTGGTCGCCGATGAAGCTTTCCGACGGCAGCAGTACGGCTTCCGCCACGAAGGCGCGGTCCAGCGCAGTGTCGTCCAGCGTGTTGCCGACGGCAGCGATCACCGCCTGATGATCGGCCAGGCGCCCCTCGGCCCCGGCGACCAGCGTGTCGAGCATCAGCTGCTGCATCGCCTCGTAGCGCGCGAACGGATCGTCATCATGCGCCGAAAGGAAGGCGAGATCGGCGGCGCTGCGGTCGGTCTCGACCACCACGGGCGCCGAGAAACCGCGATTGATCGACAGTATCGGCCGCTCGGCGACGCGCTCGAACAGGATTTCGCCCTGCGGCGAATCGAGCAGCATGAGCTGTTCCGGCGCAAGCGGCCGCGCGGTATCGGCGCCGAACAGCTTGAGTTTGAGCGGCAGCAGCATCGCCGGCTTGTCGCGCTGG
>NZ_JAQGLG010000249.1 GCF_028292965.1 Sphingomonas bacterium | reverse complement strand
AGAACGGCCGGCGGGAGAAATCAACGCCGGTGATCAGGTCATGGATGATGCGGGTCCCGACATGCGTGGCCTGCGCCTCCATCTGCTCCATCAGCCACGGGCCCTGGATGACATCGGCAAAGCCCGGATAATTCTCGACGTCCGTCGTGGTCATCAACTGCCCGCCGGGCTGGATGCCCTGGACCAGTACCGGCTTCATTCCTGCGCGCGCGCCATAGATGGCGGCGGACAGGCCGGCCGGACCGGAACCGAGGATGAGCATGCGCGTGGTGTGGGTGGTCATCGATAAATCCGTATCAGCAAGCGAACGCATCTAGGTGGTGTGTGGCATCGCCGCAACGGGTGCTTGGCGTACAGCCGTCCACACTTACCACCCCGGCGAAGGCCGGGGCCCAGTTGGGAAGTCAGATGTAAGGAAGCGCAAACCAAAATCTCGACGTCCGTATCTGGGCCCCGGCCTTCGGGGTGGATAGGAAGGACAGCACTCAGTTCTTCAGTCGCTCCGCATGCCACGCGACATGGTCGGCCATGAAGGTCGAGATGAAGTAATAGCTGTGGTCGTAACCCGGCTGCATCCGCAGGGTCAGCGCGATCCCGGCATCGGCACAGGCTTTTTCGAGCAGCTCGGGTTTCAGTTGCTCTGTAAGGAACTGATCGGCATCACCCTGATCGACAAGGATATCTGTAACGCGAGCACCATCATCGATCAATGCGCACGCGTCGTACGGGCGCCACTCGCCCTTGTCGTTGCCGAGATAGCCGCCCAGCGCCTTCTCGCCCCAGGGGCAATGCAGCGGCGAGACGATCGGCGAGAAAGCGGACACGCTGCGAAAACGATCCGGATTGCTTAGCGCGATGGTCAACGCGCCATGCCCGCCCATCGAATGACCGGTGATCGCCTGGCGCATGAGATCGGTCGCCGGGAATTCGGCGGCGATCAATGCGGGCAGCTCGTCCTCGATATAGGATTTCATGCGGAAATTGGCCGACCAGGGTTCCTCGGTCGCATCGACATAGAAGCCCGCGCCCTGCCCGAAATCATAGCCTTCCGCGTCGGGCACGCCCTCCCCGCGCGGGCTCGTGTCGGGCGCGATGAAGATGACGCCATGTTCGGCGCAGGCCGCGCGAAACTCGCCTTTTTCTGTGACATTGGCGTGTGTGCAGGTCAGGCCCGACAGATACCACAGCATTGGCAGCTTCACGCCCGCCGACGCATCGGGCACGAACACCGAGAAAGTCATCGCCGTACCCGTCACGGCGGAGTCATGGCGGTAAACGCCCTGCGTCCCTCCATGCGCGCGGTTGGCGCTGAGCGTCTCCATCAATAAACCACGACGCTGCGGATGCTCTCGCCGGCATGCATCAGGTCGAAGCCCTTGTTGATCTCATCCAGCGTCAGCACGTGGGTGATCATCGGGTCGATCTGGATCTTGCCCTGCATGTACCAGTCGACGATCTTGGGTACGTCGGTGCGGCCCTTAGCGCCGCCGAACGCGGTGCCGCGCCAGTTGCGCCCGGTGACCAGCTGGAACGGCCGCGTGCTGATCTCCTTGCCCGCTTCCGCCACGCCGATGATGATCGAGGTGCCCCAGCCGCGATGGCAGGCTTCCAGCGCCTGGCGCATCACCGTGGTGTTGCCAGTGCAGTCGAAGGTATAATCCGCCCCGCCATCGGTCAGCGCGACGAGGTGCGCGACGATGTCGCCATCGACGTCCTTCGGGTTGACGAAATGCGTCATACCGAACTTGCGGCCCCATTCCTCGCGGTCGGGGTTGATATCGACGCCGATGATCATGCCCGCGCCCGCCATCTGCGCGCCCTGCAGCACGTTGAGCCCGATCCCGCCCAGCCCGAACACGATGACATTGTCACCGACCTGCACCTTGGCGGTGTTGACCACCGCGCCGACCCCAGTGGTGACACCGCAGCCGATATAGCAGCTGGTCTGGAACGGCGCGTCCTCGCGGATCTTCGCCACCGCGATCTCGGGCAGGACGGTGAAGTTCGAAAAGGTCGAGCAACCCATATAATGAAAGATGGTCTGGCCTTTGTAGCTCAGGCGACTGGTGCCATCCGGCATCACCCCCTTGCCCTGCGTCGCGCGGATGGCGGTGCACAGGTTGGTCTTGCCCGAGAGGCACGACTTACACTGGCGGCATTCCGGCGTGTAAAGCGGGATGACATGGTCGCCCGGCTTGACCGAGGTCACACCCGGCCCAATCTCGCGCACGATGCCGGCGCCCTCATGGCCGAGCACCGAGGGAAACAGCCCCTCGCTGTCGAGCCCGTCGAGCGTATAGGCGTCGGTATGGCAGATGCCCGTCGCCATGATCTCGACCAGCACCTCGCCGGCCTTCGGGCCTTCCAGATCGAGCTCGACGATCTCGAGCGGCTTCTTCGCTTCGAATGCTACGGCGGCGCGGGTCTTCATGGCAGGTCCATCTCCGGAAGTTCTGGCGCGTCTATGCCTGAAACGGGCGGTACGCCAAGGGTCGAAATGGTGCGACCAGACGAGCTATGCGATAGGCCCCGCACGGTCATAGGGCACAGGCCGCGCAGGGGGCTTCCATCGGACGAACGGCGCAGTGGGTTTGCCGCGCGCGATAGGTCATCTGCCCCTTGACCGCGTCGCGATCCGCCGCCATAGGCCCGCTTCCACGGCGGTGTAGCTCAGCTGGTTAGAGCGCAGCACTCATAATGCTGAGGTCGCTGGTTCAAGTCCAGCCACCGCTACCGACACCTGATGTCAGCAATGCCCTGCTTTCCCCGGCGATGCTTACATCTGATGTCATGGTCATTGACGGTGACCGGAAACCCCCAGCTCTGCTTACATCGGACGACGCGTACCTCGGCAACCGCCGGTGCCGGTCAAGCGAACATGTGACGCGACAGCGGCTCCCACGGTCCGCCGCGATACCACCATGACGCCAACCCGGCGATCACCACCGGGCGTGGAGCAAATTCGGCCTCCAGCGTGCGCAACAGGGCGCGTGCCACATCCGGCCTGACCTTGTTCTGCACCGTCACGTGCGGCCGCCAGCCGGCCTGGTCCTGCGGCGTCAGCATGCCAGTGAAGTGATCTGCCAACCGCGCGCGAATCGCCACCAGGTCATCGCTATCGACGCGGTAGGCCACGCCTTCCCCCAGCGAGACCAGCCCAGCGATGCGCGCCCTTGGCGCCGAAACGCCGCGTGTCGCGCTCGCAAGCCAGCCTTTCAACTCCACGGCCAGCGATGGCGGCAAATGATGGAACATCGTGAGATGCGCGGCGAGTTGGTTGCGCTCCGGCGGGAAATGCTGGCGGCGCAGCGCGTCGAACCATGCCGCGTCCGCCGCGCCGAACAGCGCCGTGACGATAATCGGCACCGGTGCGCCGGGCTGGCTCAAATCTCGACCTGGCTGCCCAGCTCGACCACGCGGTTGGTCGGCAGGCGGAAAAACTCCATCGCGCTTTCCGCGTTACGCAGCATCCAGGCGAACAGCCGCTCGCGCCACAACATCATGCCCGGCTTGTCCGACGGCAGCAAAGTCTGTCGTGCGAGGAAGAAGCTGGTGTCCATCATACGGAATTCGGCGCCGCAGCGATCGACCTTGGCCAGCGCGGCGGGCACGTCGGGCTCCTCCATGAAGCCGTATTTCAGGATCAGCCGGTGGAAGCCATCACCCAACTCGTCGAGATGACAGCGCTCGTCATCGGGCCACCAGGGTTGATCCATGATCTTGACGGTGAGCAGGATCACACGCTCGTGCAGCACCTTGTTGTGCTTGAGGTTGTGGAGCAGCGCGTGCGGCACACCATCGGGCGATGAGGTCATGAACACCGCAGTGCCGGATACCCGCGCCGCGGAGCTGGCAGCGGAATGGATGAACACCTTGATCGGCATGGCGCCCTCGCGCATCCGCTCGATCATCAACTGGCGGCCCTTCGACCAGGTCGTCAGCACGGTGAAGATGATGAAGCCGATCAGCAGCGGCACCCAGCCGCCCGACGGAATCTTGGTCAGATTGGCGGTCAGATAGATGCCGTCGACGAAGAACAACACCGAGAGCAGCGGCACCGAGAGGTAACGCGGCCAATGCCACAGCCGCGAAAGCACCACCCCGAGCAGGCAGGTATCGATCGCCATCGCACCGGTAACGGCGATGCCATAGGCCGAGGTCAGGTTCGACGAGCTGCGGAAGAACAGGATCAGCAGCAGCACCATCGCCAGCAACAGCCAGTTGATCAGCGGAATGTAGATCTGCCCCGCCGTCGCCGCGCTGGTATGCTCGATGCGCAGCCGCGGGATAAAGCCGAGCTGTATCGCCTGCTGTGTCACCGAAAAGGCGCCCGAGATCACCGCCTGGCTGGCGATCACCGCAGCTGCGGTGGCGAGCAGCACCAGCGGAAAGCGCAGCGCTTCAGGCGCGAGGAAATAGAACGGGCTCTCCAGCGCCGAATGTCCGACGCGCGACAGCAGGGCGGCCTGGCCCATATAGTTCATCATCAGCGCCGGCAGCACGAAGAACAGCCATGACACGCGGATCGGGTTGCGGCCGAAATGCCCCATATCGGCATAGAGCGCCTCGGCACCGGTCACCGCCAGCACCACCGAGCCGAGCGCGAGGAACGCACGCACCGGATCGATCAGGAAGAACTCGACCGCGTAATGCGGCGAGAAGGCCCACAACACGTGCGGCGTCAATGCGATGCTCATCACGCCGAGCACCGCGATCGTGCCGAAATACACCAGCATGATCGGCCCGAAGAACAGCCCGATCCGCGCCGTGCCGCTGCGCTGGATCAGGAACAGGGCAATGATGATCACCGCCGAGATCGGAATGACGAGGTGCGACATGCCCGGCGCCGCCACCGACAGGCCCTCGACCGCACCCAGCACGGTCACCGCCGGGGTGATCATGCTGTCGCCGTAAAACAAGGCGGTGGCGAACACGCCGAGCAGGATGATGCCCTTCGACCAGCGCCGCGTCTTGGTTCGCCCGGAGACGAGCGCGAGCAGCGCGAGGCTGCCGCCTTCGCCCTTGTTGTCGGCGCGCATGATGATCGAGACATATTTCAGGCTGACGACGATCATCATCGACCAGAACATCAGGCTGGTGACGCCCATGATGTGCGCGGTATCGAGCGCCAGCTTGTGGTGCCCGGCAAAGGTTTCCCGAAAGGCGTAGAGCGGGCTGGTACCGATATCACCGAACACCACGCCGATTGCGCCCAGCGCGAGCTTGATCAGCCCATCCTGCGCATGACCGTGCGGCGACCCCGACGAATCGGCGGTCGAGCCGGGCTCCGAAGTGGCGTTGCTCACTGTGTTGGATGTCCGCGGAAAGGCTGCATGTGGCGCATAACGCTCAACTTCGCTCAAAGCCCCCATGGCGAGCGGTGCGGCGCACTATCACGCGCCCGCACCCCCTGCAACAGCGCCGCCGAACAGCGCCTCGGCCTCGCCGCGCGTCGGTACGGCGCGCAGCACGAAGCTGCTGCTGATCGTATTGACACCGGGTAACCGCCCGAGATGCTCGCGGTGCATGCGCTCATAGTCGTCGAGGTCGCGGCAAACGATCTTGAGGCGGTAATCCTGCGCGCCCGAAACCAGCGCGCATTCGATGATGCCGTCGATCTCGGCGACCGCCCGCTCGAACTGGGCGAGGTCCTCCTCGACCTGGGTACCGAGTGTGATGTCGACCAGCGCCGTGACATGGAAACCGAGCCGGCGATGCCCGAGTCGTGCGCCATAGCCGGTGATGTGCCCCGAAGATTCCAGCCCCTGGATACGTCGTGTGCAGGCCGACTGCGACAGCCCGACCTTGCCGGCGATCTGGCTGACAGAGGCGCGCGCATCGACCGCGACCAATTTGAGGATCGCAGCGTCGATCCGGTCGATTTGCATGAAATCACCCTACAAGCCATTTCTTGCCGAAAATCTATGCATTGAGCTGCGCACTGGCAATGATCTTTGCACAGATTCGCGCATCCGATCGCGCTATAACGGCGACAATCACAATTCCTGGAGAGTGTCATGCGCGTCGGTGTTCCCAAGGAAATCAAGAACCACGAATATCGTGTCGGACTGACCCCGCCCTCGGTCACCGAACTGACCGCCGCCGGCCATGAGGTCATCGTCCAGACCGGTGCCGGCCTTGGCATCGACTTCGAGGACAGCGATTATATCGAGGCTGGCGCCCGCATCGTTGCCGACGCGCAAACCGTCTTCGCCGAAAGCGACATGATCGTGAAGGTCAAGGAGCCGCAGCCGCAGGAAGTGGCGATGCTCGAGCCGCGCCATCTGCTGTTCACCTATCTCCACCTCGCCGCGGACAAGCCGCAGGCGGAAGGGCTGATCAAGTCGGGCGCGACCTGCATCGCCTATGAAACCGTCACCGCCAACGATCGTTCGCTGCCGCTGCTGAAGCCAATGAGCGAAGTCGCCGGGCGCATGTCGATCCAGGTCGGCGCGCATTATCTGGAGAAGGAACAGGGCGGCCGCGGCGTGCTGCTCGGCGGCGTGCCCGGTGTGGCCCCTGCCCGCGTCGCAATCCTCGGCGGCGGCGTGTCGGGCGTCAACGCGGCGCAGATGGCGGTCGGCATGCGCGCCGACGTCACCATCTACGACATCTCGAACGCGCGTCTCGCCGAACTCGACATGTTCTTCTCCAGCCAGATCAAGACCGCCTACGCCTCAAAGGCGGCGATCGCCTCGGCAGTGAAGAACGCGCATCTCGTCATCGGTGCGGTGCTCGTTCCCGGCGCAGCGGCGCCCAAGCTGGTCACGCGCGAGATGCTCAAAACCATGAAGCGCGGTTCGGTGCTGGTCGACATCGCCATCGACCAGGGCGGCTGCTTCGAGACCAGCCATGCGACGACCCACGACAATCCCGTGTTCGAGGTCGATGGCGTGATCCATTATTGCGTCGCCAACATGCCCGGCGCGGTCGCGCGCACCTCGACCTTCGCGCTCAACAACGCGACGTTGCCGTTCGTGCTCAAGCTGGCCAATCTCGGCGCGGAAGGCGCAATGAAGGCCGACCATCATCTGGCCAACGGCCTCAACGTTTCGGCTGGCAAGATCCGTCACCAGGCGGTCGCCGATGCGCTCGACCTGCCGTTCGAAGCATGGGCTGCATAAGCGAGCGATTGCTCGGTTTTACGGCGCCGGCGTGCCGGCGTTCTGGGCGAGGAACTGGTCGAGCAGCTTGAGCCGCTCGGCCAGTTCGTCGTGATACTCGACGGTCGCCGGGGTCAGCGCCAGTGCACGCGCCCATGCGGCGCGCGCCGCTGGTAGCTGCTGGGCGCGAATGAAGGCCACGCCCAGGAAGAAATACGGGCCGGGATGGTCAGGCGCCAGCGTGATGGCGCGGCGGAAGGCGAACAGCGCCGCCGGCGACATGGTGTTGCCGTCATGCTGGACCAGCACGCTGCCGAGCCCCGTCCACAACATCGCGCTGTTGGGCGATTGGCGAATCCCTGCCAGCGCCAGATCGCCGGCGCTACGCAGGTTGCCCGCGCGAATCATGGCGTCGGACGTGCCAAGGAACGCCGCCTCCCCTGTGCCGATGCCGAACATCTTGCCGCGCAATTCGACCAGCCCGGTGTCGACCTCTATCGGCGTCACATTGGCCTCGATCGGATGGCCCTCGATGCCAGGGCTGCCCTGGAGCGCATAGCCGGCCGCGCCGAGCATCAGCGCGGCGCCGACGAACCACATCATGTCGCGGCCCACGCCGATCAACCATGACAACCCGCCCGCCGCGACGATGATAAGGACGAGGGCAACCCAACCCATCAGCGCTTCTTCCGCTTGAAACTGCCCCGCGCCAGCCACGCGCCGATGACGAGCATCACCAGCGGCGCCAGCCACAAAGGCGCGGTGACCCAGCTGAACGGCGGGTCATAGGTAACGTAATCGCCATAACGCGCGACGAGCCAGCGCCGTACGCTATCCGGGCTTTCGCCCTGCGCGATGCGTTGGCGGACCAGCGCGCGCATGTCGCCGGCCATCTCGGCATCGCTGTCGGCGATCGACTGCCCCTGACAGACCAGGCAGCGCAGCGTGTACATCAGATCACGCGCCTTGGCCTCGAGCACCGGATCCTTCAGCTGGGTATTGGCCAGCGCGGCGGGCGGCAGGTTGCTGTCGGCCAGCGCAGGGGCGGCGAGCAACAGCAAGAGCGGTAGGAGCGCGCGCTTCATTGCGCCGCCCGCAGCTTTGCGAGGATATCGGGCACCTCATCGGCACGGATGTCGCCGATATGCTGTTCGATGATCTTGCCCTGCGCGTCGATCAGAAAGGTCTCGGGCACGCCCGAAGAGCCGATCGACAGCTGCACCCTGCTCTGCTTGTCGTCGCCGATCCGCGCATAAGGATCGCCGTTCCGCGCGAGGAACTCCTGCAGCGCCGGCGTCGTGTCGCGCACCGCGACCGCGTCGATCTCCACTCCGGCCTGTTTCAGCGCCATCAGCTGCGGCGCCTCGGCGATACACGGCAGACACCAGCTGGCAAAGACGTTGAGCAGCCGCGGCTTGCCCGGTGCGAAGTCGCCGCTCGACAAGCCCGGTTTGCCCGGCACGATGCCCGCCAGCGCGAAATCGGGCAGCGGCTTGCCGACCATCGCCGACTTGATCGTACGATCGGCCGGTGCCTTCAAACCGAAGGTCACCACCGCGAACAGCAGGACGAACGCCACGAACGGCAACCACAGCAACCAGCGCCTCATGCCAGCGCCTCCTCGTCATCGCGCTTCCAGCGCCGCTCGCGCCACAGGCGCCCGAGCAGCGACAGGAAGCCACCCAGCGCGATGAGCGCGCCGCCAAGCCAGATGAAGGTCACGAACGGCTTCCACCACAAACGTAGCTGCCAGCGCCCCTGCTCGTCCTGCTGACCCAGCACGGTGTAGAGCTGGCCGTCCAGCTTGGTTGCGATGGCGCTCTCGCTGGTGACGGTCGCCGGCGTGGCGAAGAAGCGCGATTGGGGCTTGAGCGTGAAGGCGGCACCATCGCCGCGCCGTACGGTCAAGGTCGCTTCGAGCGCGGAGTAGTTCGGCCCGATCACCGGGACGATCGAATCGAGCGTGATGATGAACGGGCCGACATGTTGCGGCTCGCCGAGCTTCGTCGCGATCAGCACCTGCTGGGTGAAGGCGCTGTCCGAGGCCATGCCGGCAAGGCTCACCGCGATACCCAGATGAGCGATCACCATGCCCCAGGTGAACAGCGGCGTGCGGCGCAGATTGCGCTTCCACAGCGGCGCGACGCTGGCGGCGGCTAAGCCGGCGGCGAGCGTTAGGCCGAGCAGCGGGAGGATGCCGATGCCGTGCGCGAAGGCCAGGAACAAAGCGAGCGTGACCAGTGCCACGCCGCCTGGCACGGCCATGCGTTTGAGCACCTCGGCCGCGCCATCGCGCCGCCAGCGCATCAGCGGCCCCGCCCCCATGATCGCGACGAGGATCAGCGCGATCGGCCCGGCGGTCTTGTCGAAGAAGGGTGGACCGATCGAGAGTTGCACGCCGAACGCCGCCGCGACGATCGGGTAGAGCGTGCCCCACAGCACGAGACCAAGCACGACCGAGAGCAGCAGGTTGTTGACGACCAGCGCGCCTTCGCGGCTCACCGCCTCGAAGGTATTGCCGGCGCGCACCGTGCCGACCCGCGCGGCGAACAGGATCAGCGCGCCGCCGATATAGATGGCGAGCAAGGCGAGAATGAAGGCGCCGCGCTTCGGATCGACGGCGAAGGCGTGGACGCTGGTCAGGATGCCCGAGCGGACCAGGAAGGTGCCGATCATCGACATAGAGAACGCAACCACGGCCAGCATCACCGTCCAGGCGCGCAGGCCATCGCGCGTCGCCAGCACGGTCACGGAATGGAGCAGCGCCGTCGCCGCCAGCCACGGCATCAGCGAGGCGTTCTCGACCGGATCCCAGAACCACCAGCCACCCCAGCCGAGCTCGTAATAGGCCCAGTAACTGCCGGCAGTGATGCCGAGCGTCAGGAAGATCCACGCGCCGAGCACCCAGGGCCGCATCGCCCGGGCAAAGGCCGGCCCGACATCCCGCGTGACCAGCGCGCCGACCGCGAAGGAGAAGGCCACCGAAATGCCGACATAGCCGATGTAAAGCGTCGGCGGATGGAACGCCAAACCGGGATCCTGAAGCAGCGGGTTAAGCCCGTTGCCGTCGGCTGGCGCCGGATTCAATCTTGCGAACGGATTGGAGGAAAAGAGCAGAAAAACATAGAAACCCAGCGCAATTGCCGCCTGAGCGCCAAGCGTCGCGATCAGCGTGCGCTTATCCACCCGGTGCTCGAGCACGGCCACCGCGGCGCCCGCCACACCGAGGATCGTGACCCAGAGCAGCATCGAGCCTTCATGGTTTCCCCAGGCGCCGGCGAACTTGTAGAGCCACGGCTTGTCGGAATGGCTGTTCTCGGCGACCAGCAGCACCGACATATCGCTGCGCATGAACACGGTGATCAGCAGCGCCATCGCCGCCACGGCGAGCAGCCCCTGCACCACCGCCACGGGGCGGACAGCGGCCATGGCCTCGTCCTGGTTCTTGGCGATACCGAGCGCGGCAAGGATCAATTGCAGCGCAGCGAGCGCGCCTGCGAGCCACAGCGCGGCAAGACCAGCTTCGGCGATCACAACATCACCTCGTCACCCCGGACTTGTTCCGGGGTCCACTGTCCTGCAATCCCGGCAGGTTCGGTACCCGCGGCACCGTGGATGCCGGAACAAGTCCGGCATGACGGAGAGAAGGAAGCGATCACTGAACCAACGTCTTAGTCTCGTGCATCTTGCCGGCCATCTCCGGCGGCATATACTTCTCGTCATGCTTGGCGAGCAGGTTGGTCGCGGTGAAGCTACCGTCCGGGTTGAACTGCCCCTCCGCCACCACGCCGGATTTCTCGCGGAACAGGTCGGGCGTGATGCCACGGAAGGTCACGGGCACGGTCGCCACGCCATCAGTGACAACGAAGTTGATCGTCACGCCGTCCGGCTGCTTCCTGATCGAACCGCCCTGCACCATCCCGCCGAGACGCACGGCATGCCCCAAGGGCAACCCGGTTTTCTTCACATCACCCGGCGCATAGAAGAACGCCGCCTGGTCCTTAAGCGCCGACAGAGCGAGGCCGCTCGCCCCGGCGACCGCCAACACCGCGAGGCCCGCCAGCACCAGCCTTTGTTGCTTGGCCTTCATTTCTTCTCGGCATCCCGCATGCGCAGCCACGCCCAGATCGCCAGCACGGCCGAACTGGCCAGCGTGACACCGTAAGCGGCGATGACGAACGGCCAGGGATTCATGCTGTCGCCATCCGGCGCATCCGCGCCTCGGCCTTGGCCACGCCGAGCAGGGCGCGCATCCGCATCAGCACGATCGCGGCGAAGAACAGCGTGAAGCCGGACAGCGTGAAGGCCAGCGGCCACAACAGCGAGCCGGCGATGCTGGAACTGGTCAGGCCGATGCTCTGGCCCTGGTGCAGCGTGTTCCACCACACCACCGAATAACGGATGATCGGCAGCAGCACCGAACCGGCAACGCCATAGATCGCCGGGATGCGCCCGTCACCGCCGCGATCGGCATCGGCGCGGTTGAGCGCCATGAAACCGAGATAGACGAAGAACAGCAGCAGCATCGAGGTCAGCCGCCCGTCCCATTGCCACCACGTTCCCCAGGTCGGCCGGCCCCAGATCGAGCCGGTGACGAGGCATAGGGCAGCAAACAGCGCGCCTGGCAGCGCGATGGCGCGCGCCGCGACCATCGCCAGCGGGTGGCACCAGACCAGATAGGCAATCGACGAAATCGCGATCCCGCTCCACCCGCCCATGCCGAGCCATGCAGTAGGCACATGGATGTAGAGGATACGGACCGTCTCGCCCTGCAGATAGTCGGGCGGCGTCTGGGTCAGACCGGCCCATGATCCGAACAGCACCAATGCCACGCCCAGCCAGAACAGCACCGGCGTCAGCGGCCGGGCGATCTTTAGGAAGCGGGCCGGATTGGCGAGGGCATGAAGGCTGGGCACGGTCAGGCGTTGCTAGGGGTTTTGCGTCAGGGAATCCAGCGCACTTCGGTCTGGTCCGTTGGGCTGGGTTTCGGCTCCGCCGCCAGCTTCGCCCCAATCGTTCGTCATGCTGAACTTGTTTCAGCATCCATGCGCGGTCATCTGAACCAAGAGCGACGCTTCTAGAGACGCCCGACCGCGCATGGACCCTGAAACAAGTTCAGGGTGACGGTAGTTGGGGCTGCTGTTTCAACCCATAAAATGCTCTTCGGCTCAGCCGCGCCCGATCAGGCGTTTCGCCAGCATGTCGGCGACGTCGGCGGCCGGGGCGCCGCTGCCGTCGCTCTCGTCCCACACCTCGATCAGACGATCGGGAATACGGGCGATTCGCGCCTCGACCTCGGCGCGATCCCCTTGGCCGAGATATTCGAGCCCGACATTGATGATGCCCCCGGCGTTGATCACATAGTCCGGCGCATAGAGGATGCCACGCGCATGCAGCCGTGCGCCCTCTTGCCCCGTCGCCAGCTGATTGTTGGCGCCGCCCGCGACCACGGTGGTTTGCAGCGCATCGATCGACCGCTCGGTGAGGATAGCACCCAGCGCGTTGGGGCTGACCACATCGGCAGCGATGCCGAGGATCGAATCGGCCGATATGGTCGCCGCGCCGAGTTCTTCCGCCAGCGCTGCCGCCTTGGCTCCATTGACGTCAGCCAATGTCAGGCGGGCACCGTCCTTGGCCAGGAGCCGGGCAAGACCGCCGCCGACGCTGCCGACGCCTTGGATCGCGACATGCACGCCCCTCATCGAATCAATGCCGAGCTTGCGCTGCGCCGCTGCCCTGACGCCAAGATAGACGCCCATGGCGGTGAACGGGCCGGGGTCGCCACCCGCACTGCCCGCCGCGACCGGCAGACCGGAGACATGACGGGTGCGCGTCGCGATGACCTTCATCCGGTCTTCGGACATGCCGACGTCTTCCGCGGTGACGTACTTGCCGCTGAGCGACTCGACGGCGTTGCCAAAGGCTTCGAGCTGCGCGGTGGAGATTTCGGCGCCACGCGCCGGTGCCAGCACCACGCCCTTGCCGCCACCCATCGGCAGGCCAGCCATGGCATTCTTGAAACTCATCCCGCGCGATAGGCGGAGCGCATCGGTGATCGCATCGTCGCTGGTCGCATAGTGCCAGAAGCGCACGCCACCGGCGGCAGGGCCGAGTGCGGTGGAGTGCACCGCGATGATCGCCTGGAGCCCGGACTCCCGATCGGTGAACAGATGGATGCCCTCATGGTCGTCGAAATCGGGGAAACCCCAGCCACTGGTCACGATGCAATCCCGGGAAAATGATGGGGCGACCGACGGGACTTGAACCCGCAACTTCCGGCATCACAAGCCGGTGCTCTAACCAATTGAACTACGATCGCCGCAGAGCGGGTGCCCCTAGCGGGCCGGACCCGGCACCGTCAAGGCTGTCAGAAGCTGCCTTCGGTCGAAAGCGTGTAGCCCCTGGGCCCTGCCTGGAAGCCAGCCAGCTGCAGGCGGGTGACGGTCGCGGCATCGCCAGCGGGAACGATCAGATCGGCATGGAAACGGCCATTACCGGGCAGTCGCAGCTCGATCGCGGCGCCACCGGCTGCCGCGCGCAACGGGATCAACAGCGCGCCGGCGGCGCACCGCGCGTCGCCTGCCATGCTGCCGCCGAGATCGACTCCAGCAATATCGCCCGTCACCATCGCGCGTACCCGGCCCTGCGCGCGGGCGCAGCGGCCGTCATCGAAGCGCACGCTCGCCCCGCTGAGATCGAGTTGTGTGATCGGCAGCGGCGCGAACACCGCGCCGGTCGGCAGGCTGGCGGTGACGTCATCGACGCCATTGCTGTGCCGGCTAACCGTCACCGCCCCTTCCGCCGCCGGGCCGTCACCGCGACCGTGCACGACAACGCGCGCGCGGCCAAGCAACAGGTTGAGCGGCGACAGGCGCGCGCGCAGGTCGCCCAGTGCAACGCCCCCGGCCGCCGCTTCATCCATTGTGCCGAGCCACACGCTGCCATGCACCGCACGCGCCGACAGGCCGGCATCGCCAAGTCCGGCCCAGCCGGCGACGAGGCGCAGCGGCAACAGCAGGAGCAAAGCGGCGGCGAACATCGCACCGAAAAGCGCGACGGGGCGGGTCTGGAGCCGAAACCTCATGGGTGCTTCTGCCAAAGAAAAGTTCGTGTTCCTGCGGACGCAGGAACCCAGGGTTCCAACCGCAACGCTTGTGGCCCTGGATTCCTGTTTTCGCAGGAACACTTGGAAGGGAGAAGCAAGCTCATGGCCCGCGTACCCTGAGCGATATCTGCGCCGCCACCGTCTTGTCGCCATTGTCGGTCAGCGTCAGCGTGTCGACCAGGATGCCGTCATCCTCAAGCCCGGCAACCCACGCCATCAGCGGGCCCGGCCGCGCCGAGCCGATGCTGATCTGCACGCCATTGTCCCCGACGCGTGTGACATTGGCGAGCGCGAAGCCGGCGCTGTTGGCGCGGTCACGGATGATCGTATCGAGCGGCGCACCGAGCGGTGGCGGCCGGTCGCGCTCCAGCGCTCTGACGTCAAGCACACGTGCCTCGGTCTCGGCGAGCACGACCACCGCCGCGTCGTGGCGGGTGCGCGCGGTCGACAGCGCGTCGGTCACTGGCAGGATGATACCGGCCCAAACGACGGTCAGTACCAACAATGCGGCCATCACCAGCAACAGGCGTTGCTCACGCAGCGAGCGCGACCGAAACCAGGTCTGCAACTGGTCTATCATGACGCGCTCACCGTAAGATCGATTCTGAACGTGCCGCCGATATTCTGCGCCGTGCTCTGCGTCACGGTGAAGCCCTGGCGGCGCAGGCGCTGGGTGATGTCGGTGATCAGCCCCTCATTTTGCATCGCGACGGTCGCGTGCAGCTTGCCATTGCCGTCGAACGACAGCGCACGCAGTTCCGCGCCGGGCGTCGCACCAACCGCCGCGAACACCGATGCCGCCGTGCTGCTGAAGCCCAGCCCCGCCCCGCGCAGTCGCACCAGGCGCTCGCCAAGCTGGCGATCGGCATTGTTGACCGTCTCGCCGCGCGGGAGCGCGGTGCGGGCAAGGGCATCGGCACGCATTTCCATCGATGAGGCGGCGAGGTTCAGCTTCACGATCTCGGTCAGGCTGAGCAACAGCGTCACGGCGAGGATCGCCACGCCAAGCCAGACCAGCCGGCGCACCAAGGCCCAGTCGATCGCCGCGCGCGTGCGCCGGGCGAATTCGCCTTGGCGCAGATCGAGTGCCGGGGTGGCCACCGCGCCGACGATCGCGGCTTCCAGTTCGTCCCGGCCGAGGGTTGCCGGCGCGACGCCACCGGTGACCAGTTCGGTCAGCCGCGCCTCATCGGCAAAGCCGCTGGTCGTGCCGCGCACCACGCCCTCGCCACCGAGATCGGCGCGGACATAACCCTGTTCGGGGCGCGGCAACAGCATTGGCGCGGGGATGACGGCATCGGGATCGATCCCTTCCGCCGCAAGCGCGGCGAGCGCGCCGCGCATCCAGTGCGACGAAACCACACCGATCGGGCGCTCGACGCCTTCCGCCTCGCGGCCGATAGCAACATGCAATTCGCCGATCGGCGTCACGCTGGCATCGGCGGCGAGCACGCGTGCCGCGGCGACGGCCTGGGCGGTCGAGCGGTCAGGCAGGTCGGCCCAGTGCAATGTCACCGATTCGGCCGGCGCAACGGCAACGGCACTCTCCGGCATTTCCGGATCGAACAACGGCACGCCATCGCCGCGCGCGGTGACGCTGTCGCCGGCGACACGCAGCCAACGCCATGGGGACTGCCCGCTCGGCAGGAAAAGGACCAGGGTGTCGCTCATGACGGCTCACCCCATTGCCGGGTTGCGAGCCGCGCGGGAAGCCTAGTCGCATCGATCAGGCCATGATCCTCGAGATCGGCATCGCCGAGCCGTACATCGACGCGCAGCGCGAACCATGTCGTCGTCACCGATGTCTGCGCCACCGCATCGGGCGCGGCGGTCACCGCCGACAGCGCTGGCAGCTTCCAGAACTCGGTGGTAGTGGCAAAACCCTGAGGCGGCCGCTTGAGCAGCAACTGCCGCGCACCCTCGACCGACAGCGCATCGGGCAGCAGCATGGCGAACAGCGGCGCCTGTTCGGGCAGCAGCGTGTTGACGTTGATCTTCGACGCCTCGGCGCGCGGCAGCGTGCAGATCCACGGCCGCAGCCTGGCATAGACCGCCGCCGTGACGCCGCTGACCGCGCGCAACTCGCTGGGATCGACCATCAGCGTGTTGGCCGGGCGATAACCGGTATAGCCGCTGTCCTCGACACCCTGCTCCACCGGGCTGTTATCGCTGTCGAGCCAATCGGAGGTCGCGCCGGCGATGCCATCGGGTGAAGAGGTCGGCGCGTTGACCAGGCGGATCAGGCGCGCGAACTGGCTTCGGGCGGGGCTGTAGGATGCGTAGACGCCCGGGCCGGTCTCGACGACGAGGCTGTTGAGATTGAAGCAATTGCCGCCATCGGTGACGCGCGCAGTGGCGATCCCGCCGGGGATCGGCAGCGGAAAGGGCTTGTCGCTCCACCCGCCGGCGAGGGTTACCTTGTTGGGGTCCTTGGCGAGCAGGTCACCGACCTTGGTCACGGCAAGGATCTCCGCCGCACCGGCATAAGCCCGCGCCTGATCGAGCGCGACGGCATTGCCGCCGATCCTGGTCGACAAACGCAGTTTCTCCAGCGCGGTGCCCGCCAGCACGGCGATCACCGCGACGAGCAACAGCACCGTCAACAGCGCCGCGCCGCGTTCCTGGACGCGCTCAGCCGGTCGCATGGTTCATCTGATCCGCGCCGACGAGGAACAACGCGCGGAATTCGGTGCCATTGTCGCGCACCAGCCGCAACTCCATCGCCTGCGGCATCACCGCCACCGAGCCGCCGTCCCAATGATCGCTCCACGCGCCATTATAGCGATAGCGGAAGGTGGCACTGCGCACATGGGTGAGCATCGGCGTGGTCGGCAGCGGCGCGGCGCCATCGACCATCGGATAGGCTACGCGCGCGATGCCGCCATCGACAAAGATATAATCGACCTTCTGCACGCTGGCACGCGGCGCCTCGTCGAGATTGCTCCACCCGCCGCGCACCAGTCGCAACATCGGCGCGGTGCCCGAGCCGGCGGCGCCGAAAAACGCGGGCTGTATCTCTCCACCCTCCCCCCGTGCGCGACGTGGCAGCGCTTGGGCGAGATCGGCGGTGAGCGAGGAGGTCAGGCGGTTGAACGCGGCGACGTCGTCTAGTTTGGCGGCGGTCGCGGTCTGCGCGCGGACGCTGAACGACAGCAGCCCGACACCGGCGGCGGCGAGCAGGCCGAAGATGAACAGCGAGATCATCACCTCGATCAGCGTGAAGCCGTGTTCGGCGGAGCGCCTCACGGAGGTGAAGCCGGCCTGCCTCCTCCTTCTCCCCTCCCTGGAAGGGAGGGGTTGGGGGTGGGTTGGTCTCGTGGAACCGCCGCGCCCTCCCCGAGCGCACCCACCCCCAGCCCCTCCCTTCCAGGGAAGGGAGTCAGTAACGGTTCGGATCAGCCGCATCACGAATCCGCCGGCGCGCTGGCGCGCACCATCGTAATTCCCCCCTGCCTCACACCGGCAGGATCGGCCACCGTCACATCGATCTTCAGAATTCGCGCATCCCCGGTCGCCTCGACATGTCGCGACCACGCCCATGAACGCCCGCCATTGGTCTCGACCCCGGTCGTATCGCCCAGGGTTGGCGGCCGCGCATCGGTCACCGCCTCGATCGCGACGTTGCGCGCGACGATCTGCGCGGTCAGCGTCGAATCGAGGATGGTGGCGCCCCGGATCGTCGCCCCTTCCAGCCGGATAAGCGCCAGCGCGGCGAGGCTGAACACCGCCAGCGCGACCATGATCTCGATCAGCGTGAAGCCGTGTTCGGCGGAGCGACCCTTTTTTGCGTGCTCCTGCGAAAGCAGGAGCCCAGGATTCCAGGCGGAGCGCTTGTGGCTCTGGGCTCTTGCTTTCGCAGGAGCACGGCTAATGGTGACGTTCAGGCGCCTCATCCGCCCACCTTCACAGCGCCATCCCCGGCGATGTTAATCGCCGTGCTCGCATTGTCGCGGTCAAGCCGCACCGCCAGTGGATGGTCGACCAAGCCGGTGGGATCGAAGATCACCCGTTCCCGCCCACCGCCGACCTGCGCGCGCGTGCCCTGTCCCCATTGCGCGACGCGTAGCGGCTTGTCACCGATCGCGACCCAGGCGCCACCACGGCGTTCGTCGAAACCATAGCCGGTCGCCGTCACCCACAGGCTCACCGGCCGCGAGCCGGCGATCGCCAGGTCATGCGCCGCCCTGGCGCGCCCGGCGAAACGCTCCGCCTCATCCGCCAAACGGCCGCGCGGATCGGGCAGCGCCCACACTACCGCCGCCGTCGCCAGCCCGATCAGGACGATGACGATCATCAGCTCCACCAGCGTGTAGCCGTGTTCGGCGGAACGCCTCATGAGGGTACAACCCTCGCTGCCTCGGCGCTTATTCCCAGCTGCCGATATCGGCATTGGCACCCTCGCCGCCTTCGCGATTGTCCGCGCCGAGCGTCCAGACATCGGCTTCGCCATGCTGGCCCGGCGAAGCATAGAGATAGGGATGGCTCCACGGATCGAGCGGCAGCTTGCCCTTGAGATACCCACCGGCCTGATATTTTGATGCGTCGACACCGGCCGGCGCGGTGACCAGCGCCTCCAGCCCCTGTGACGTGGTCGGATAGGTGCCGTTCTGCAGCTTGTAGAGATCGAGCGCGCCCTGGATCGAGGAGATATCCGCCTTGGCCTTGGTGATGCGGCCCTTGTCGCCGAGCGGCAGGACGTTGATCACCACGATCGTCGCAAGCAGGCCGATGATGACGATCACCACCATCAGTTCGACCAACGTGAAGCCGCTTTCGGCGGAACGCCGCAAGGGGGTGAAGCCACTTTCTCCCCCCGTCACCCCGGACTTGTTCCGGGGTCCACCGGGCCGCGAGAAAGGCGATCGGCGGGTTCGCGGGACGGTGGATGCCGGAACAAGTCCGGCATGACGGGTGAGTGTGGGGTTCGGTTGTTCCATTACATCCTCACTGTCCGGCCAGCGTGTTGAGCTGCAGGATCGGCAACAAGATCGATAGCACGATGGTCGCGACGACGCCGCCCATCACGACGATGATCAGCGGTTCGAGCATCGCCATCGCGGTGGCGGTGAAGCGGTCGAACTCGCGTTCGAGATAGTCGGCGGCGCGCTCGAGCATGGTGTCGAGCTGGCCCGCCGCCTCGCCCGATGCGGCGAGATAGACCAGCAAAGGCGGGAACACGCCCGCCCGGCGCATCGCCGCCGACAGGCTTCCGCCGCCGCGGATCGATTCGATGATCTCGTCCGAGGCCAGGCGCAGCCGGCGATTGTGGATCGTGCTGCCGGTCAGCGTCAGGCCTTCGAGCAGCGGCAGGCGGCTGGCGACCATCGTCGACAGCGTGCGCGCCATGCGGGCGGCGTGGAGATCGCGCAGCAGGCGCCCGAGCAGGGGCAGCTTGAGCAAGCGGCTATCGACCGCAAGTCGTACCGCCGGCTCCTTAAGCGCACGCCATGCCAGCACGCCGAGTAAGCCGGCAACGATCAACATCGCCCACCACCAACCGATGAGGAATGCCGAAAGGCCCATCACCATCCGCGTCAGCAGCGGCAGTTGCTGGCCGACGGTGTCGAACTGGGCGACGACCTGGGGCACGACGAACATCATCAACGCGGTAACGACGAACACCGCAACCACCGCCAACACCGCCGGGTACGCCAGCGTGGTGATGATCTTGCCGCGAATCTCGGCCTGGCGTTCGAGCAGGACCGAGAGCCGGTCGAGAATCGTCGGCAGCGAGCCCGAGCTTTCACCGGCCGAGACCATCGCACGGTAGAGCGGCGGGAAGCTCTTCGGCTCGCGGCTCATCGCTTCGGCGAGGCGGCGGCCTTCGACGACGCCGGCATGGACGGTCTCGATCACCTCGCGCACCTTGAGTTGCTCGGTCTGACGCGTGATGGTGCGCAGCGATTCCTCCAGGGGCGAGACGCGGTTGAGCGTGGCGAGCTGGCGGGTGAACAGGGTCAGGTGCTTGGCGCTCATGCGCCGCTTGCCGAAGCGCAGGTCGGACAGCAGTGGCGTGCCGCGCGCCGGCGAGCCGGAGCCGGGTTCCACCTTGACGACGAACAGGCGCTTGCGATCGAGCAGTATGCGGGCATCATCGAGCGATGCCGCGCTGACATGACCACGCGTCTCGCGCCCGCGCGTGTCGATCGCGAGATAGTCGAACTCAGCCATCGACCGCGATCAAGGGTTCGGGCTCGGTGGCATCGCGGCGTGAAACGCGCACCGCTTCCTCAGGCGTCGTCTCGCCGGCAAGCACCAGCGCGCGCGCCGCAGTAGCGAGATCATCGGTATTGGCGAAGGCATGTTTGACGATCACCAGTTCGTCGCTGCCATCGTTGATCATGCGGCGGATCGGCTCGTCGACACGCACCGCCTCGAACACGCCGATACGGCCCTTGAAGCCGCTTCCCGAGCAATGCTCGCAGCCGACTGGCTCATAGACGATCGCGCCCTTGTTCAGCCCGAGCATCGCCGCAACCGAAGGAGGTGCCTCGATCGGGCGGCGGCAATGCTCGCACAGCCGCCGGACCAGCCGCTGGGCGATCACCGCGCGGAGCGTCGAGGCGAGCAGGAACGGCTCGACTTTCATGTCGCGCATGCGCGTGATCGCGCCGATCGCGTCGTTGGTGTGGACGGTCGACAATACGAGATGGCCGGTGAGCGAGGCCTGCACCGCGATCTCGGCGGTTTCGCGGTCGCGGATTTCGCCGACCATCACCACGTCGGGATCCTGGCGCAGGATCGCGCGCAGGCCGGCGGCGAAGGTCAGGCCGACCTTGGGATTGACCTGGGTCTGGCCGACGCCCTCGATGGCATATTCGACCGGGTCCTCGACCGTCAGGATGTTGCGGCTGCCATCGTTGAGCAGGCGCAGCGCAGCGTAGAGCGAGGTGGTCTTGCCCGAACCGGTGGGGCCGGTGACGAGGATGATGCCGTTGGGCTCGGTCAGCGCACGGGTCAGCATCGCCAAGGTGGCGGGCTTCATGCCGAGCATGGTCAGGTCGATGCCGGCATTGTCCTTGTCGAGGATACGCAGCACGACGCGCTCCCCTGCTCGGCTCGGCAGGGTCGAGACACGCACGTCGAGCAACTTGCCGCCGAGCGTCAACCCGATGCGCCCGTCCTGCGGTACGCGGCGCTCGGCAATGTCGAGACGGGCCATGACCTTGATGCGGCTGACCACCACCGGCGCGACATGCGGCGGCATGCGCAACGTCTCGCGCAGCACGCCGTCGATCCGCATGCGGACGACTAGGCCGGTCTCGTATGGCTCGACATGGATGTCGGACACACCATTGCGCGCGGCGTCGGCGATGATGCCGTTGATCAGGCGAATGGCGGGCGCATCGTCGGCGGTGTCGAGGAGGTCGTCGGCAGTGGGCAGATGATCGGCGAGCAGATCGAGCTCGTCGCCCAGGCCGAGCGAGCCGGCCGCCATCGCCGCGGCCTGACCGTCCATCGCGTATCGCTCGGACAGCAGCTTGTCGAATGCCTCGGCCGAGACGAAGCCGACGTCGAACGGCCGGGCGAGATGGCGGCGCAGTTCGAGCAGCACCTTGGGGTCGCTGCCCTCGCGCATCGCGATCGCCAGTTCGCCGGCTTCATCGGTGTCGAGCACCACGCCGAAGCGTCGGGCAAAGGCGTAAGGGATCGCCGCCGCCTGCACAGCGCCAAAGCCGGCGGTGTCTTCACTGATATCGGCGAACGGCGCGCTGCTCATTGGCGACGCTTGCGGCGGAGCGGCGTGGCCGGCGCGCGCTCGGTCGGCACGGCGATGCGCGGGTCCTCGATGCTGCCCGGCGAGCCGGCCGGCGGCAACGGCGGGGCAGCGCCGAGATAGTCGCGCACCAGCTGGTCGATGCTCGGCTCCTCGTCAGGGCGCTGCCCGGCCTGTTGGACGCGGAGATAACCGTAACGCTGCTCGGTCACGCGGCGCACGTCCTCGGCGGTGCGCAGGATGGTCGGGCGGATGAAGATCATCAGATTGGTCTTGGTCCGCGTCTTGGCCTTGGAGCGGAACAGCGCACCGATGCCGGGAATGTCGCCGAGCAGGGGGATCTTCTCGATCGTGCGGCGCTCATTGTCGTCGAGCAGGCCACCGATCACCGCGATCTGGCCGTCATCGACGGTCAGCGTGGTCTCGACCTCGCGCTTGTTGAGGATCAGGTCGCTGTTGTCACTCGACACCGGGCCGGCGATCGAGCTGACCTGCTGGTGCAGGAACAGCTTGATCGTGCCCGAGCTGTTGATCTGCGGGCGCACCTCAAGCTCGATGCCGACATTCTCCCGCTGCACGGTGCGGAAGGCGTTGTTGAAGTTGGTCGACAGCGCCTGGCCGGTGGTGATCGGGATCTCCTGCCCGACCAGGATCCGCGCCGGCTGGTTGTCGAGCGTGGTGAGGTGCGGGCTCTGCAACAGGTTCGAGGTGGTGTCGGACTTCACCGCGTTGATGATCGTGCCGAAGATCGCATCGCGGCCGATGTTGAAGGCGCCGCCGCCGAACCCGCCGCTCGCGCCTAGAATCGAGCTGATCGCCGACTGGGCCAGCGAATCGCTGATGCTGTTGTCGGTGGTGGTGACGGTGGTCGTGCCGTTGACTGTGGTCGTGCTGGTCGCCAGCGACCGCGCACCGATCGCACCGGCGATGGTCAGCAGATTCGGCGCGGAGTTGCTGAAGGTGGTGGCGAAGCTCGGCACGCCGCTGCCCGGCAGGCCGCCGAGCAGGAACTGCACGCCGAGTTTGGAAGCGGTCGAGTCCGAAACCTCGGCGACAATCGCCTCGACCAGCACCTGCTCGCGGCGGGTGTCGAGCTGGCGCACCACATCGGCGAGCTGGCGCTGGACCTCAGCCGGCGCGGCGATGACGATCGCGTTGGCGCCTGCGAAGCGCGTCACCACCGAGGCGGTGCGGCCGCCTTCGGCAGTCACCGCGGCCTGACCGCTGGTGGTGGTCGTGGTCGGCGCCGCCTGCGCCTGGGGCTGAACGATATTGTTGTTGGGCTGGCCACTGCTGCCGCTCGCGCCACCGAAGGTCGCCTGGGACAGCTGGGTTTGCGCCGGCTGGGTCGCGGGCTGGCCGACAAGCTGCTGCAACACGGGGAGCAACTGCTCGGCATCGGCATTTTCGAGGAAGATTACCTTGATCTCGGTGCCGTTCTTCGCCCGGCGGTCGAGATCCTCGGCGACGCCCGCGAGCCGCGACACCGTCGCCGGGTCGCCGCGCAACGCAATCGAATTGGAACTGGCGATCGCCACCACACTGGCGCTCGGTCCGGTCGCCGCCGCGCCGCCCTGCCCGCCTGTGCCGATCAGTGTCTGGAGCGCGGTGGCGATCTCGCGCGCGCCGGCATTCCTGAGCGCGACGACGCGGGTCGCGGCGTTATCGGTGTCGATCCGCGCCAGCACCTGGCGCACCCGGCGGACATTGTCGGCAAAGTCGACGATGACGATCGAATTGCCGCCGCGATTGGCGGTGACCGAGCCTTGCGGGCTGACCAGCGAGCGCACCGTGTCGACCGCCGAAGCCGCATCGATCGCCCGCAGCCGCACCACTTCGGTGACAAAGGCGTTGCGCCCGACACCCGCCGCACCGACCCGGCTCGGCTGCGCGGCGGCATTGTCGAGCGGCTGGATGCGGAAGGCGCCGTTGGAGGTCGGCACCGCGACCAGGCCGTTGGCGCGGAGCGTCGAGAGGAACACCTCGAAATATTCCGACTTCGACAGCGGCCGTTCGGACACCACCGTTACCTTGCCGTTCACGCGGGCGTCGATGATGAAGATGCGCCCCGTGACCCGCGCGGCATCGGCGATGAAGGCGCGGATATCGGCATCATGCACGTTGAGCGTCGTCTGCGCGACGACCGGCGCGGCGAGCGACAGCGCGAGAAGAGGTGCCAGGATAAGCTTGTTCATGGACTCGCGATCGTGATGACGATGGGGACGGTGCTGTTACCGCGCTCTACGGTGATCGGCAGGTCGCCGCCATGCGGATATTGCTGCGCCAGCTGGTCGAAGTCGCTCCGGCCGCTGACGGCCCGCCCGCCGATCGCGGTGACGACGTCGCCTTCGTGCAGCCCGACCTGGCGGAAGGCGGCGCCCGAGCCTTGCGGCCGCACCACCAGCCCGCTGACTCGCCCGCCATCGACGCGCGGGATGAAGCCGATCTCGGCGCGCAGTTGGTTGAGGCTGACGCCGCTGACGGTGGTTGGCGGTGCGGGCGCGCCCGGCGGTGGCGGCGGCCCCGCAGCGGGCGGCGGTGTGGGATCGACGCTGTCCTGCGGCAGATAGAGCTCCTCGCTCGCGCCGCCGCGATCGATCGTCACATGGTCGAACGCGACCGCCTTGAGCTTCACCCCCGGCATGATCTCCTGCCCCACGGCAACACTCTTCTGGACATTGTCGGGGCCCGCGATGATCGCCGAGCCGCCGCCCATCGCCTCATCGACGCGCGTCCCGAACAGGGTCAGTTGCAGCGAGGTTACGACCCCGGGCTTGTCGTCGCCGCCGGTGAGGCGGAAGAACGGATCGAAATCACGCAGCATCGCGCTGGGCGATCCGGCGAAGCCGGGTGTGGCGGGGCGCCAGTCCCCCAGCGGCCCGGTCGGCGTCACCACCAGCCACACGAGCCGCGCGCACTGCACCGCGAGCAGCGCCAGCAGCAGGATTTCGGCAAGCGAATAGATGTTGGTGCGCGGGAACCGCCTCAGCCAGGCGCGTGCTCGTGCATCCAGTACCAAACGCATTCAGAGTCCCGATCTCGCGCTGCCGAACGGCCACCGATACAGGGGACCGACGGGGATGTGAACCGGCACCGATACAGGCCGATTGTGTCAGCGGATTGCGGCAGGCTGGAAAATCGCCGACGGCGATGGCATTTGCGTGCGCATGCCTGTCGTAACCACCTCGACGCCCAGCCGCTTCGGCTCGGGCCTGCTCGCCGAAGACATGGTAGCCGCGCTGACCGCGACACCCGGCGTGCAGCGCGTGCCCAATCCGAAGCTCACATTGTTCCTGCGCCGCCAGTTCCTCGACGCCGAGACGTGCACCGCCCTGATCGCGCGGATCGACGCGACGCGGCGCCCCTCGACGATCTCGGATTCGAACGGCGATGCCAATTACCGCACCAGTGAGACCTGCGATCTCGATCGCGCCGATCCGCTGGTCGCCGAACTCGACGCGCGGATCTGCTCTTTTGCCGGCCTCGACCCGCAATTCGGCGAGCCGATGCAGGGCCAGCGCTACGCGGTGGGCCAGGAGTTCAAGGCGCACACCGATTATTTCGAGCCGATCGGCGTCGATTACGATCGCTTCTGCAGCGTCGCGGGGCAGCGCACCTGGACGGTGATGCTGTACCTCAACGAGCCCGAGGCGGGCGGCGCGACGCGCTTCAAGGCGGTCGACAAGATCATCCAGCCCGAAACGGGCAAGCTGCTCGCATGGAACAATCGCCGTCCCGATGGCTCGCCCAACCCCTCGACGATCCATCAGGGCATGAAGGTCCGCGCCGGCGTGAAGTACGTCATCACGAAATGGTTTCGCGAGCGCCCCTGGGGCTGGTGAGTCGCGCGGCGACGCCTCGCCGGTTGCAAGTATTGCGCAAGTCCCGCGGCGAAGCCTGGCCAAGAACAGGGGGAATTTTGCGAGCCGCCTGGGAGCGATTTTCGTACAACGACTCCGGGCGTGCAGGAAAGATATCGCGCTGTATCGCCACCCCAATCCAACCCGAGCTACTGACACATTAGAAACGAATCAGCCGGAGACGCGACGACGAAGACTGGTTCTCTTCTTGACCAATTATGCGAATAGTTGCCGTTTTTCGTGCCTTCATCTTTCGCGCGCGCGCACGCTGACCGCGGCAATCCAACGTGCCGCAAGTTCCTTCTGTACCGACGATGAGAATGAGCGCGACCCGAGCCTAGCGGGCATGGATCGCCAACGAACATGGACCCATCGCATACAAATTGAATCGAGCCATGTGCGAACCCCGCGCCCCGGCCGATCGTGGCACCGCCAAAGAAAAGGGCCCCGGTGCCGAAGCACCGGAGCCCGTTTCCCCCTTTTGTCCGATCAGAACTTGACGCTGACCTCACCGCCGAAGGTGCGCGGCGCGTTGAAGTTGGCGTAATAGCCAAGCGTCTTCGCGTTCGCATTGTCGACGCGGTAGATGTGCTGCTCGTCAAACAGGTTACGCGCCCATACCGACAGCGTCACCTTCTGGTCGCCGCTGCCCACCGGGATGTCGGCCAGCGCCACCCGGCCGTTCACGATGAAGCTGGGATCGGCGAATAGTGCCTCGGAGTCGAAGCTGTGCTGCTTGCCCGAGTAATTGGCATCGAGGTGGAAGCGCACCTTGGAACCGTTGCCGCCGAGAGGGATTTCATAATCGGCATAGCCCGATGCCGCATGCTCCGGCGTGTAGACGATGAACACCTGGGTGAGCACGCCGTTGACCGGGGTCTGGCCGGGCGTGTTCGGGTTGGGGTTCGGCGTCGGCGGCACGCGCGTGTAGGTGTAGGCATAGGATGCGCCGAGGGTCAGATGTTCGATCGGGCGGATGGTGAGATCTGCCTCGATGCCCCGGATCTTCGTAACGCCCGCGGCATTGGCGGTATTCTGGGTGTGGATGTTGAAATTGGGGTTCGCGACGCAAGGGTTGCTGTTGGGAATGCACTGGTTGGGATCGATGAAGTCGAAATCGATCTGCGTGCCCGTACGGTCCATGATGTAGCCGGCCAGGTTCAGGCGGACCTTGTGGTCGAAGAAGTCCATCTTGGCGCCGAGTTCATAGGACTTCACGACTTCCGGACCGAAGGCCTGGAAATTCGACGAACGGTCATTGGCGCCGCCCGCACGATAGCCGCTGGCATATTTTGCGTAGAGGTTGATATCGGGCGACGCGTCGAAGGCCAGCGTGACCATCGGATCAAACCGGCTGTTGTCAGTGTGGAGCTCATAAGGGGTTGCCACGCCCGTCACGATGTAGAGCGAACCGTCGCGCTTGTCCTTGGTGTAGCGGCCGCCGGCTGTCAGATGAAATGCCGAGGCCCAGTCGGGGTTGTAGGTCACCTGCCCGAACGCCGCATAGCTGCGCGCGGTGGCGAAGCTGGCGCGCGCAAGGAAGCGCGAATTATAGTTCCAGCCCTGGTTGCCCGAGTTGATCGGGCCGAACACCTGCGAAGGCAGGATGGTGTAGGCGGTGCCATCGCCATTCCACTGGTTCGACGACGGCGTCCCCGCCGATTCACGTGCCTGCTCATGGAAATAATAGAGGCCGGCGACATAGTCGAACTGTGGGATTGAGCCGACCGCCTGGAATTCCTGGCTGAACTGGCTCTGATACAGGTCCGACAGCGAGTAACGGCTGAACTTGCCGTTGGGCTGGAACGCGGGGGTGCGCTCCGGGCCGCCCGAATTGTCGAACTGATTGGTCGACACCTTGCGCCATGCGGTGATCGAACGCAGTTCGAGTGCGGGCGAGAAGTGATATTTCAGATTGGCGCTGAAACCCTGGGTCTTGTCGACGCTATATTGCTGAGGCACTCCGACATCCGCCACATCCTGGCGGTCGGGGTGAACCTTCACCAGCGGCGCCAGCGGCGCGATGCAGGTGCTGCCGGCGGTGCAGTTCACGCCGCCAACCTGGAGCTGGGTCGTCGTGCCGACATAGGTGCCGACCGGCAGGCCCGTCGGGTTGTAGTTGATCAACTGGCTGTAGAACGGGGTGTTCTCGTCCTTGGCCTTGTCGAAGGCGAGATCGGCGGTGAAGCCGTCGAACGGCTGCCAGCGTGCGGCGATGCGGCCGCCGACGCGGTTGTATGCGTTCCAGCCGATCTGGCCGGCGAGAGGGTCCTTCACGGTTGGATCATGATGCTGAATCACCCCATCAAGCTTGATCGAGATATGCTGGAATTCGGGCAGATCGAGGTGCAGGTCGCCGCTATAGCTGCCGTAATTGCCGACGCTGGACGAGGCACGTCCCCCGAACTCACCGGTCGGTCCCTTGGTGACGATGCTGAGCGCGCCACCCTCTGTGTTACGACCGAACAAAGTACCCTGCGGGCCCTTGAGCACTTCGATCCGCGACACGTCGAACAGCGCCGCGTTGAGGCCTTGGGTGCGGCCGAGATAGACGCCGTCGATATAGACGCCGACACCGGGCTCGCGCGCGGTCTGGTTCTGGTCGAACGGGACGATGCCGCGAATGCCGATGGTCAGCGCCGACTGGCGCGCCTCAAAGGTCGCGACGCGCAGCGACGGCACGCCGCCATCGGCGAGATCCATCAGGCTCTGCACATGGCGATCAGTGATGGTCGCCGAGTCGACGACCGAGATCGCGATCGGCGTATGCTGCAGGTTGGTCTCACGGCGCAGCGCGGTAACGACGACGTCCTGGATTCCGGTTTGATCCGCGGCGGCGGCAGGTTCGGCGGGCGCCGGGTTGGCAGCGGCGGCCGGCGCGGCGGCCCGATCCGCGGCGAGAGCCGGACCAGCAGCGATGGCGAGCAGCGCGCCACCCAACAGCAGCTGGGCGCGAAAACGAATCGTGGAACGCATGATGTAATTTCCCCTTCGGAAAAGGACTCGAGTCCTTGAAGAGGGCGGCTAGGGACAGTTTATGTCACTGGCGTTACATTTTCTGTCATATAATTGTCATAAAGCCATTTTTGTGCGGCGCGTCAAAAGCTGCTGC
The DNA here is from genome assembly GCF_028292965.1 of Sphingomonas bacterium. Lineage (GTDB taxonomy): Bacteria > Pseudomonadota > Alphaproteobacteria > Sphingomonadales > Sphingomonadaceae > Sphingomonas. The sequence continues at coordinate 2,506 of NZ_JAQGLG010000249.1, read as the reverse complement.
ACAAGGCGCGACACACCTGCTTGTAGTGCGGGGATAAGGCAGAAATGTTGCAACCGCTTTTGGATGGTTTTTGTGTCCATCACCGCGACTTTCGCCGTCCGGCAATGGTGGGCGCGACAGGGATTGAACCTGTGACCCCACCCGTGTGAAGGGTGTGCTCTACCGCTGAGCTACGCGCCCATTGCCGTGCGGCTTCGCCAGCGAAGCCTGCCGCAATGTCACCGCCGGCTATTCGCCAACGGAACAGGGCGGCGTCGCCGCCGCCCCGTGTGTCGTCGCCTTAGGCTAGGCGGCAAAGGCTTGTCCAGCCCTTGCCCGCCTTGGCGGCGTTATCAGTTCACCGCGTCCTTCAGGCCCTTGCCGGCCTTGAACTTGGGCTGGGACGACGCCTTGATCGTCATCGGCTCGCCGGTACGCGGGTTACGGCCGGTCGACGCCTTGCGCTTGGAGACCGAGAAAGTACCAAAACCGACGAGGCGGACCTCGTCGCCCTTTTTCAGCGCAGCGGAGATCACATCGAAAACCGCCTCGACCGCCTTGCTGGTGTCACCCTTGCCCAGCCCGGAGACGTCCGCGACCGATGCGATCAATTCCTGCTTGTTCATGCCCTCAGACCCCCGTGTTCTTCAATGCTGTTCGACTGAGTCGCGGCGCACCGCCGAACGCGCAATAAGGCGGGTCAAGAACCCGGTGTCAAAGTAAAATGTCCGGATTCGAGCCGTTACCGACTCGAATCCAACTTCGATCAAAGGCGATTAATGGTGAACGCCACCACCAATTGGCGCGACACCCGCCGGAGGCTGGGCCGCGAGGTCGTCAGCCTCGCTCCAGTCGATCGCCTCGAGCGGCGCGGTCAGCGCCAGGCGCAACACCTCATCGACATGGCTTACCGGAATGATCGTCAGGCCCTCACGGATGTTCGCCGGGATCTCGGCAAGGTCCTTCTCGTTCTCGGCCGGGATCAGCACCGTGGTGATGCCACCGCGAAGGGCGGCGAGCAGTTTCTCCTTCAGGCCGCCGATCGGCAGCACGCGCCCGCGCAGCGTCACTTCGCCGGTCATGGCGATGTCGCGCCGCACCGACACGCCGGTCAGCGTCGAGACGATCGAGGTGACGATGCCGATACCCGCCGATGGACCGTCCTTGGGCACCGCACCCTCGGGCAGATGGATGTGGATGTCCTTGCGGTTGAAGATGCTCGGCTTGATCCCGTAGCTGGGCGAACGCGCCTTGATGAAGCTAAGCGCGGTTTCGATCGATTCCTTCATCACGTCACCGAGCTTGCCGGTGATCTTGGCTGAGCCCTTGCCCGGCACGGTGACGCTTTCGATCGTCAGCAACTCGCCGCCGACCTCGGTCCAGGCGAGACCGGTGACGGCACCGATCTGATCGTCTTCCTCGGACAGGCCGTGGCGGAATTTCTTCACGCCCGCGAAATCCGCGATGTTCTCCGGCGTGATGATCACGCTTTCGATCTTGCCTTCGAGGATCCGACGCAGCGCCTTGCGCGCCAGCTTGGCGATCTCGCGCTCCAGCGTGCGCACGCCGGCTTCGCGGGTATAGCCCTGGATCAACGCGCGCAGGCCCTCGGTGGTCAGGACGAACTCGCCGTCCTTCAGGCCGTGCGCCTCGATCTGCTTGGCGATCAGATGCCGCTCGGCGATCTCGACCTTCTCGTCCTCGGTGTAACCTTCGAGCCGGATGATCTCCATCCGGTCGAGCAGCGCCTGGGGCAGGTTGAGCGTGTTCGCCGTGGTGACGAACATGATGTCCGACAGGTCGAGATCGATCTCGAGATAATGGTCCTGGAACTTGCTGTTCTGCTCCGGGTCGAGCACCTCGAGCAAAGCCGAGGCTGGGTCGCCGCGGAAATCCTGGCCGAGCTTGTCGATCTCGTCGAGCAGGAACAGCGGGTTCGAGGCGCCGGCCTTTTTCAGGTTGGTGACGATCTTGCCCGGCAGCGAGCCGATATAGGTCCGCCGGTGGCCACGTATCTCGGCCTCGTCGCGTACGCCGCCCAATGACTGGCGCACGAACTCGCGGCCGGTCGCCTTGGCGATCGACTTGCCGAGCGAGGTCTTGCCCACGCCGGGAGGGCCGACGAGGCACAGGATCGGCCCCTTCAGCTTGTTGGTGCGCGCCTGCACCGCAAGATATTCAACGATCCGGTCCTTGACCTTCTCCAGCGCATAATGGTCCTCGTCGAGCACCGCCTGCGCCGCGGCGATATCTTTCTTCAGCTTCGACTTCTTGCCCCAGGGCAGGCCGAGCAGCACGTCGAGATAGTTGCGCACGACGGTCGCTTCGGCCGACATCGGCGCCATCGTCCGGAGCTTCTTGAGCTCGGCGTTGGCCTTGCCGCGCGCTTCCTTCGACAGCTTGAGCGTCGCGATCTTCTGCGTCAGCTCGGCGATCTCGTCGCCGTCGCCTTCCTCGTCGCCCGAGCCCAGCTCGCGCTGGATCGCCTTCAGCTGCTCGTTGAGGTAATATTCGCGCTGCGTCTTCT
>NZ_JAQGLG010000244.1 GCF_028292965.1 Sphingomonas bacterium | reverse complement strand
CGCGCCCTATCTCCGGCTCAAGACCAAGATCGACGAGATCAAGGCCGATCCGCGTTACGGCTTCATGTTCTCGGGCATGCTGGTCGCCGACACCATGCAGACCTTCATCAGCCAGGTGTTCCGCTTGCCCGGTGATGGCAAGCCGATCTCGATCATCGACGTGTCGGGCGTGCCGTCCGAGATCACCTCGGTGGTGGTGGCGGTGCTGGCGCGGATGGTGTTCGATTTCGCGATCTGGTCGCGCAACGAACCGCAGCGCCCGATCCTGCTCGTCTGCGAAGAAGCGCACCGTTATATTCCGAGCGAGAAGAATTCCGATTCCTCCTCGGTCGGCCGCATCCTCAGCCGCATTGCCAAGGAAGGCCGCAAATATGGCGTGTCACTGGGGCTGATCACGCAGCGCCCGTCGGATCTTGCCGAGGGCGTGTTGTCGCAGTGCGGCACGATCATCTCGATGCGCCTCAACAACGACCGCGACCAGGCGTTCGTCCGGGCGGCGATGCCCGAAGGCGCGCGCGGCTTCCTCGATTCGATCCCCGCGCTGCGCAACCGCGAATGCATCATCTGCGGCGAGGGCGTCGCGATCCCGATCCGCGTCGCGTTCGACGGGCTGGAAGAGAATAAGCGCCCGGCCTCGGACGACCCGATCTTCTCCCAACTGTGGCGTGAGGTCGGTCAGGAAGACCAGATCATCAGCCGCACCGTGCGGCGCTGGCGTTCGCAGGGAAGATAACCGCCCGCAGCGGTTATGTTGCCGTTCCTCCCCGGCACGGGGAGGGGGACCGCGCGCAGCGCGGTGGAGGGGCTGGTCGGGGGTGATCGGACTTCATACGAGCCAAGCGCGTTTGCCCTGCTGGCAATCGAAACAACGATATCCGAAAGGCTTGGTCACGCTCGACCAGCCCCTCCACCACGCCGCTTCGCGTCGCGGTCCCCCTCCCCGTGCCGGGGAGGAATTAAGGCTTAGTGCGCGCCGGGCTTGACCGACAGCAGTGCGGCGACCTTGGCCTTGAATTCGCGCAGTGCCTCGCCGGAAAGCTGGCTGATGCTCGAGAAGGACATGTTGCGCGGGTTGACCGAGACGCCGTTCTTCCACACTTCCCAGTGCAGGTGCGGTCCGGTCGACATGCCGGTCGAGCCGACATAACCGATCACTTCGCCTTGGCTGACATGCTGGCCGCCGCGCACCGCGATGCGGCTCATATGGCCGTAGCCGGTGGCGATCGCACCCGAAGAAAGCTTGACGAAATTGCCGTAGCCCGAGCTGCGCCCGGCAAACTGTACCGTGCCGGCCATCGCGGCGTGGATCGGGGTCCCCCAAGCGGCGGCGATGTCCATGCCCTTGTGCATGCGCATGAAGCCGAGCAGCGGGTGCATGCGCATGCCGAAGCCCGATGAGATGCGGCCGGCGACGGGCATGCCCATATCGCCCTTGTGCTCGGTCTGGCCCGAAGCCTCATACCATTGCCCGTCGGTCCATTTGACCAACTCGGTCTTGCGGCCGCCATGGTTGATGCCGACGAACTGGAGATCGCCGAGCTGCACTTCGCCGGTCGCGGCGCGTGCCTGGTTAGAGATCAGGGTGAAGGTGTCGGCTGGCGAAAGGTCGCGGCCGATATTGAGATGCGCCGCCAGCGTCTTGAGCGCCGTCTCGACCGATTTGGCCGGCGCGCCGGAGGCACGTGCCGAGGCGTACAGGCTGCGCCCGACCAACCCTTCGAGACGCAAAGGCGTATTGTCGATCGCGATCTCGTGGCGCGCCAGCGTCAGCGCATTGCCAGCGCGCGACACCGACAGCGCGAGCCCGAAGCTGGCGCGGAAGCTGAGTTCTTCGAGCGGTCGCGCGACGGTCTTATCGGGGCGGCGGCCGAGCGTCATGCCGACGCGGGTGCCCGGCTTGATCGTGCCGAGCGCGATCGCGCCGGAAATGAGTTGCGCGGCGGTGCCGGCATCGACCTTCGACACGCCGGCGCGTTGCAGCATGGCGGGGAAGCTGTCGCCCTGGCCGAGCATCGCGGCGAGCTCGATGCGCGGACGCTCCGGCGCCTCGGCGAGCGGCGCGACCAGGTCTGTCGCCGCCATATGCTGGCCGGTATTGCCACCCCAGGCGAGCGGCCCGATCGATTGCGCGCGCGCCTCGTCCCATTGCTGGCCGGCGAGCGGGGCGGGTACGTCGCCCATGATGGTGCGGCCGAATCCGGGCGACAGCGCGTAGCTTGCGGCACACAAGGCGGCGCAGGTCGCGGCGCCACGCCACCAGGCTGCGGAGCCGATTTGCGAGCCGAGATCGGGTGCCCAGTCGGTGCGGGCGATGAAGATGCGGAGCTTATCGAGTGGGGACAGTTGCGCCACCGGCACCAGCGCGCGGCCGAACGCCAGCGTTGCGGTGCCGCCTGCCTGCTCGAGACCATGATCATTGCGCTGGAACAAAGGCGCGCTGCCCCCCAAAAAATACCGGTCGAAATCGCTTCGCCCCCCGGCGATGAGGGCCAAATCACTGTGTCGGGGATATCCTAAAGTCAAATTAACCGCTGTTCCGGAATGCTACTGTCACGACGAACCGTGGGAGTCCTGCGGTGAAGGGCGATATTTACCAAATACGCTAAGCAAATGATGCGCTTAGGGCGTGGTTGCGCAAAAGCGTGGTTGCGCATCGCATCCTCCACGACGATGTTGGCTGGCGTGACGCATCGTTCTGACGTGACCGCCGTGCTCGGCCCGACCAATACCGGCAAGACACATCTCGCGGTCGAGCGGCTGTGCGGCCATTCGAGCGGGATGATCGGCTTCCCGCTCAGGCTGCTCGCGCGCGAGGTCTACGATAAGGTCGTGGCGATCAAGGGCGCACACCAGGTCGCGCTGATCACGGGCGAGGAGAAGATCGTGCCCGAGGGCGCGCGCTGGTTCCTGTGCACCGCCGAGAGCATGCCGCTGGAAAGGGATTTGTCGTTCGTCGCGATCGACGAGGCGCAATTGGGTGCGGATGCCGAACGCGGCCATGTCTTCACCGATCGCCTGTTGCGGGCGCGGGGGCGTGACGAGACGATGATCCTCGGCTCCGAGGCGCTACGCCCGATGGTCAAGGCGCTGGTGCCCGAGGCGGAGATTATCGGCCGGCCGCGTTTCTCGAAGCTCACTTATGCCGGTGCGCGCAAGATCTCGCGCCTGCCCAAACGCTCGGCGATCGTCGCCTTCTCGGCCGAGCAGGTGTATGCCGTGGCCGAGATGCTGCGCCGGTTGCGCGGCGGCGCCGCCGTGGTGATGGGCGCGCTTAGCCCACGCACACGCAACGCGCAGGTAGCGATGTTCCAAGCCGGCGAGGTCGATTACCTCGTCGCCACCGATGCGATCGGTATGGGCCTCAATCTCGACGTGTCGCACGTCGCCTTCGCCGCGCTCGACAAGTTCGACGGCCATCGCCAGCGCCGTCTCACGGTAGCCGAGATGGCGCAGATCGCCGGCCGCGCCGGGCGGCACCAGCGCGACGGCACCTTCGGGGCGCTGGTCGAAGAGGGGCCGGGGGCGTTCCGACCCGAAGAGGTGCTGGCGATCGAGGAGCATCGGTTTCCGCGGCTCGATTTTCTCTACTGGCGCGATGGCGAGCCCGATCTCGGCAGCATCGAGGATCTCGTTTTTAGTCTGGAGATGCGGCCCGACGACCGCGCGCTGCGCGCGGCGCCCGAGGCGGTCGATCTCGCCGTGCTCAAGCGATTGGCGATGGAGGATTGGGTGCGCGACCGGGCGCGAAGTCCGGCGATGGTCGCGAGGCTCTGGGCGGCGTGTGGATTGCCCGATTTCCGCAAAGTGGGGGTCGATCCGCACGCCCGCTTTGTCTCGCGGCTGTTCGGTCATCTCAGCGAAGGCCAGGGCCATGTGCCGCATCGCTGGTTCGCCGACGAGGTAGCGCGGCTCGACCGGGTCGAGGGCGATGTCGAGACGCTCGCGGGGCGCATCGCGGCGGTGCGCAGCTGGGCCTATATCGCCAACCGCGCCGATTGGCTGGCCGAACCAGGCCATTGGGCCGAGCGCACGCGCGAGATCGAGACGCGGTTGTCCGACGCCCTGCATGCCGGGTTGACCCAGCGTTTCGTCGACAAACGCACGACGGCGCTGTTGCGCGGAATCGGCAAGGATTCGGGCGCGCTGCCGGTGGTGATCGGTGCCGAGGGCGAGGTGCTGGTCGAGGATCACGAGATCGGCCGGCTCGACGGTTTCCGTTTCACCGTCGCGCCCGATGCGCGACATGCCGACAAGCGCCTGTTGCTGGCGGCGGCGGAGAAAAGACTCGGTACCGAACGCGCGCGGCGTGGGAAAATGCTGGCCGAGGCGGTCGATACGGCGTTCGCACTGGCCGGGGGCGATCGGCCGGTAATCCTGTGGGATGCCGTGCAGGTGGCGACGCTCGCGGCCGGGCCGTCGTTGGCGCGGCCGCGGGTTGTGCTGGATGCGTCGCTCGATTGCCTCGATCGTACCGCGCGGGCAGCAGTGGCGGCGCGGCTCGAGGCATGGCTAGCGCAACAATCGGCGAGGCATGTGCCGGTGCTGGTCGCGCTCGATGCGGCGACGCGCGATGCCACGTTGACCGGGCCGTTGCGCGCGGTGGCCGGTGCCTTGCTGGCCGAGGGCGGCATCGCGCCGCGCCGACCGATGGCGACCATGCTCGACGCTGTCGATAATCCGTCGCGCAAGCGGTTGCGTGCGGCGGGCGTGACGATCGGCACGCTCGATCTGTTCGACGCACGGCTACTCAAGCCGGCGGCGGCGCGGTGGCGGCGGGCGCTGCTCGCGGCACGCGAAGTTGCGGTGGAGGGGCTTTCTCCAGAGGGCGCGACGGTGTTGCCGCGCGACCATCCCGGCGCGCGGCTCGACCAGGGGTTCCGGCCGCTCGGCGCGCAGGCGGTGCGGGTCGATCTTGTCGAACGCATCGCCCGTGCTGCGCATGATGCGCGTGCCGGGCGCAAGCCGTTCGTGCCCGATCCGGCGCTCGCCACCTCGATCGGCATGACCGCGGAGACGCTGGCACGGCTGATGGCGGCGCTCGGGTTCCGCACCGCGCGTGGCGAAGGTGCCGCGCCGCGCTGGATCTGGCACGGCCTGACCAAGACGGCGGCAGTCAAGCCGGCGCCGCGCGACAATGCCTTTGCAGCGCTCGCCGCGCTCGGATCGGCGCGTGGCTGAAGGCGCGACGATGCGGCTCGACCGCTTTCTGTGGTTCGCGCGCTTCGCGAAGACGCGATCGGCGGCGCAGGTCATCGCGGGCGACGGGCATCTGCGTATCACCGGCCGGCCGGCGGCCAGCAAGCATGCGGCGGTACGGGTCGGCGATATACTCACCTTCGTTCGCGACGCCCATGTACAGGTGATCCGGATTGAGGCACTGCCGCACCGGCGCGGCCCCGCGCCCGAGGCGCGCGCCTGCTACACCGATCTGGCGATTGAGAACGTCTCGCAGGAAGCGCCGCATGATTGACGACGCCGGATGTGAGGCATAGCAGGCATCGTTCGCCGCCGGTTTGGTCCGGCCCAGGGGAGTTGTGAGAATGACCTACGTCGTCACCGATGCCTGCATCAAGTGCAAGTATATGGACTGCGTCGAGGTCTGTCCGGTCGACTGCTTTTATGAAGGCGAGAACATGCTGGTGATCAATCCCAGCGAGTGCATCGATTGCGGCGTGTGCGAGCCGGAATGCCCGGCCGAAGCGATCCTGCCCGACACCGAGAGCGGGCTGGAGCAGTGGCTCGAACTCAACAACACCTTCTCGGCGCAATGGCCCAATGTCACGCGCAAGAACGACCAGACGCCGGAAGATGCCGACGCGCACAAGGGCGAGACCGGCAAGTTCGACAAGTTCTTTTCGCCGGAGCCAGGCACGGGCGACTGAGTCCGTAACGATCGCCTTATTGCGGGATTCTGGATCGGGCAGCAACGCTGACGGTTTGATTTGCGAATGCGCTGAAGGCGCATTCGGCGGTACCGGCCCGATATTGTCCATGCTGGTAATTTTATTACGAACCTGCTAAGGACAGCAGGACGGAAGGCGCTGACTCGCGTCCTTCGATCTGGAGATGTTCGTAATCAACCCCGCCGCCGCGCTCGTGCAGCTTCGCGCTGCCCCCGACGCGGTTCTCCGCGGCGTATCAGTACACGGAAAGGTTTGACGGAATGGCTGCCAAGGCGCTGTCCTTCGACGTTGGTGATTATGTTGTGTACCCGAAGCACGGCGTCGGCCGTGTCATCGAGCTGCAGCGGCAGGAAATCGCCGGCATGCAACTCGAACTCTATGTCCTCCGCTTCGAAAAGGAGCGCATGACGCTCCGCGTTCCGACCAACAAGGCGGAAAGCGTCGGCATGCGCAAGCTGTCTTCGGACAAGACGTTGCGTGAGGCGCTCGACACGCTGACCGGCAAGCCGCGCGTCAAGCGGACGATGTGGTCGCGTCGCGCGCAGGAATATGAAGCGAAGATCAATTCGGGCGATCTGGTGTCGATCGCCGAAGTGGTGCGGGACCTGTTCCGTGCCGAGGACCAGCCCGAGCAGAGCTATTCCGAGCGGCAGATCTTCGAAGCGGCGACTAGCCGACTCGCGCGCGAACTCGCCGCGATGGAGCAGGTCGACGAGCCGACGGCACAGCTCAAGATCCTCGACATCCTGCGCAAGGCCGCAGCGATCCACAACAAGGACAAGGTGCCGGCGTAACGCTGATACCGCTTGTCCGACTTGAAGAGGGCGGTCCGCAAGGGCCGCCCTTTTTCGTTTGCACCTCGACCGGCGTGTGTTATTAGACCAATACACATTGGGAGAGTTTCCATGCGCTTTCGTCTTCTCGCTCTGCTCGCCGCCACGGTGATCCCGCTCGCCGCGTGCCACGGGAGCAGCCATGGCGGCGACGCGACGCCCGGCATCAAAGGCAGCGGCAGCGGCACCACGCGCACCTTCCAGGCGGCCGATTTCACCGGTGTCGAGCTGCGCGGTTCGGACGATGTCGATGTCCGCACCGGCGCGGCTTTTTCGGTGCGTGCCGAAGGTCCGACGGAGGAGCTCGATAAGCTCAAGATCGTGCGCGAGGGCAATACGCTGCGTATCGGGCGGATCAATCACGACGGGCTGAGCTGGGACGATTTTGGCCATCACGACGGCAAGCACGTCAAGATCTTCGTCACCTTGCCGCACCTCGCCGAGGCGAGCATCGCGGGCTCGGGCGACATGGCGATTGACAAGGTCGAGGGCGCGAAATTCGCCGGCAGCAGCGCCGGTTCGGGCAATATGATGGTCGCGGCGCTGGCGGTCGACGACGCCGATCTGTCGATCGCCGGTTCGGGCGACATGACGATCAAGGGCAGCGCCAAGCAGCTCGGCATCGATATCGCCGGCTCGGGCAGCGTCGACGGCACCGGCCTCAAGGCGCAGGGCGCCAAGGTGTCGATCGCTGGTTCGGGCGATGCGCGTGCCGATGTCACCGGCCCGGCCACCGTCTCGGTAATGGGCTCGGGTGATGTCGATCTCGGCGCCGGCGCGAAATGCTCGACCTCGAAGATGGGCTCGGGCGACGTTCATTGCGGCGGCTGATCTTGGCTTGACCGCCAAAGGGTGCGATGCCGGGCGGATGATCGCCCGGTTGCTCGCTTTCGCCCTGCTCTGCCTGCCGTTCACCGCGCAGGCCGCCGAACATCGTTATGCGTTCGGCAGCTATGACAGGGTGCGGATCGAGGGGCCGTTCGAGGTCAACATCACCACCGGTGTGCCGCCCGGCGCGCTGGCCAGCGGCGACGCGCGGTTGATCGACGGGCTCGACATCGCCGTGCAGGGCTCCACGCTGATCGTACGCATGGGGCACCAAGGCTGGGGCGAGACACCCGTCGGCGCCGCCGCCGCGCGGCCGGTCATCACGCTGACCACACCCGCGCTCAACGCCGCCTTCGTCAATGGCGGCGCGCGCGTGAAAATCCAGGGAATGAAGGCGCAGCGGGTCGATCTGTCGGTCAACGGCAGCGGTACGGTGACGGTCAACGGTGCCGACACCGACCAACTGTTCGCGACGATCATCGGCGCGGGCACCATGACCTTGTCGGGCCGTGCCGCGCGGGCGCGGCTGGTCACCAACGGTGCGGGCAATGTCGATGCCACCGGCTTGAACGTCAACGACCTGTCGGTGCTGCAGGACGGCACCGGCGAAACTCGTGCCGCGGCGCGTTACACCGCGCAGGTCAATTCGACCGGGCTGGGTCATGTCGTCGTAGCGGGCCGCCCGAAATGCCTGGTCCATGCCGCCGCTGGCGGGCCGGTGGAGTGCGGCGGGCCGTAGTTTTCTCCTGCACAACGGAGAGCAGGTTTCAGACCAGCCCCAACGCCGCCAGCTTGCCGATCAATGCCGCCGGCAAGGCGTCACCGCTTTCGATATCGCCGCCGAGATCGGCCGGCGCATCGGCATCATCGAGATAACGCCAGCCCTGATGCGCGCGCTTCGGCCGACCATGGGTCAGCACGAGATGCGGGTCGAGATGGATCGCGACACGACCCGCTTCGGCCTCGCCGAACGACAGGATCGGCGAACGTGCGATCAGCGTGTGTTTGATGATCCAGAACAAGGAGCCCTGGCCGGCAATCTCTTCATGGCGCTTGGGCAGATAGCGCGTGGTGAGGAACACCGGCCCGGCCTCGGCGCGCACCAGCAGCCGCTCGGCGAGATGCTCAACGCTCGTTGCGCCGAATGCGACCTTGGTGAGATGCAATGGCATACCAACCAAATGGGTCAGGCCCCGAGGCCCCACAAGGCGGCGAGGCCGAGAAACGAGAAGAAACCGAGGCAATCGGTCATCATCGTCACGAACACCGCCGACGATACCGCCGGATCGACGCCGGCGCGCTCCAGCCCGACCGGGATCAGCACGCCAGACAGCCCGGCGACGAGGTTGTTGGTCAGGATGGCGAGGCCGAACACGATCGCCAGCGAGCCATTGTGGTAGAACAGCCAGGTACCGGTGCCGATCAGCAGCCCGAGCAATATGCCGTTGGCGGCGGCGATGCGGAACTCGCGCAGGATCATCCACAGCGTGTTCGAACTGGTCAGCTGGTTGGTGGCCAGCGCGCGCACCACCACCGCCAGCGTCTGGGTACCGGCATTGCCGCCCATCCCCGACACGATGCCCATCAACGCGGCGAGCAGCGCGAACTTGGCGATCTCGGCTTCGAATAGTCCAACCACCGCAGCGGCGAGCATCGCCGTGCCGAGATTGACCACAAGCCAGGTGACGCGCGTGCGCACAGTCAGCACGATCGGCTCGTTGATGTCGCCCTCGCCGGCGCCGGACAGGCGCAGCGCGTCCTCGCCGGCTTCCTGCTGGATGATGTGGACGATGTCGTCGACGGTGATCATGCCGACCAGCCGTCCGCCGGTATCGACCACCGCGGCCGAGATCAGCGCATATTTCTGGAAGCGCAGCGCGACCTCTTCCTGGTCCATATCGACCGGGATCAGCGTCTGCTCGCGCTTCATCACGTCGCCCATCGCGACGCCGCGCGGTGTCCGCAGGATCCACGATAGCTGGCAGCTGCCGACCGGCTTGTGCGCCGGATCGACGACGAAGATTTCCCAGAAGTCGGTGGTCAGTTCTTCATGGCCGCGCAGATAATCGATTGCGTCGCCGACGGTCCAATGCTCGGGCACCGCGATCATCTCGCGCTGCATCAGGCGGCCGGCGGATTCCTCGGGGTAGCTCAGCGCCTCCTCGATCGCGGCGCGATCGTCGGGGTCCAGCGCGCGGAGCACCTCGCGCTGATCGTCGGCGTCCATGTCCTCGATGATCGCGACGGCATCGTCGGTATCGAGTTCGGCGGCGATGTCGGCGACCTGGTGCGGCTCGAGCGCGTCGATCAGGTCCTCGCGGACATAATCGTTCATCTCGGCGAACAC
>NZ_JAQGLG010000270.1 GCF_028292965.1 Sphingomonas bacterium | reverse complement strand
TCGGCAAGGCACACGTCGCGGAGCGGATCGACTTTCGTCACCGCAAGTCGCGCGCGGTCGCGGCGACGCTACCCGTCCTGTCGCCGCCTCCGTCTCTTCCTCTTCCTCCGCAGCCGCCTCCGCAGCTGCCTCCGCCGCAAGCGATCGAGCTCGCGCTGCGCGGGCTGCACAACATGGGGTTCAGCAGGTCCGACGAGCGTCGAGCGGTGGACCACGTCTCGAAGTGTCGCGTAGAGAACGGCGACGAGCTCGACGTGCAGGACCTCCTGCGGGGGGCCATCGCGGCCCTGACGTGACTCGGTTCACGAGGCCGTCGTAGGAGCTGAGAGCCACGCGTGGCTAGGAGCGCCCACCCACGACGAAGCCCGGCGTGATCAAAGTCACAACCCTGTGCCGCGGACTAGCGGTCGAAGAACGAGCGTTGCTGGAAGGTCAGGCCGTCGAGGAGTTGCTGCACACGCTCCTCGGTGAGCCTGCCGACGTACGCGCCGAGCTGGTCCTTCTCGACCGTCGATATCTGTGAGACCACGGCCACGCTTTGCTTCGGGAGGTTGGCCTCACCTTCGTCGAGCACCACATTGCCTGGCTCGGTCGCGCGCTTCATGTTCGTCGACAGCGCGCAGACGACGACGGTCGGGATGCGGCTGTGGTTGAAGACGTCCGCCTGGAGGATGACATGAGGATGCGCGTGGCCTTCCACGGCGGGTCGCAGCGCCTCGGGCGATACCCAGAAGACGTCGCCTTGGTTGATCGCTCTAGCTTCCATCTGACGGCTCACGAAGGCGGCTGAGCTTCGCCGCTCATGGTCATCGGCCCCTGCGCGCAGGCCGCGAGGAGGAGCGCCGTACAAGTGAACGACGCGATCCGAACGAGCGCGAGGTCGATCGCCTTCATCGTCATCGGCGCAGCCTATACCGCGGATGCCACCGCGTAGCGTTCTCGATTCGCGTACGCTCGACGCCGAACCCCGAGCATGGCGACGATCGCGGACCGCTTCGAGATCGAGTCCGTCGCCGGCACCGGGGGCATGGGCACCGTCTATCGCGCGCGCGATCTCGAATCGCCGGCGCGCACCACCGTCGCCCTCAAGGTCGTGCGCGGAGCGTTCGCGAATGCGCGTTTCGAGCGCGAGGCGATGCTGCTCGAGCAGATCGAGGGCGAAGGCATCGTCCGCTACGTCGCGCACGGACGAATCGATGCAGAGTCCATGTATCTCGCGATGGAGTGGCTCGAAGGCGAAGGCCTCGACGCTCGCCTCGCGCGTGGGCCGCTCGCGATCGGAGAGTGCATCGCTCTCGGACGGCGTCTCGCCCGCGCGCTCGGCATCGCGCACGCGCGGGGCGTCGTGCATCGCGACGTGAAGCCGAGCAACGTGATCTTGCGCGGCGGGCTGGCCGCCGAAGCGACGCTCGTCGACTTCGGCATCGCGCGAGCGCAGGGCGCATTGCGTGCCATGACCGCGACCGGCGCCGTGATCGGCACGCCGCAGTACATGGCCCCGGAGCAGGCGCGCGGTGAATCCCTCGACGGACGCGCCGACGTCTTCTCGCTCGGCTGCCTCCTCTTCGAATGCCTGAGCGGACGCGCGGCGTTCGTCGGCGCGCATGTCGTCGCGGTCCTCGCGAAGATCCTGCTCGATCCCGCCGGTCGCGTGAGCGCGCTGCGCGCGGACGTGCCGGCGGTCCTCGACGACCTCGTCGCTTCGATGCTGGAGAAGTCGCCGGCCGCGCGGCCTGCGAATGGCGCCGCCGTTGCCGCCGCGCTCGACGCCATCCATGCCGGTGACGCGCCGGTCGCCCAGACCTCGAGGGCCTCGTGGTCGCCGGCGATCGGAGCGACGGAGCGACGTCTTGCGACCGTCATCATGGCGCGCGCCGCGAGCGGCATGGGCGCGGGCGCGGCAAAGCGCGACGAGCTGGCGGACTCCGAGGAAGTGCTCGCCGGCCTGACCGGCGAGATCCAGATCGTCGACCTCGCTGCTGCGGTTGGCGTGACGGTCACCGCGCTCGCCAACGGCACGCTCGTCGGCGCCGTCGTGGCGGATGCGGGGGCGAGCAACGCAGCCGAGCGAGCCGTTCGCTGCGCTCTCGCGCTTCGTGACGAGCTCGTGGGCGCGACCATTTCGCTCGCGACGGGGCGCGCGGTCATGGCCGGTCAGCTCCCGGTCGGCGAAGCGATCGATGCAGCCGCGATCCTCCTCGAGAAGCACGCCGGCGCCGGAGGGATCTGGATCGACGAGGCGACGGCTTCGATGATCGGTGGTCGCTTCGCGGTCGAGCGCGCGACCGCCGGCATCTCCGTCACCGGGGAGCGCGCTGCGGCCGAGCGCATTCGTACGGTGATGGGCCGCGAGGTGGCCTGCGTCGGACGCACGCGAGAGCTCGCGTTGCTCGAGTCCACCTTTCGCGAGTGCGTGGACGAGCCGATCGCGCGCGCGATGATCGTGATCGCCCCGCCGGGCATCGGGAAGACGCGTCTGCGACGCGAGCTCACCGCGCGCGTCGCGACATGGGAGTCACCGCCCGCCGTGTGGCTCGGCCTGGCCGACCCCGTGATGCAGGGGGCCTCGTACGCGCTGGCGGGAGATCTGCTGCGACGCGTGCTCGACCTTCCTCCCGGCGATGCAACGATGCGGCGCGAGCACCTGCTCAGGCGGGTCTCCAACGTGTCGCACAACGGCGCGAGCAAGGGCTTCGATCCGGCATTCGTGGCGCGATTTCTCGGCGAGATTGCCGGCGTGCCGTTCGGCGACGAAGACGACGCGCTCCGAGCGGCGCGCCGCAGCCCCGAGCTGATGCGCGCGAGGATCATCGACGCGACGTGCGCATTCATCGCCGCCGAGCTCGAGCGAAATCCGGTCCTCCTCGTCGTGGAGGACGTGCACTGGGCGGACGTCGCGAGCGTGCGCTTGCTGGGCGGCATGCTCGCGCGCTTGAAGGACGAGCCGCTCCTGATACTGGCGCTCGCGCGGCCGTCGGTCGACGAGGTCCATCCGCGTCTATGGGAAGAGCACCGTGCGTCGCGGTTCGTCCTCGAGCCTCTCCTGCGGAAGGCGGCAGAGAAGCTCGCACGCGCTGTGCTCGGCGACGACGCCGACATCGAGGCGATCGTGAACCGGGCCGAGGGCAATGCGCTCTTCGTCGAAGAGCTCGCGCGCGTGAGCGCGGAGGGCGGCAGCGTCTCGGACCTTCCTCCGACCATCGCAGCAGCGGCTGAGGCGCGTCTCTCCGCGCTGCCCGCCGAGGCGCGTCAGGTGCTTCGTGCGTCTGCGGTCTTCGGCGAGCGATTCTGGTCGGGAGCGGTCGGTCAGCTCGTCGGCTCGCCGCTGGCTGCGCGGGTGAGGACGCACCTCGATGCGCTGGAGCAGCTCGAGATCGTCAGCGCTGAGCCGACGTCGCGATTCGCGAGCGAGCGCGAGTACGTCTTCCGTCACGCGCTCGTGCGTGATGCCGCGTATGCCATGCTCACGGATGACGATCGCGTGATCGGCCATGCCCTTGCGGCCGAGTGGCTCGAGCCGCGCGCATCGGACGCCGCCGTGCTCGCGCAGCATTACCAGCTCGGCGATCGGCGTGCGGACGCCGCGCGCTGGCATGTCGTCGCCGCCGAGGACGCGCTCGCTGCGACGGACGCGGCGGGGATCGCGAGGCATGTCGCGAGCGCCGAAGCGTGCGCAGCGAGCGGCGCGCTGCTCGGTCGAGCGCGTCTCGCGCAGGCGGACATGTCGCTATGGAACGGAGACAACGTCGCGGCGGGTAGAGGCGCACGTGATGCCATGGCCCTGGTCGAGCGCGGCACGGAGCGCTGGTTCAACGCGGCGGGCCTTGCCGCCGTAGCGTTCGGCAAGCTCGATGACACCGCGGCGACGTTCTCCGTCGTCGATGCGCTCGAGCAGACGCCGGCGAACGACGCGATCGCGGGCCCTGCGCGCGCGATCGCGCGGATCCGTGCGGGCATCCAGCTGGCGTATTTCGGAGAGCTCGCGCGAACCGATGCGCTGCTCGACGGCTGCGAGCGTGAGCCCGGCGCCGAGGGTGATGCGGGAGTGCTCGCGTGGCTCTGCGACGCCGCGTTCGACCGCATGCACGCCAGCGGTGAGCCCGTTCACCCGTCGCGTTTCCTTCGCGGACGCGAGCTCTACGAGCGCCTGGGCGATCGACGCGGAGTGCTGGTCCAGTCGAGCAATCACATCCTGACGCTATCGATGCTCGGAGCCGTCGGCGAAGCGCGCACGGCGCTGCCTGCGTTCGAGCGCGAAGCCGCGGAGCTCGGCTTCCGACCGGCGAAGCTCATCGCCCCGTGGATCCGAGCGTTGTGCGCGCTGACCGATGGTGAGGTCGCACCGCTCCTGGCTTTCCAGCGAGCCACGAGGAGAATGTTGCCTCCGGGCCGAGGATCCGCGGGAGTGAGCATGTCGCTGGCGGAGCTCCTGGTGCTGCAAGGCCATGTCGACGAGGCTGCCGAGGAGGTGGCGATCGGGTTGCCGTCGGCAGCGAACACGCCGGGGTATCGGTGCGTGCTGCTTGCGGTCTCCTCGATGATCAAGGTGCGACGATCGGACGTGGCGGGCGCGCTCGAGGACTCGGCGCGGGCGATGGAGTTCGCCGTGCGCGCGGTGGGAATCGTAACCGCGTATACCCCGTGCCTTGCGCGCTACGAGGCGCTGCGTGCGGCGGGGATGGTCGAGGAGGCGCGCGCGGTGGTGCGCGACGGCGCGGCGACGTTGTGGAGGCGAGCGGAAAATCTCGGCGAGTACGGGAGCGTGTATCTCGAACATGGCTGGAGAACCGCGGAGCTCATGAGGCTCGCGGCGAAGGAGGGCGTGGACCCGCGAGGAGGCGGTGCCGCGTGAGTGAGAGCGTGGCGCGGCAACTTGCCGGTTGCCGCACGCGCTGACGGCTGCGCTTGTCACGAGGGCCTGCGTAACGTATTTGTTACGTCATGGCGGCGAGGAAAACAGGCTTCGACAAGTTCTTCGACGCCCAGATGCGCGACCCCGAGTTTGCTCGCGGTTACCGAAAGGCACGCCGCGAGATCGATGCCGTCGATCGCATCGTGCGTGCCCTCGACGAGGCCCGCATCGATCTGGGAATGACCAAAGCCCAGCTCGCGCAAGCGATCTCGTCCTAGCCGGAGATCGTTCGCCGCCTCCTCACGGCCAAGTCACCGAACCCCACGCTCGCGACGGTCGTGAAGGTCGCCGCCGCCCGCGGTTACAGAGGGGAGCTGGTCGCGGCGAAGCCGAGG
>NZ_JAQGLG010000221.1 GCF_028292965.1 Sphingomonas bacterium | reverse complement strand
GTATTGCCGTGATTCTGGCCGTTATGGTCGGCTCGGCCCTGTTGAGCGCGCCCGCATCGGCGCAAGCGACCCGGACCTGGATATCGGGCATCGGCGGGGACGACGTGAACCCGTGCAGCCGCACAGCACCGTGCAAGACCTTTCAGGGCGCGATTTCGAAGACCGCAGCCGGCGGAGAGATCAACTGCATCGATCCGGGCGGGTTCGGCGCCGTGACGATTACCAAGTCGATCCAGATCATCTGTGACGGCGTTCAGCAGGCCGGCATCCTGGTGAACGGTGGCAGCGGCATTATCATCAATGCGGGGGTGAACGATAAGGTCACTCTGAGCGGCCTCTATTTCGATGGCCTCGGCCTCGGTACCAACGGCGTGCAAATCGTTCAGGCCGGCACGGTGACGGTCCGCAATTCGGTGATTACGGGATTCAACGGCTATGGCGTGAACATCGCCGGGGCCACCTCACCCGTGAACCTCGTCCTGAACAACATGACGATCACCAATAATGGCAGCGCAGCGACGGCCAGTTCCGGGGGCGTGTTCGTCCAGCCGGCGGCTGGCGTCACCGCCAATGTGACGATCGCCAACAGCCGCATCCAGAACAACAACAATGTCGGCTTTCGCTCGGACACCATCGGCATCGTCGGTTCGATCGTCAATGCGACGATCGATGGTTCGGTGATTTCGGGCACCCCGTCGGGCGTGCTGGCCAAGGCGCCGGTCGGCAGCGGCACGATCAAGCTGATCATCACGCGCTCGACGATCGACCAGAATGGCTATGGCATCGTCGCCAACGGCACCGGCGCGACGATACGCGTCGGCGAGAGCGTGATCAGCAATAACGCCACGGGCCTGTTGATAAACGCCAGTGCCTCGCTCGCGAGCTTCGGGACCAACATGCTCGCCGGTAACACCACTGACGGCGCGTTCAGCGGCGCCGTGGTGCCGTTGAAGTAAAGGTTCACGCGAGACGAACAGTCAGCCCCGGTCGGCAACGGCCGGGGCTTTTTGCCGCCGCGTCGCGCCGCCATGTCACATTGGCGGTGGCTATCTCGTCTATGGCCGGGCGCTTGGCGCGCCGGGGAGAAATGACATGCACCGCGTTTTGAGAGCTGGTGGGCTGCTGCTCGGCCTGTTCCTCATCGGTAACGGCCTGGTCATGCTGGCCGATCCGGTCGACTGGTATTTCGCCGTGCCCGGCGTCACCGCCACCGGGCCGTTCAACCAGCATTTCCTGCGCGACATCGGCCTGATCTATGTGATGATGGGCGCCGGTTTCCTCGCCGGCATCGTCCGCCCGCGCGACCGCGTCGTGCTCTGGGCGGCTTCGACCCTATGGCTGGCGGGCCATGCGCTGTTCCATTTCTGGGAGGTTTCGGTCGGCATCTGCGGCACATCCGCGCTGGTGCGCGACTTTCCCGGCGTCACGACTCCGGCCATCCTGGGCTTGGCTCTCACGGTCGCAGCGACGCGCTTTCATGCGAACGCGCCCTTGCCCCGACGCGCATAAAGGCCCACATGGGGGTCACTGGCACTCCCTCTAGATGAGTGCCAATTCGCATATGGCAGCGCTGGCTCCGGTTGTGAAAGCGACGTCCTCGTCGCGGCCCAGCGACCGAACGGCCTTATTCCATGACCTTCCGCCCCCTGCATGACCGCGTCCTCGTGCGTCGTATCGAAGCCGCCACGAAGACCGCCGGCGGCATCATCATCCCCGACACCGCACAGGAAAAGCCCCAGGAGGGCGAGGTCGTCTCGACCGGCTCCGGCGCGCGCGGCGAGGACGGCAGCATCGTGCCGCTCGACGTTAAGGCCGGCGACAAGATCCTGTTTGGCAAATGGTCCGGCAGCGAGGTCAAGATCGGCGGCGAAGACCTGCTGATCATGAAAGAGTCCGACATCCTCGGGATCGTCGGCTGAACTCCACGAAACTGCTGAGCCGTGCTCCTGCGAAAGCAGGAGCCCAGGGCCAGACAACGCAACACATTTAACCCTGGATTCCTGCTTTCGCAGGAATACGAGAAGAGAAAGGCAGTCACATGGCAGCCAAAGACGTAAAATTCGGCCGCGACGCGCGTGAGAGCATCCTGCGCGGCGTCGACATCATCGCCGATGCGGTCAAGACCACGCTCGGCCCCAAGGGCCGCAACGTCGTGCTCGACAAGGGTTATGGCGCGCCCCGCATCACCAAGGACGGCGTCACCGTCGCCAAGGAGATCGAGCTCAAGGACAAGTTCGAG
This sequence comes from Sphingomonas bacterium, assembly GCF_028292965.1. Classification (GTDB taxonomy): domain Bacteria; phylum Pseudomonadota; class Alphaproteobacteria; order Sphingomonadales; family Sphingomonadaceae; genus Sphingomonas. The sequence goes on along the minus strand of NZ_JAQGLG010000221.1, from coordinate 6,290 downwards.
AATATGGGCGCGCAGATGCTCCGCGCGGTCGCCTCACGCACCCAGGACCATGCCGGTGACGGCACCACCACCGCCACCGTCCTTGCCCAGGCGATCGTTCGCGAGGGCATGAAGTCGGTCTCGGCCGGCGTCAGCCCGATGGACCTCAAGCGCGGCATCGATCTCGCCGTGATCAAGGTCGTCGAGGCGCTCGTCGCGCGCTCGCGCCCCGTGTCGAACAACGCCGAGATCGCCCAGGTCGGTATCATCTCCGCCAATGGCGATACCGAAATTGGCAACATGATTGCCGAAGCGATGGAGAAGGTCGGCAAGGAAGGCGTGATCTCGATCGAGGATGCACAGGGCATGGAGTTCGAGCTCGAAGTCGTCGACGGCATGCAGTTCGATCGCGGGTATCTCAGCCCCTATTTCATCACCAATGCCGAGAAGATGACAGTCGAGTTGAGCGACCCCTATATCCTGATCAGCGAGAAGAAGCTGTCCGATCTCCAGGCGCTGCTGCCGGTGCTCGAGGCGGTGGTACAGTCCGGCCGCCCCCTGCTGATCATCGCCGAGGATGTCGAGGGCGACACGCTCTCCACTTTGGTCGTCAACAAGCTGCGCGGCGGGCTCAAGGTCGCCGCGGTCAAGGCGCCCGGCTTCGGCGATCGCCGCAAGGCGATGCTGGAAGACATCGCCATCGTCACAAAGGCGCAGATGATCTCCGAGGATCTCGGCATCAAGCTCGACAGCGTCACGCTCGACATGCTCGGCACCGCTAAGCGCGTACTGATCGAAAAGGGCGACACCACGATCGTCGACGGCGCCGGCGACCATGAGACGATCACCGCACGCATCGCGGCGATCAAGGCGCAGATCGAGAACACCACCAGCGACTATGACAAGGAGAAGCTCCAGGAGCGCCTCGCCAAGCTCGCCGGCGGCGTGGCGATCATCCGCGTCGGCGCGTCGACCGAGGTCGAGATGCGCGAGCGCAAGGACCGCGTCGACGATGCGCTCCACGCCACGCGCGCGGCGGTCGAGGAGGGTATCCTCCCCGGCGGCGGCACCGCGTTGCTTTACGCCTCGCTGGCGCTGGCCGACATGAAGGGCGCCAATGACGACCAGACCCGCGGCATCGACATCGTGCGCAAGGCGCTCCAGGCTCCGCTGCGTCAGATCGCCGAAAATGCCGGCCATGACGGCGGCGTCGTCGCCGGGCGGCTGCTCGACGGCAATGATCCCGCCATGGGCTTCAACGCCCAGACAGAAGTTTTCGAGAACCTCGTCGAAGCGGGCGTGATCGATCCCACGCTGGTCGTGCGCTCGGGCTTGCAGGACGCGGCCTCGGTCGCCGGTCTGCTGCTCACCACCGAAGCGGCCATCGCCGACGCGACCGAAGATCAGGCGGCGTAATCGCGCCGCCCATAGCATTTCAGGAGAAACAAATGTCGAGAGTTCCCGTCCGCCCCTTCCTCGTCACGAAGGACGAGGACGGCGCCTTCCGCGTCACCGTCCGCACCACGCGCTACAATTCGCAAGGCTATCCTCTGGTCTCGGCCGAGCAACTCGCCGACAGCTTCAAGACGCAGACTGCGGCCAAGGCGTTCGTGAAGCAAGAGTACCGCGCCGAGCCCGGCGATATCGCGACCAAGTAAGCTTTAATCCCTCTCCCTGCGGGAGAGGGAAGGGCGAGGGCAGGGCTGTAACATAAGCCAGCCGTTTCGACCCGACCCTCACCCCGCGCTGCTGCGCACCTTGCCCCCTCCCACTGGGAGAGGGGGGTTTCCGCCGCGACCGATCCACACCGCAAACAACCTATTTCCAGGGAACCGTTGCCGCGCCGCAATGGTTGAGGGTCGGAAACAGACGCGGGGGCTGGCCGGGAGAGTCCCCTTCGCGGAGGTCGTGATGCAGGCAAGGCGCAGCTGGTCGGCGGTTATCGTCGGGATGGTGGTTTTCCTGATCGGCCTGGTTCTCGCGATCGGCGGCGCCTGGCTCGCGATCCTCGGCGGCTCGCTTTATTACGTGATCACCGGCGTCGCGATGCTGGCCTCGGGCGCGCTGCTGGTTCGCCGGCGCATCGCCGGCGCCTGGCTCTATCTCGTCATCGTCCTGCTCACCATCCTCTGGGCCTTCATCGAGGTCGGCGGAGACAGCGCCTGGGCACTGGTACCGCGGATCGTGGCGCCACTCGTGCTGCTGGTCGCGGTGCTGCTGGTCATGCCGACGCTCACCGTCGAACCGCGGCGCTGGCGCAACGCCCTGGGCGGGGTCGTCGGCGTCTTTCTGCTCGGCGTGATCATCTTCGCCGTCACCGGCCGTGATGACACCGCCATCGCGGCACTTCCGTCACCCAGCGCGCCCGGCATGGCCGATCCTTCGGGTCAGGCGACGGGCAAGGACTGGCCAGCCTATGCCGGCACCTATGCCGGGCGGCGTTATTCGCCGCTGACCCAGATCAACGCCGGCAATGTCGGCCAGCTCAAACAAGTGTGGGAGACGCACACCGGCGGCATGCCGACCGCCGCACGCTTCCAGAAACTCTATGGCACCGAAAACACACCGCTCAAGGTCGGCAACCTGCTCTACACCTGCACCGCCAAGAACGTGATCGTCGCGCTTGATCCCGCCACCGGCGCAGAAGTGTGGCGCTTCGATCCCAAGGTGCCCGACGCCTGGATTCCCTACACCACCGCCTGCCGCGGCGTGGATTATTATGCCGTCCCCGGTGCCGCCGCGAACACGCCGTGCGCAGCGCGCATCATCGAGGGCACGCTCGATTCCCGCCTGATCGCGGTCGATGCGCTGAGCGGCGCGCTTTGTGCCGGCTTCGGCAACAACGGCCAGGCCGATACCAAGGTCGGCATGGGCGATGTCTTCCCCGGTCTCGCCTCGATCAACTCGGCGCCCAGCATCGTGCGCGGTGTGGTCGTGGTCGGTCACCAGATCCTCGACGGCCAGTACAAGGATGCGCCATCGGGCGTGATCGAGGGGTTCGAGGCCGTCACCGGCAAGCTGCGCTGGGCATGGGACATGACCCACCCCGACTGGAACGGCTATCCCCCCGCCGGCCAGACCTGGACCCGCGGCACGCCCAATGTGTGGACCGGCACGACCGGCGACGAGCAGCTCGGTCTCGTCTATCTGCCGATGGGCAACGCCGCGAACGACTATCTCAGCGGCCACCGCACCCCGGCGGAGAATGCCTTCGCCACGTCGCTGGTCGCGCTCGACGTCACCACCGGCAAGCCGCGCTGGAAGTTCCAGGCGGTCAAGAAGGACGTGTGGGACTACGACTTCGGCGCCCAGGGCACGCTGATCGATTACAAGGGCAAGGCCGCGCTGCTCGTCCCGTCGAAACAGGGCGACATCTACATTCTCGATCGCGCGACCGGCCAGCCGCTCACCCCGATCGGCCAGATGCGCGTGCCGCAGGGTGGCGCCGAGCCGTCGGAGCGCTCCCCGACCCAGATCGGCTCGCTGTGGCAGACGCTGCGCAAGCCGCCGCTGACCGAGCGCGATATGTGGGGCCTGTCACCGATCGACCAGATGTTCTGCCGCATCCAGTTCCGCCAGGCCGATTATCGCGGCTTCTTCACGCCGCCCAGCGTCGGCCGCTACAGCGTGGAATATCCCGGCTACAATGGCGGCACCGATTGGGGCGGCGTGTCGGTCGATCCGGTGCGCGGCGTGATCGTCGCCAATTACAACGACATGCCCAATTATGTCCGCCTCATGCCGCGCGCCGAGGCCGACAAGCTCGGCGTCAAGCCCCGCTTCGCGATGAGCGCCAATGCCTCGCTGACCGATGCGCATTCCGTCGATCCGCAATGGGGCTCGCCCTATGCCATCAACGTCAATGCCGGCTGGCGCATGAAGTTCACCGGCATGCTGTGCAAGCGCCCGCCTTATGGCGGCATCCGCGCGATCGACATCGCCAGCGGCAAGACGCTGTGGGATCGCCCGTTCGGCACCGCACGCAACAACGGCCCGTTCGGCATCCCGTCGCATCTGCCGATCACCATCGGCACGCCCAACAATGGCGGCGCGGTGACGACCGCCGGCGGCCTGGTGTTTATCGCCGCCGCCACCGACGACCTGATCCGCGCGATCGACCTGCGTACCGGCAAGACCGTGTGGAGCCATGTCCTCCCGGCCGGCGGCCAGGCCACGCCGATGGTCTATGAACAGGGTGGCCGCGAATATCTCGTCATTTTCGCCGGCGGCCACCATTTCATGGAAACGAAGATGGGCGACAGCGTCATCGCCTTCGCCCTGCCGCATTGAACCGCCGGCGCGGCCCGATCGCACTGACCGCAGCCGGGGCGCTGCCGCTCGCCGGCTGCGAGCCCGGCGTGCTCAACCCCGCCGGCGCCGTCGCAGGCAGCGAGAAGCTGATCCTGCTCGATTCGCTCGCCATCATGCTGGCGCTGGTCGTGCCGGTGATCATCGCCACACTGGCCTTCGCCTGGTGGTTCCGCGCCGGCAATGTGCGCGCGAAACGTCGTCCCGACTGGGCTTATTCCGGCCGGCTCGAGCTGCTCGTCTGGTCGGTGCCGGCGCTGATCGTGATCTTCGTCGCCGGGCTCGGCTGGGTCGGCAGCCACCAACTCGACCCCGCGCGCCCGCTCGCGGGTGCCGCGCCGCTCCGCGTCGAGGTCGTGGCGTTCGACTGGAAATGGCTGTTCATCTACCCCGATCAGGGCGTCGCCAGCGTCAACCGGCTGGTCGTCCCGGTCGGTCGGCCGCTCGCCCTGCGGCTCACCTCGACCAGCGTGATGAACAGCTTCTTCGTGCCGCGCCTGGGCAGCCAGATATATGCCATGGCCGGCATGGAAACGCGCCTCAACCTGCGCGCCGACGTGCCCGGCAGCTATCGCGGCCTGTCCGCCAATTACAGCGGCAAGGGTTTCCCCGGCATGGCCTTCACGCTCGACGCGGTGCCGCCCGCCGCGTTCGACACATGGGCGGCCGACGCCCGCAAGGGCGGCCCGATCCTCGACGGGCACGGCTACGCCGCGCTGCTGCGCGATAGCGAGAATGTCGCGCCCTACACCTACCGCGCCGTCGCGCCGCACGCCTTCGATGCGATCGTCAAACAGTCCGGCACGCCGCTCGCCCGCACCGCCACCGACGGGCGGGCGCACTGATGTTGGGCAAGCTTGGCTGGGGCTCGATCCCGTTCGATCAGCCGCTGCCGCTGGTCGCCTCCTCGGTCGTCGCGCTGGCGATCCTCGGCGTGCTCGGCTGGGCGTGGCGTGCCGGGCACTTCCCGTATTTGTGGCGCGAATGGGTCACCTCGGTCGATCACAAGCGCATCGGTGTGATGTATTGCCTGCTTGCCGGCGTGATGATGCTGCGCGGTCTCAGCGACGCGATGCTGATGCGCGGCCAACAGGCCGTCGCTTATGGCGCGCCCGGCTATCTCGACGCCGCCCACTTCGCCCAGATCTTCTCGGCGCACGGCACGATGATGATCTTCTTCGTCGCCATGACCTTCATGATCGGGCTGATGAACTTCGCCGTGCCGCTTCAGCTCGGCATCCGCGACGTCGCTTTCCCCACGCTCAACTCGGTCAGCTTCTGGCTGACGGCCAGCGGCGCGCTGCTCATCAATGTCAGCCTGGTGCTCGGCGAATTCGCCCAGACCGGCTGGGTGGTCTATCCGCCGCTGTCGGAGCTGCGCTTCTCGCCCGGCGTCGGGGTGGATTATTATATCTGGGCGATCCAGATCTCCGGCGTCGGCACGCTGCTGACGGGCGTCAATTTCGTCACCACCATCCTCAAGACGCGCGCGCCGGGCATGAGCTACATGCGCATGCCGATGTTCTGCTGGACCGCGCTGGCGACCAATTTGCTGATCGTCGCCGCCTTCCCGATCCTCACCGCGACGCTCGCGATGCTCTCCCTCGATCGTTATCTCGGCTTCCACTTCTTCACCAACGACGCCGGCGGCAACCAGATGATGTTCGTCAACCTCATCTGGGCCTGGGGCCACCCAGAGGTCTATATCCTCATCCTGCCCGCCTTCGGCATCTTCTCCGAAGTGGTCGCGACCTTCTCAGGGAAACCGCTGTTCGGCTACCGCTCGATGGTCGGCGCGACCATGGCGATCTTCCTCTTGTCCTTCGCGGTGTGGCTGCACCATTTCTTCACCATGGGCGCGGGCGCCGACGTCAGGTGGAAGCTCGACAATTTCAAACCAGTATCTGCCAATGGCTTGCATAATTTTTACGAGTCCTGCAAAGGTGACTGGTTTGGTAATAAAAGAATTCACACCGAGATTATATGTCCGGTAAATATCTTCT
>NZ_JAQGLG010000218.1 GCF_028292965.1 Sphingomonas bacterium | reverse complement strand
ATCACGGTGGCGCCCGGCTTGATCCATTCGCCCTTGATCATCGCCGGCTGGCCGACCGCCGCGACGACGATATCGGCGCGCTTCACCACGCTCGACAGGTCGCGCGTTTTCGAATGCGCCACCGTCACGGTGCAGCTTTCGCGGATCAGCAATTGCGCCATCGGCTTGCCGACGATGTTCGAACGCCCGACGACGACCGCGTCGAGCCCGGCCAGATCGCCCAGCACCTCCTTCAGCAGCAGCACGCAGCCATAAGGCGTGCACGGCACGAACCCATGCAGCCCCGTCGCCAGCCGCCCGGCATTGACCGGGTGGAAGCCGTCGACATCCTTATCGGGGTCGATCCGCGTCGTCACGACCTGCTCGTTGATATGCTTGGGCAACGGCAGCTGGACGAGGATGCCGTCGACCGCCGGATCGGCGTTGAGCGTATCGATCAGCGTGACCAGATCGTCCTGCGGCGTATCGGCCGGCAGGCGATGCTCGAAGCTCTCCATGCCAGCGGCGACGGTAGCCTTGTGCTTCGCGCGGACATAGACGGCGGAAGCCGGGTCCTCGCCGACCAGCACCACCGCCAGCCCCGGCGCGCGGCCGGCGGCGGCGCGGAAGGTCGCCACCTGGCCCGCGATCCTGTCACGTAAGTCTGCCGCGAACGCCTTGCCGTCGATGATCCGTGCAGTCATCGCTACCTCACGCCACCACGCCACCGGCGAGCAGGTTATAGATATATGGCAAGACGATCGTCATCAGGATGTAGATGATCAACAACACGACCAAAGGCGACAGATCGAGCCCGCCGAAATCCGGCATGATGCGCCTGATCGGGCGATAGAGCGGATCGGTCATCTTCTGCAGCGCGTTCCACACCGATCGCACCGTATCGTTCCACGTGTTGATGATGTTGAACGCGATGAGCCACGACATGACCGCCTGGATAACGATGATCCACCACAGGATGTTGAGCAGGACTTCGACGATCCGGAACAGGACGAAGAGCAAGGATTCCTCCTTAGAATGACGTAGCGGGGTAATACAGCAAAGCCCGCAGCGCGAACAGGCCGCGCGTCAGCGGCGGATCAGCGTGCCCGCACCGCGGTTGGTGAACACTTCGAGCAGCATGGCATGCGGCACGCGTCCGTCGAGAATGACGGCCGCATCGACCCCGGCCTCGACCGCGGCGACGCAGGTCTCGATCTTGGGGATCATGCCGCCGGTGATCGTGCCGTCCTCGCGCAGCCCGGCGATCGCCGCCGGATCGAGATCGGTCATCAGCGCGCCGCTCTTGTCGAGCACGCCGACCACATCGGTCAGCATGAACAGCCGCGACGCGCCCAAGGCCGAGGCGATCGCTCCGGCCATGGTGTCGGCGTTGATATTATAGGTGTGCCCGTCGTCGCCGATCGCGATCGGCGCGACCACCGGGATGATCCCGGCGTCGGACAGCGTGTCGATGATCCGCCGGTCGACCCCGACCGGCTCGCCGACAAAGCCGAGATCGACATGGCGTTCGATGCCCTGCAGCCGGTCGGGCGTGTCGCGGCCGACCTTGGCGGCGCGGACGAAGCCGCCATCCTTGCCCGAAATGCCGACGGCGCGGCCACCGGCCTGACCGATCCAGCCGACGATCTCCTTGTTGATCGATCCGGCCAGGACCATCTCGGCGATCTTGGCGGTTTCGGCATCGGTGACGCGCAGGCCGTTGATGAAGCTCGATTCGACCCCGAGCCTTTTCAGCATCGCGCCGATCTGCGGCCCGCCGCCATGGACCACGACCGGGTTGATCCCGACCGCCTTCATCAGCACGACATCCTCGGCGAAATCGCGCGCGGCTTCCGGATCGCCCATGGCGTGCCCGCCATATTTCACGACGAAGGTCGCGCCGGCATAACGCTGCATATAGGGCAGCGCCTCGACCAGCGTTTCGGCCTTGTTGAGCAAGGCGGGATCGGGTGCGTAGTTGGTCATGATGCGCGGGCGCTTAGGCCGGAGTGCGCGTGCCGTCCAGCCAGCGCCCGATAGCGACCACCAGATAGATAAGCGGCGGCACCAGCACCGCCGACAGCACGACCTTCACGATCATCTGCCCGAGCAGTATCTCCCGGATCGGAAATACGCCGTAAAAGGCGATGCTTACGAACAGCAGCGTGTCGACGATCTGGCTGAGGATACTCGCAGCGCCAGCGCGCAGCCACAGCATCGTCTGACCCTCGCGGCCCTTGAGGTACGAGAACACCGTCACGTTGAGCGTCTGCGAAATACCGTACGAAATAATCCCGGCGATCCAGATGCGCGGCGTTGCGCCCATCATCAGCGCGAAGGCGTCGCGCCGTACCGGGTCCATGTCGCTCGCCGCCGGGATGACCAGCACCACCAGCGACAGCAGGATCGACACGATCAGCGGCACGAAACCGAACTGCACCAGCTTGTTCGCGGTCTTCGCGCCGTGAAGCTCGGCGATCGCACTCGAGGTGATGACCAGCAGCAGAAAGGCGAAGATACCCGCCTCGATCGCTAGCGGACCGAGACCGACCACCGGACCGAGCGCCGACAACGGCCCAAGAGCGACCTGCTTGTTGCCCAGCACGCCGGCGATACACACCATGCCCCCGTAAAAGATTGAGAGAGCGAAGAGCGAGCGCGATATCGCGGGCGTTGGTGTGTCCATGCACCGTTGCTAGCGCAGAAAGAGCCGACGTCAAACCGTGCGCGACTGCGGAGACTTGCGCCTCCCCTGAACTCTCCCTCCGTCATGCCGACTTGTTCCGGCATCCAAGGTTCCGCACACGCACCAGCCGCTTCTCTCGCGGCACGTTGGCCCCGGGAGCAAGTCCGGGGTGACGTCTAAAATCGCTCGCGACGATGCCAAAGGGCGAGTGGGCGAACTTCGATTTCAGGACACTAGCGGTGCGCGATTCCCCCTGTATGGTGTGTCGCTTGTCCGGCTCAGGCCGGACCAGGGAAAAACGGGGCGGGCAAGCGTCAATGAATCGAATTCTGATCGGCATCGCGGGCATCGCGGTCATTCTCAGCATTGCGTTCCTGCTGTCGAACAACAAGCGCGCCATCCGGCTGCGCGTGGTCGGCGCGGCGTTCGCGCTGCAGGCCGGCATCGCCTTCCTCGTGCTCTACGTGCCGGCGGGCAAATGGGTCATCGAGCGGATGGCGGGCGGGGTGACCAACCTGCTCGGCTATGCCCAGGCCGGCATCGACTTCATCTTCGGCCCGCTCGCCGGCCCCACCATGGGTGGCCACAGCTTTGCGCTCGCGGCGTTGCCGGTGATCATCTTCTTCGCCTCGGTGATCTCGATCCTCTATTATCTCAAGGTCATGCAGTTCATCGTCCGCTGGATCGGCGGCGCGATTCAATATGTCACCGGCATCTCCAAGGTCGAATCCCTGGGCGCCGCGGCCAACATCTTCGTCGGCCAGAGCGAAGCGCCGCTCGTCATCCGCCCCTATCTCGCCGCGCTGACCCCGTCGCAGATCTTCTGCGTGATGACCGTCGGCATGTCCGGCGTCGCCGGCACCATCCTCGCCGCCTATGCCTCGATGCTCGGCCCGCAATTATTGCCATACCTTCTCGCCGCCAGCTTCATGTCGGCGCCGGGCGGCATTCTGATGGCCAAGCTGATCATGCCCGACGATCCTGCCGAGTTCGGCAAGGAACCGGCGGTCGAAGGCGACATCCCGTTCGGCGAGGAGCGTCCCGCCAACATCATCATGGCCGCGGCCGAGGGCGCACAGACAGGCGTCAAGCTGGCCGTCGCGGTCGGCGCAATGGTGCTGGCCTTCGTCGCGCTGGTCGCGCTCGCCAACGGCATCCTGTCGGGCGTCGGCAACCTGTTCGGCTATCCGGATCTGACCTTCCAGGCGATCATCGGCCATGCCTTTGCGCCGGTCATGTACTTGCTCAATGTGCCGTGGAACGAGGCGACCACCGCTGGCGGCCTGTTCGGCACCAAGGTGGTGATCAACGAGTTCGTCGCCTTCAGCTATCTCAGCCAGGCCAAGGCAACGCTGTCGGCACATACCATCGCGGTCGTCACCTTTGCGCTGTGCGGCTTCGCCAACTTCTCGTCGATCGCGATCCAGATGGCGGTGACCGGCGGGCTCGCGCCCAACCAGCGCCCGACCATCGCCCGGCTCGGCTTGCGCGCACTGGCAGCGGGCAGCCTTGCCAATCTGATGTCGGCGGCGCTGGCGGGGCTATTGATCGTCTAAGGCGTTCGACGCCCCAAGGAGAGACATGATGGACGGCTTGGATTCGGTGATCGATTGGGGCGAAGCCGCCGCGGCCGAGCTCGACGATGTGGTCGAGTTGCGACGGGCGATCCATGCCGATCCCGAGATCGGGTTGCACTGCGACCGCACCACCGCCAAGCTGCGCGCGGCGATCGCCGGGCTGCCGCTCGAAATCCATGAGAGCAAAACGACCAGCGGTTTCGTCGCGATCCTGCGCGGCGGGCGCAACAATGGCCGCACCGTGCTGCTGCGCGGCGACATGGACGCGCTGCCGATGCAGGAGGATACCGGCCTGCCCTTCGCGTCCAAGGTGCCCGGCGCGATGCACGCCTGTGGCCATGACGCGCACTCGGCGATGCTGGTCGGCGCGGCGCGCGCGCTGTGCGCCCGCAAGGACAGCCTGCCCGGCACCGTCGTCTTCATGTTCCAGCCCGGCGAAGAGGGTTATCACGGCGCGCGCTACATGATCGAGGACGGGCTGCTCGACATCGCCCGGCCCGAGGCCGCGTTCGCGCTGCACATCTCGCCCAACGCCCCGGCCGGCACCTTCGTCAGCCGTCCGGGTCCGCTGCTCGCCTCGACCGACACGCTCTACGCCACGATCCGCGGGCGCGGCGGCCATGCCGCCATGCCGCACGACACGCTCGATCCGATCCCGGTGGCGTGCGAGATCGTCGGCGCGCTGCAGACCTTCCTCGCCCGCCGCGTGCCGGTGAGCGACCCCGCCGTGCTGACCATCGCCCAGATCAACGCCGGCTCGGCGCACAACATCGTGCCGCAAACCTGCGAGATGACCGGTACGCTGCGCACTTTGTCCGAACGCACCCGCGAGTTGATGCGCGAAGCCTTCAAGCGCATCGTCGAGAACATCGCCGCCGCCCACGGCATGGTCGGCGAGGTGCGGATGGAGAGCGGCTATCCCGTCACGATGAACGACCCGCGCGCCTATGAGCTGATGCGCGGCCAGGCGGTGGCGATGGGCGGCGACGCGGCGTGGCAGGTGATGCCCGCCCCGATGATGGGCGCCGAGGACTTCGCCTATGTGCTACGCGACGTACCCGGCGCGATGGCGTTCATCGGCGTGGCGGCCGACGGCAGCGACCCGCGCACCAACCCGCCGCTCCACAACACGAAGATGACGATCGACGAGGCGACCATGGCGCGCGGCGTGGCACTGCACTGCGCGGCGGCGGCCAGGTTCCTGGAAGACGGGTTCGACTGAGCGAACTTAAGCCTCCCGCAATCGGGAGGGGAGAAGCTCAAGCAGTCCGGTGGTTCGCCACCACGGCCTCGACCACCGCCTGCATCAGCGCCTGGCGCGCCGGAATCGGACGTGGCGTATCGCCGATCATCACCGCGATCGAATAGGCCTTGCCGTCGGGCGCGATGAGGAAGCCGACATCGTTGTACCCCGCCGTGCGCCCGCCCAGATCCTGGCCGGTGCCCGTCTTGTGGCCAAAGGTCCACCCCGCCGGCACGGCGCCTCGCAGGCGCTGGCGACCGGTGTGCGACAGCTCCATCGTGCCCATCAGATATTGGGTCGAGTTGGGCGACAACAGCTTGCCCTGCTTCAGCTTGGCGAGCGCACCGGCAATCGCCAGCGGCGCGGCACCATCGGGCGGATCGGCGACGTAACGCTCGAACGCCTCGAGCCGCGCCGAGGGCGCGAGCCGCGCGCGGGCCTGGGTGAAGGCGTTGCCGAAGGCGAACTCCGGCTTCCACTCGAGGCCCGCCGTCGCGCTCTGCAACAACCGCTCGCCCGGGCCGAAACGAATATCGCCCAGCCCCTTGCGCACGATGAAGTCGCGCACTGCCGCCGGGCCGCCGACATAACGCAGCAGCCGGTCGTTGCAGGTATTGTCGCTCATCGTCAGCGCGCGCTGGAGCAGGTCGCCGACGGTGGTGTGATAACCATCGGCCCTGATCAGCGCGGCGACCGGCTGATGGAACAGCGTCATGTCCTCACGCGTCAGCGTGATCGGGTCTTCCAGCTTCAACCGTCCGGAATCGCGGAAGTCGAGCACGGTCATCGCGACCCACAGTTTCGACACGCTCTGCTGCGGCATGCGCTGGTCGCCCTGGCTGTCGACACTCCAGCCCTGGTCGATGCTGCGCACGGCGATGCCGACCCGACCGTTGAAGGTCTTGCCCAGCGTGGTGATGCTCGACACCAACGCCTGTGGCGCAACCACCGGCACCGGCTTGGGCGCGGGCGGCGGGACGGCGATGACGACCTGATAGACGGGCGGCGGCGCCACCTTGGCGACATGGACGCGCGTATCATGACCGCAGGCGCACAATGCGCTGGCCAGCGCCAATGCTGCAGCCGGCCGGGAAAGATTCATCGGAAGAATAGGCTGCACCACCCGCTAAATGTCCCCACGTCCCCGGAAAATGACATAGAGACAGAATCTCATTGAGAAATCCCTAGTCCGCGACACTTGCGATGAAGCGTCCGTGTCACGCGATGAAACGGTTGTCGCAATATCTCCGGCCATGACATTGGATTCAATGCAGGAGTTTTACGGAGCACCGCAGCACACAATTCCTCGTAGGGCGCGGACCACAAGAGCGGTTTCGCCCGGCTCCCTCGACATCGGTCAATTCGTTTGGCAAAGCCCGGCCACGTCGTGCACAACAGCCGGGATTATATCAGTTGATATCCGTAATTGTTGCCTGGCTCCGTTAAACAATTGCCCGACCGGGACCGGAGGCCGACGCGATCGAAGATGCTGGTGTCACGGTGCAATTTCGGATCACGGCTTCAGATATGAGATATATTCGCCGTTCCCTTCCCGGCGTGATCGAGATGCATCCCTTCAAGAAGGGCGACGACCGCGGTTATTTCGCAGAAATGTGGCGTGAGGATCAGTTCACCGAACATGCCGGCGCCCGGCATTTCGTGCAGGAAAACCAGTCGTTGAGTGCGCGCGCGGGCACCGTGCGCGGCGTGCATTTCCAGGCCAATCCTTTTGCGCAGGGCAAGCTCGTTCGGGTATTGACCGGCGCCATTTTCGACGTGGCCGTCGACCTGCGGCACGATTCACCGCATTTCGGCCAGTGGATTGGCGTCGAACTTTCGGCGGATGCGGCGAATCAGCTCTGGGTGCCGCCAGGTTTCGGCCACGGCTTCTGCACCCTGCTGCCCGACACGGCGGTTTGCTACAAGATCACTGCCTATTACAGCCCGGAGCATGATCAGGGCGTGGCATGGGACGATCCGACGCTGAATATCCAGTGGCCAGAGCTCCTTGATCGGAAGACGCTCTCGGCAAAGGATCGCGTCCAGCCGGCACTTGCGCACTTGCCGCCGCTGTTTTCCGTCCATGACGACATGGAGGAACCCGGCGATGCGTAGCCTGGTGACCGGAGGCGCCGGTTTCATCGGCTCGGCGCTGGTACGTCATCTCGTTCTCGACAAGGGCGAGGACGTTCTGACAATCGATGCGTTGACCTATGCGGGCAACCTCGCATCGCTTCGGCCGGTCGAGGACCAGCCCAACCACCGCTTCCTCCGTGCCGACATCCGCGATCACGTGGCAATGGAACAGGCCATCGCCGATTTTCGTCCGGACCGCATCTTCCATCTCGCCGCCGAAAGCCATGTCGATCGCTCGATCACCGGTGCGGCCGATTTCATCAGCACCAACATCCTCGGCACCTTCACCGTGCTCGAGGCGGCGCTGGGATATTGGCAGGGGCTGGCGTCCGAGGCGAAGGCGGCGTTCCGTTTGCTGCATGTCTCGACCGACGAAGTCTATGGCTCGCTGGGCGAGTATGGCCTGTTTTGCGAAGATTCACCCTACGATCCGTCTTCGCCCTATTCAGCGTCGAAGGCGGCGTCCGACCATCTCGCCAAGGCATGGACGCGCACCTACGGCCTGCCGGTGGTGGTTTCGAATTGCTCGAACAACTACGGACCCTATCACTTCCCCGAGAAGCTGATCCCGCTCGCGATCCTGAACGCCCTCGCCGGGGAGGAGCTGCCGGTCTACGGCAAGGGCGAGAATGTGCGGGACTGGTTGTTCGTCGAAGATCATGTCCGGGCGCTCGATCTTATCGCCGCCAGGGGGAAAATCGGCCAAACCTACAATGTTGGCGGGCGCAATGAACGTCGCAACATTGATGTGGTACGGCAAATCTGCGCGGTGCTGGACCGTCTGGTGCCCGATGCGCGTGGTCCGCGAGAACGATTGATCCGTTTCGTTACCGACCGTCCCGGACATGATGCGCGTTACGCGATCGACGCGACCAGGCTCGAGGAGGAACTGGGCTGGCGAGCGCAGGAGAATTTCGACAGCGGCATCGAACGGACAGTGCGCTGGTATCTCGATAACGACTGGTGGTGGCGCCCGCTGCGCGAGCGCTATGATGGCGAGCGGCTCGGTCTCCCCGCGCAACCTGCCGGAGCCGGCTAGTGCGCATCGTGGTGACGGGAACGAGAGGACAGCTGGTGTCTGCGCTGACCGAATGCGTGTCGCCGGACGTCGAGGTCGTCACGGTGGGCAGGCCGCGGCTGGATCTTGCCGATCCCACCGGCATCGGTCCGGGACTCGCCGACGCGCGGCCTGACGTCATCATCAACGCGGCGGCCTATACCGCGGTCGATCGTGCGGAGAGCGAGCGGGAGGCGGCGTTCGCGACCAATGCGATCGGCGCCGGCGCCGTTGCGACCGCCGCGACCCGGCTCGGCGTGCCGCTGATCCAGCTGTCGACCGACTATGTGTTCGACGGGCGCAAGACCACGCCATATGCCGAAAACGACCCGGTTGCGCCACTCGGCGTTTATGGCGCGTCCAAACTGGCCGGCGAACGGGCGGTGCTGGCTGCCCATCCGGATGCTGTGATTTGCCGCACGGCATGGGTTTATGGCGTGTTCGGACAGAATTTCGTCAAGACCATGTTGCGTCTGGCGGAAACGCGCGATGCTGTCGATGTGGTCGCCGATCAGTTCGGCAATCCGACCAGCGCACATGACATCGCCTCGTCGCTGATCACCATCGCGGGACGGCTTTGCCGCGCCGGCAGCGCCGCGCCGCGCGGCATCTTCCATTTGGCGGGCAGCGGAACAGGCAGTTGGGCCGACCTCGCCGAGGCGGTGTTCGCAGCATCGGCAGCGGCTGGCGGACGGTCGGCACGGGTCAGGCGGATCACTGCGGCGGCATATCCGACAGCGGCGCCGCGTCCGGCCAACTCGCGCCTTGACTGCGACCGGCTGCGTCAAGCTTACGGCATCACTTTGCCCGCATGGCGCGACTCCGTCGACATGGTCGTCAGGCGGCTCGTACAGGGCTCTGGTGGAGAAATATCGGCGTGAAAGGTATTGTTCTCGCGGGCGGCAGCGGCACCCGCCTCTATCCTATGACGCTCGCCTTCTCCAAGCAGCTGATGCCGGTCTATGACAAGCCGATGATCTACTACCCCCTCACCACACTGATGCTGGCGGGGATTCGCGACATTTTGATCATCACGACGCCGCATGACGAGCCGGCGTTCCGCCACTTGCTGGGTGACGGTGGGCAATGGGGCATATCACTGAGCTATGCGGTGCAACCGGAGCCGGGCGGGCTTGCCCAAGCCTATATGATCGGGGCGCCTTTTGTCGGCAACGGGCCGTCCTGTCTCGTGCTCGGCGACAATATCTTTTATGGCCATGGTCTGTCTGCGGCCTTCGTGACCGCCCGGCAGAGGTTGATCGAGCGCGGCGGCGCCACCGTGTTCGCCTATCACGTCGCGGATCCAGAACATTATGGAGTGGTCGAATTCGACGATCGCTACCGCGCGATCGACATTGAGGAAAAGCCGATGAAGCCGCGTTCGCACTGGGCGGTGACCGGACTATATTTCTATGACGCGGAGGTGGTCGATATCGCCCATACCCTCCGCCCCTCGAAGCGAGGTGAGCTGGAAATCACCGATCTCAACCGTGTCTATCTCGAACGGGGCAAGCTCGACGTCGAGATCCTCGGGCGAGGCTATGCCTGGCTCGACACCGGCACGCCGGAAAGCCTGCTCGAAGCCGCGCAATTCGTGGCAACGCTCGAACACCGACAGGGCATGAAAATCGCCTGCCCCGAGGAAATCGCGTGGCGCCAAGGTTTTATCGACGATGCAGGGCTGGACCGCGTGATCGCGAAGCTCGGAAAGAGCGGACTATTTGCGCGGGCTAGACCGCCGCACCGCCGCCAGCCACGGATAGACGACTGCCAATCCGCACGCTTGCCGGGGAGCGTTCCCGCGAACAGGGATGAACATATGAATGACCTTCCCGTCACGCCGCCATTGCTGACCACGCGGGATACCGGGCGCTTTGAAAGATTGCGGCGGTGGGGCAGCGCTTCGCTGACAATCGATTCTGACCGGACGAGCGGCGCGATGGCAGTGTTCACCGCCAGGCAACGCTTTTGGCTGCTCGTCGGGGTCGCTATCCTCACCATGCTGCGCATCCCGCTGGCGTGGCTGCACAGCCGTTTGCTGTGCGAGGAAGGCACGATCTTCATGGCCTATGCCTGGCACAATCCGGCCAGCGCGGCGCTTTGGCGATCTTTTGCCGGCTATCTCAATCTTGGCGCCAACGCCTCCACGCTGGCGATGGTCAAGCTGGTACGCGGCGGCCTGCTGCCGCTGGAGGTCGCGCCCTATTTCACGATGACGACCGCGCTGGTTTTCCAGTTGGTTCCGGCGATGTTGATCCTCACCGGTCGCGGGCGCTGGCTGGCAAATCGCTGGTCGGTCATCGCCTGTTTAGCACTCATCGTCGCCAGCCCAAGAACCGAGGAAGTGTTCCTCAACGTGATGCACATCCAGTTCCATCTGGCTTTGGCCTGCGCACTGATCCTGGTTCTCGAAGTGCCCGTCTCCCGCGCGGCGCGGATCGTCCAGTGGATACCGCTGTTTCTCGCCCCACTGTGCGGACCCGGTGCGATCGTGCTACTGCCGATCTTCGCCCTGCGTACCCTGCTCGACAGGGATCCGGCGCGGGTCGCCCAGACGATCGCTCTCGCAGCGGGCTCGGCGATACAATTGCTGGTTTTCTACACGCCAAGTCCGTTGCGTGGTCATCTGGTCGATCCGTCCTCGCTGGTCAATCTGATGTTCGTACGCCTGGCGGTATCTCCATATCTTACCGTCCTTGTGGGAGAGTTGGCGGGGAAAGGCGTCTACACGCTATCCTTGAGCCGGGGGGTCGGTTGGTGGTGCGCCACTATTGCGTCACTGGCCTATTTCAGCTGGCTTGTGCGCGAGGCGCTGCGCGGCGGCCGCGACGCCGCATTTTGGCTGATCCTCACCGGGCTGGCGCTCGCCGTGATTTCTTTCGGAGCGGGAATGCTGCTCGTTGATCAGAACGTTTGGTTCTACGTCGGCGCGGCCCAGCGATATAATTTTCTGCCCATGGTCCTGCTGGGCATGGGAACGATCGGGTTGACGATGCGCACCGAAAACGCACATCGACGGATATTCCGCATGCTCTGCATTCTCACCATGGTATCGAGCATAGCCACCTTCTTTATACCGATACCGAGTATGCGAAACGGCCCGGATTGGAGCACGGAAGTCGCCAATTGGCGCCTGGACCACGATCACAGGCTGGCAGCGTGGCCGCAAAGATGGGTTGTCGATCTTTCTGACAAGGATCGCCCCTGCCCGCCGCCGGTGCTCACCGCCAACTCACCGCGCGACCCTCAATATTGCGAGAGCAACTGGTTGGCGCTGGCTCTGGCCGACAGCAAGAAAAATGCCTGGTTCAGGCCACATTGATGCGTGAGAACGCCTTTTTGACCCTGTACAACGCGTAGAAGGCTATCGCGATACCGGCGGCAAGCGCGAATATATGCCCGATGCTGGCGGAGCCCGACGTCAACAATAATCCTTGCCGGCCGAGTGCGCCGATCGCCACATATCCGATCAACGCCGGAAGCGACGCCAGTGTACCAAGCAGGAAGTCACGATGCGAAATACGGGTCAGGCCGATGCCGTAACTGGTCAGGGCAAAGGGCATGACCGGTGAAATGCGCAGTAACGCCACCGTGCGCCATCCTTCGCTGGTCATCGCTTCGTCGAAGCGCGCGACTGAGGGATAGCGATGCAAGTAGCGCACGATCCAGCCGCGCAACGCCGACCGGCTCAGCGTGAAAGCGATCCATCCGCCCAGCAACGTGCTGACGCTGGATAGCGCCACGCCCCAACCAAAACCCAGTGTCACCCCTGCCATCATCGCGATCATCGAAGCAGGAAGCACGCCACTCGCCGCGACGAGTATCTGGCCGAGGCCGAAAGCCCACCAGTGCGATACCATAAACGTCTGAAGCGACAGTGCCCAGTCGTGCGCCAGCATTTGCACCTGCATCAACTCGCGCTGAAAGTATCGCACTATCACCAGCGCAATACCGACGCCAGCGACCGGCAAGAGAATTACCCAGCGTGGTTTCAAAGATATTTCATTGTGGCGCAACGGCTTCATTCGCGGCGGTGTCGATCCGCAATCGGGCGGTCTGGTCTGTGAAAATAGCCGGCTTCGCGAGGCCCCACCGCGCGAGGCGATATGTCAACGCCGTCTTCAGCACCCCGATGCCGTAGATGCAGCTGCGACGGAAATTGATGCTGGACGCTTCTTCGAAATAACGGGTCGGGCAGGAAATCTCGCCTGTGTTGAAGCGAAACCACGCCGTTTGCGCCAACATCTGGTTGTCGAACACGAAATCATCCGAACAGGCTTCCAGCGGCAACGTTTCCAGCACCTTGCGGCTCCAGGCGCGATAGCCGGTATGATACTCGGATAGCTTCTGGCCGAGCAGCAGATTCTCCACCAAGGTGAGCGCGCGATTTGCAATATATTTATAGAGCGGCATTCCCCCAGCCAGCGCGCCCTTGCCGAGAATGCGCGAGGCCAGTACCACGTCGTAATGTCCCGAAGCGATCATGCTGGCCATCGGCAGCACAAGCTTCGGCGAATATTGGTAGTCAGGGTGGAGCATGACCACGATATCGGCGCCGCGTTCCAGCGCTGCGCGATAGCAGGTCTTCTGGTTGCCGCCGTATCCCCGATTGCTGACATGGACGATGGTGTGAATGCCGAGCGAACGCGCCACTTCGCTAGTGTCATCCTTGCTCGCATCATCGATCAGGATGACATCATCGACAATGTCCAGCGGGATTTCTCGATAGGTCCGCAACAATGTTAGGCCAGCATTATACGCGGGCAGAACAACCGCCACCCGCAGTCCATCAATCATGGCCACGCTTTCTGGAAATCTTGTCGCTTCTTTGGTGCCTTGCGCATACTCTGACAGATCCCGCAACCCAGTAAATCCGGCTCGCCGATTCTGCGCCTACCCACCCGTCTATGCGCGGTTGGCGGAAATCCATCGACTATTCGGTGTGGATCGCCGGTGACCGCCGATCGCGCTAGCGTTACGGAACGAGTACCGTGTCGACCGCCTGGGGAAGCATGTCGGGATAATCGAGCGTGTAGTGCAGCCCGCGCGACTCATGGCGGTGCAGCGCCGAGCGCACGATCAGTTCGGCGGTCTGGAGCAGGTTGCGCAGCTCGATCAGGTCGGGCGTGACGCGGAAATGGCCGTAATAATCCTCGATCTCGCCGGTCAGCATCTTGATGCGATGCTGGGCGCGTTCGAGCCGCTTGGTGGTGCGGACGATTCCGACATAGTTCCACATGAAGCGGCGGATCTCGGTCCAGTTCTGCTTGATCACAACCTCCTCATCGGAGTCGGTCACGCGGCTCTCGTCCCAGCCGCGGATCGGCGGGACCGGGGGCAGATCGTCCCAGCGCGCGGCGATGTCGCGCGCCGCCGCCTCGCCGAACACGAAGCATTCGAGCAGCGAGTTGGAGGCTAGCCGGTTGGCGCCGTGCAGGCCGGACTGGGTACACTCGCCCGCCGCGTATAGGCCGGGCAGATCAGTGCGGCCGTCGCGATCGATGACGATACCGCCACAGGTATAATGCTGCGCCGGCACCACGGGAATCGGCTGCGTCGTCATGTCGATGCCGAGGCCGAGCAGCTTTTCATAGATGTTGGGGAAATGCGCGCGGACGAATTCCGGCGGCTGGTGGCTGATGTCGAGATGGACGTAATCGAGCCCGAGCCGCTTGATCTCATGGTCGATCGCGCGCGCCACCACGTCGCGCGGGGCGAGCTCGGCGCGCGGGTCGAAATCGGGCATGAAGCGGTGGCCGGTGTCGGGGATCTTGAGCTGCCCGCCCTCGCCGCGCACGGCTTCTGTGATGAGGAAGTTCTTGACGTCGAGATTGTACAGGCAGGTCGGGTGGAACTGCATGAACTCCATGTTCGACACGCGCGCGCCGGCGCGCCACGCCATGGCGATACCGTCCCCGGTCGCGCCACGCGGCGCGGTGGAGAAGAGATAGGTCCGCCCCGCCCCGCCCGTCGCCAGGATCGTGGCGCGCGCGGTGTACAGGCCGACATGGCCGGTGTTGCGATCGACCGCATAGACACCCCAGACATTGCCGGCGCCCGAGTAACGTTCCTCATGACGTGAGGTGGCGAGGTCGATGGCGACCTGATCGGGCACGAGGGTGATGTTGGGATGCTTCTCGGCCGCTTTCTGCAGCGCCTCCTGCACCGCCCAGCCGGTCGCGTCGGCGACATGGACGATGCGGCGGTGCGAGTGGCCTCCCTCGCGCGTCAGGTGCAGCGCGTCGCCGTCGGTGGCGAACGGCACGCCAAGTTCCTGCAGCCGCGCGATGGCGGCGGGGGCGCGGTCGACGACGAACTCCACCGTGGCGCGGTCATTGAGGCCGGCGCCGGCGATCATCGTGTCCTCGATATGGCTCTCGAAGGTGTCGCCAGGTTCGAGCACCGCGGCGATCCCGCCCTGCGCCCAGGCTGTGGCGCCCTCGTTCATCGCGCCCTTGGCCAGCACGGTGACGGTGAAGCGATCGGCCAGGTTGAGCGCGGCTGTGAGGCCGGCGGCGCCCGAGCCGATGATGAGGATGTCGGCGTTCACTTCACCTCCCCTCCCGCTTGCGGGAGGGGATTGAGGGGTGGGCGCCCGACTTCAACAAGCGTGGCGCTAGAGGTGAGCGGGCGCCCACCCCCGGCCCCTCCCGCTTGCGGGAGGGGGGAAGAAGCAGGAGGGCGTCCCTACGCATTGGCCGCCCGGGTCAGGTTGAGGAACACATCCTCCAGATCCGGCTCCTTGGTCGACACCTCGACGATACCGAAGCCGCCGGCCTGCACCGCGGCCAGCACCTGCCCCGCATTAGTCTGGTCCTTGCGGTAGGTGATCTCCAGCACGCGCTCGCCCTTGAGCTCGATCTTCTGGAAGCACGCCGCTTCGGGCGCGGTGACGACGTCGCGGTCGACGGTCACCTCGACCAGCTTCTCCTGCGCCATGCCGACCAGCTCGCGGGTCGGCTTGTTGGCGATGACCTTGCCGTGGTTGATGATCGCGATGCGATCGCACAGCTGCTCGGCCTCTTCGAGATAATGGGTGGTCAGCACCACCGTCACGCCCTGTTCGTTGAGGCTGCGGACATAGGCCCAGAGTTGCTGGCGCAGCTCGATATCGACGCCGGCGGTGGGCTCGTCGAGCACCAGCACCGGCGGGCGGTGGACCATCGCCTTGGCGACCATCAGCCGGCGCTTCATGCCGCCCGACAGGGTGCGGGCATAGGCATTGGCCTTGTCCTCGAGATGGACCGCGCGGAGCAGCTCCATCGTGCGGCGCCTGGCCTTGGGTACGCCGTACAGCCCGGCCTGGATCTCCAGCGTCTCGAACGGCGTGAAGAAGGGGTCGAACAAGATCTCCTGGTTGACGATGCCGATCGACGCCTTGGCGTTGCGCGGATGATCGTCGATGTCGAAGCCCCAGATCGCGGCCGAGCCGCTGGTCTTGTTGACCAGCCCGGCCAGGATGTTGATCAGCGTCGACTTGCCCGCGCCGTTCGGCCCGAGCAGCCCGAAGACGGAGCCGCGCGGCACCTCGAAACTCACCGCATCGAGCGCGCGCTTGCCGCCCGCATAGGTCTTGCACAACTGGTCGATGGCGATGGCGGCTTCGGTCATGTCCAGCCTGTAAGCGGGCGGGCGGGCAAGCTCAATGCTTGAGGGCGGACGATGTTGGAAGTTGGCGCGGCGGTTGAGGGCGGCGAAATTCCCTGCCGCAGGGACGCCGGCAGGGAATTTCGAACATATTTCGCCCACGGTGGCAGGGAAATGGCGGGGCGAGATGTTGGACGTTTCGGTAAGGCTGGCGGGGGAAGATGCCGCAGGTGCGGAACGCGGGGCTGGCAGCCGGCGACGGGCGATAACCGATAATGTGTCGGGGCGGGTGATGCTGAGCATACGCGCTGTCATGGGCGGTTTCGCGGGAAATTGAATCGTGGTGATCGACGGGCATGTTCAACATGGTCACCGCCCGATAGCAGCCGCTTGACGCCATGACGTCTGGAAGATGGCACCTGTCCGACGACGCGAGTCATTTCAGTGGCCGACAGCGACAAAGTGCATTAAGACAAACAACTATAGCTGTAGAAACTGCGCTGGCAGTATTCTTCGCGCGTGACGTACCGGGGTCGCATTTTTCGCTTTTCTGCAAGTATTCCAATGGGGGAGGACCTAGTCCATGAGCAAATTGATCAGGATTCTGGGCGTCGCGATGACGGCGCTTCTCTGCAGCCTGTGCCTCGCAGCACCGGCAAGCGCTCAGGCAACACGTACATGGATCTCGGGTGTCGGCGACGACGTCAATCCGTGCAGCCGCACCGCCCCTTGCAAGACCTGGGCGGGCGCGATTTCCAAGACCGCAGCCGGCGGTGAGATCGATTGCCTCGATCCGGGCGGGTTCGGTTCGGTAACCATCGTCAAGTCGATCACGCTCGATTGCTCCGAGGGCAGTGGCGGCGCCGGCGGCATTCTGAACTCGGGCGTGCCGGGCGTGATCATCAACGATCCGAACGGTGCCACGACGCCGACGATCAAGGTGCATCTTCGCAACCTGACGATTAATGGCGCGGGAACGACGGTAGGCACCTATGCAGTGCGCTTCCTCAGCGGCAAGTCGCTGACGATGCAAAATGTGAACATCAGCAACCAGGGGACCGGTGGTGTACCTGCCGTGAGCTTTGAGCCATCCGCCGCAAGTGTCGGCGCGCTACTGCTGATGACCGATGTTCATATCAAATCTGTCTCCGGTCCCGGCGTGGACATCAAGCCAAACGGTAACGTTTCCGTCAGCGCGGTCCTCGACCACGTCACGATCTCCGATTCCCAGCCTGGCGTCACGGCGGAAGACGGTGCTACGGTCACGATCGCGAACAGCAACATCTCGGGCAATACTGGTCGCGGTGTTTATGCGGTATCGAACTCCGGCACCGTGACGGCTGTCGTGAACATCCTCCACACCACCATTGCCAGCAACGGCAATTTTGGCGTCGCCGCGGCAGCGGGGACGACCATCCGCCTGTCCGACGTAAGTATCTTCAACAACGCGCTTGGCGGCATCAAGGCGGTGGGCACTGTCCTATCGTTCAAGAACAACAATCTTGGGCCTGATGCCGGTAACAGCGGCCTGCCCAATGCAACGGTAGTGCTTCAATAACGAGACCTTGCCGCCGGACTGCCAATGCAGGTCCGGCGGCAGTTCTGCCCGTGGCCGTGCGAACCGGTTCGCCGCGCCTGGCTGACCCGTGCAGACGACGCCGATTGCCCGCGCGCGCTCACGCCGCCCCCGGGCTGAAATTCGCGCGGCATATCGCGATGTTTGCTGCCCCTGCCCGGCTGCCGGGAGCGCCGCTATTTTGCCTGCGGCAATTGACCCGCAATGTGGTGCGATAGCGATCGGTCTCGTCCGTCGATGCGGCGGATCTCCATGACGGGCGCGGGCATCGCGAGGGTGCTCGTGAGCCGATAGGCCCGGTCGAGAAAATAGATCGTGCCGCCTTTTTCATCGCGGATGTCACGCGGCGAAAAGGTCGACCCGCCGACCAGGATTTCCCCAACGCCAACCGACAGGCCCCGGGTCATCATGTCGCCGAGCTTTACCTTGACGCCATTGGACCCGATCAGCTCGCCCGCCTGCGAGCCGCAGCACAGCAATGTCCCATCTTCGAGCAGCGCTATATTGTGGCAGCCATGGCCATCGACTTCGGTGCGCACGACGAGATTCCAGTCGCCGTCGAACCTCGCTACCTCGCTGCGCGGCGCATCAGGCCGGCCGCCATTGTGCAGCAGGAGTAAGGTGTCGTCAGCGCATCGGAGCAGCGAGTTGATATGGACGTAATCGGCGCCGCTCCGGTCCGCCGCCAGGGGTAATGGGTGAAGGACGCGCCGGACCGCCCCGTCGAGCGACAGCACGATGATCTGCTGGTTGTAGGTGTCGAGCACATGAAGCTCGCCGTGCATGACATCGATCTGGTGGCAGCCATTGTCGAGGCCGGTTGCGATTACCTCGGCTGCGTAGATCGTGTCGCCATCGCGGCGGAAGCGCACGATCCGGCCGCGGTTGGTTCGGTGCCTGGGGCGGTCACCGGCCTCAAAGACGTAGATCATGTCGCCGAGGATGGTGACGCCATAGAACAGGCCATGCGCGATCCGTCGATACGCCGCTGGGTTAATCGCGAAGAGCCCGTGGCGAGTCGCCGCAAGGTGTTCGCACCCTGCAAGGTCCCGCGACACCAGCCGCACCTCGCCGCGCTCATAGGCCTGCCCCGCGAGCATGAAGCGCGCCTGTGCGTCGAGTTGGGCAAGGCGGTCCAGCGACATGGTCAGCGACATGCCATCGCTCCGCGTTCTTGTCGCCTGGAGTCGTCGCGCAACACGCTCATCGCCACGCCATTGGCGGCGCTGGCTGAGGCCCGACCCTTGCAAGGCCCACGCGAAGTATTGGACTCGACATCGGTGAGCTTCCATACTGTCGGGGGCTCAAGGAGAATCTCGTGGCGCGCCCTTTTCAGCTGGAGATCGAACGGCCGCTCGATATTGCCCGGCAGCACGAGATCGCATTGCTGCGCAAGGCCGTCGCCGCCAATCCCGCGTCGAGCGCACTCCGCTTCAAGCTGGCGATGCGCCTGTTCGTCCAGGACGCGTTCGATGAGGTGATCGACCTTCTTGAGAAGCTGTTCGAGGATGGCGATGAACGCCACGTCGCGCAGTATCTGGCCGAAGCCTATACCAGTCGCGAGGCCCCGGGTGACGATCGTCGCGCCGAGGAATTCGCGCGAAAGGCGCTGGACAGGTCGATATTGCCTGGCGAGCAAGCGCGTGCGCTCGCGGCATTGGGCAAGGTGATGACGCGTCAGGGCAGAATTGCCGAGGCGCGAACGGCGCTGAGTGCTGCGCTCCACGCGGATCCGCACGACAGGAATGCCTATAAACGCCTCGCCGCGCTCGACGTTCGGGCGGGTGCGCTGGACGAGTTGCTGGCCTTCGCCGACGATCTGATCGCCCGCGGTGTTGCCCATTCCCGCTTGCTGGGGGCGCGTGCGATTGCTCTCGCCAAGCTTGAGCGTTTCGACGAAGCGCGCACGGCCGTCGGGCTGGATCGCTTCCTGTATCGTCGCACGCTTTCAGCGCCGCCCGGCTGGGACGATATTGCCGCGCTCAACGGGGCGGTTAAGGAGGAACTTGACCGACATCCCGATCTGCGTTTCGACCGTTACGGCACTGCCTCAACCAAGACATGGCGAGTCGATGAGCCGGCATTCGCCAGCTCGGTCGCCATTCCCGCCCTGCAGGCATTGATCCGGCAAGTCGCGGTCGATTACGTCGCCACCCTCGACCAGCACGATTCACCCTGGACCAATGCGCGACCGGAGCACGCCACGCTGCACAATTGGTGCGTGCTCACCGATGCCGTAGGCCATGAGGATTGGCATGTTCATCAGAATGGTTGGATGAGCGGTGTCTATTATGTCGATGTCCCGCCAATGGTGCGCGGCGGGGCGACAACTGCAGGTTGCCTGGCCTTTGGCATGCCCGAAGACCAGGTCGGGCCTCGTGCGGCAGAAGCGTTCGGCGAGACATTGGTGCGCCCACAGCCGGGCATGCTGATGTTCTTCCCTTCGCACTGTTACCACCGCACCTTTGAACATGGCTGCGACCAGCGCCGTATCTGCCTTGCGTTCGACATCCGGCCAGCGTGATTGCCGGAGAGCGAGAAGAGCAGCGGATCTGGCTAGGGCATGGCTTGCGCATTCGGTCCGCCCTGCCGTTGCCCGGAGCGGTCCCGGCCGGGGACGCGGAGAGTCCGCCGGACGTCGAGATTGTCTACGCCACCACACCGCCCGGGGACGCGGGCCGCGTCTGGGGCCCGTATCGCGTCACCTCGCCTGATCAGTTCGAATTCACGATGCCGGGCCTGGCCCGCTTTATCTGCCTGGCCCGGTGCAGGATTCTCGTCGATCCGGTGCCTGGCGCGGACCAGGCACATCTCTCCAACATGCTGATCGCCACGGTTCTCCCTGCGTTGCTTTGGGCTCGTGGCGATGTCGTGTTGCACGCGGCCGCGTTCACGCTCGACGGGGCCAACCGGGCCATAGCCGTGGCGGGTGCATCGGGCAGCGGCAAGTCGACGGTTCTGGCGCGGGCGCTGACGATGGGCGCATACCAGATCGCCGACGATTCGATCTGCCTCAGGGTGCAGGATGATGCGGCTATGGCCTCAGGGCTGGCCGGCGGCCATTTCGAACGGATGGACGACGATGGCGCGCGCATGTTTCGCCCCGTGCCGCCAAGGCAGTGGCGCGCCGCCGGTCGCGTTGGTGCCTTGCTCGTTCTCCAGCCGGGAACAGTCCGCCCGAGGCGCCTCAGCGGGGTCGACGCGATCCAGGCGCTGCTCACGCACCGCCACCGGCCACGGATCATCGCCCTGCTCGGTATGGAAGCCGCCTCGCTGTCTACCATGGCCATGATCGCGCAAACGGTGCCGGTCGTGGCGATTCCTCCGCTGTCATGAACCGCACCGACTGGCACGATGGCGCGACGCGCGTTAAACGGCGGGGGGGGAGACGGTGATGACGATGTGGCAGCGCACAGGCGAATGGATCGGGTCGCAGGTCGACGACCAATATGTCATGATACATCTGGACAGCGGTCGTTATGTCGCGCTCAACCACACCGCCAGCGAAGCCTGGGAAACGCTGGAGACGCCGCATAGCCGTGATCAGCTCATTGCATTGTTCACCGCGCGGTTCGACATCGAGGAAAAAGATTGTTCGCGGTCAGTGGATGCTCTTCTGCAAAAGATGTCGGAACTGGAATTGATCCATTTGCTGGCAAAGTAGCCCGCATGGACTTCGAACGAAATATAGCTTAAATCTGATATCGAGCACCAAAAGGGGGATGGCATGGCTGAAAGTAACGGCAACAAGTCGCGCACCGAAGCGCGGCGCGCCTGGATTGAGCCGACGGTGACCGAATTGAACGTCAACGAGACCGCCGCCAATCCGACTCTAGGCCCCGACGGTGGCCCAGTCTATCCGGATTGCTCGCAATCCTGACGCCTAACCCGCGCTGAACATGCGGGTATTCTTGCGGTCAATATCTTCTTCGGCGGGCGACCTGGCTGCGGCTGGATCAATCTCGGTCTTCGCCGCCGTTATGTGGTCGCACCCCTGGCGCGGGGCCCGCTCATCGACCCGAATGACATGTGGGAGAGCGACGTCGCAGCCTTTGCGTGACCATAGCTCAACCGGATGCGGACTCGTGATTTTACCGCACTACCCGCGCCCACCAGCGAAAGAATTCCGCCGCATAGGCCGAACCCTGGATACGGACCAGCGTCTGCGTATTGAACCGGGCGCCGTCCCGCACGCTTGCCAGCATCACCTTCAGCCAGGCAAGATCGAGCCATTCGCCGGCCCCGGCCTGCTCCTGATCGGGTAGCCGGGCGATCGCCGCATCGGCCTGTGCGCGCAGCATGAGATGGTAGGTGGGTGAGAAGGCTGTGCCTTTGGGACGTGTCACGACAGCTTCGGGAAGGTGGCCATGCATCAACGCGCGGGCCGGGGCCCGGTCGATACCGCCATGGCGCACAAAGCCGGCGGGAAATGAGGACATCAGGCGAATCAGTCGCGGATCGCGAAACGGGAATAATGTGCGCACGGCCGGCTGACCGATAGACGTCGATATCTGGCTAGCCTTGTTCGTCCCATATTCGAAACCAAAGGGTTCGTCGGGCGACAGTCGGCGTATTGCCGGATGCCTGGGGTGGGGCGTGGGTTCCGCATGCAATGCAGCCACGGAGGCGAACGCCGTGCGCGACGGCATCACATGATAATCGTCGCCGCGCGTCGATATCGATCGATTGATCCACCACTTGCGCCATGACCGCAGGATCATGCGCGGCGACCGTACTGGCGCCGATCCCAGACAATGACCGTGATTGGAGATGGTCATTTCGCCGTACATGCCATCGACGAGCGACTGTGAATCGGTCGCGAGCGCGGCATCGGCGAGTGCTTCATAGAGATAATGCCGTAGCGAATGCGCCGGCGTCTCGGTCGCGGCAAGGGCGCGGGCGCTGGGCCGATAGACGTCGGCATCGAGCGCGGGCCTGACCTTGACCATCGGCACCCCAAGGTGCCGGGCGACGAGGTCAGCCCACATGCTCTCATCCTCGACGCCGCTGTCCTCTGGTGCGGCGGACGTCAGGAATACCAGCCGCTGGTCGCTCCTGCGCTCTTCCGCCGCAAGCAGACCGAGCAACGAGGAATCGAGCCCGCCGCTCATCTGAACGGCGACGCCCCCGACGCGCGAGAGCCGCTGCCGCATGTTCGATCTCAGCAATGCGTCGAGTTCTGCGATCGCATCGTCAAAGGTGATCGCGGCGAGCGCGGGTATCGCTGAAGGATCGGGCGCAGCTAGATGCAGCCCGTGCGAAGAAACGGTGATGCATGCCCCCGCGCGTAGGCGCATGACGCCTTTCAGAATCGTCCGCGCCCCGATGGCTTCACGGAGATGTGAGCGACCCATCGTGCGCATCAAGATGTCCGGATCGAAGTCGCCACCAACCCATGGCAGAGCGGCAAGACATGCCAGATTCGGTGCGATCGCCAGCCGTCGGCCGTCAGTCGCCACCTGGCAGTTCTCGTACAGCGTCTCCGACGAGAGCAATATGAGCGTTCGGCTCGACGCATGCCAGCGCAGCAGCAACCACTCGCCAGCCAGTTGGCGCGGCGCATTGCGTCCCCAGCGATCAAGCGCGGCCGCTGCCAGCGCGGCCCGATTGCTGTTCGCCGGCATCGTCAATCGCGCAGCGACAGCCATGGCCTCGTCCAGATCACCCAGCAATATGGCGATGTTGCCAGTACCGGGTGCGCCATCGCTGCGGGAGTCTTCATGCACATGGATCGCTGCCCCTGACGCGTCTAGCGCCGCCACCAGCGCGCCCGACGTCGCGACCACTTTATCCGCGAGCGCGCCGAGCACGGTCTGGCTGTCGCGCGCATCGAGCGGCGCTCCGTCGAGCGAGAAAAGCCCGAACAACCCGTTCCTCGGCACCGATACCGTCCCCATCCTTCCCCCGTTTCCACTTCAACCACGATGGCGGTGCGCGCAGCATCGGGGTTAGGCCCCGCTCCTCTGCGGGAAAAGCGATTTGACCAGACCCATGGCGTTCGCCGACGCCCGTTCGGAGCGTGGATCTGCAGCCATATCACGCGTGCGGCGCGGTCAGCGCGCCAGCATCGTGGTAATCGCACTCCATGCTCGCTCGATCGCTGCCGGATCGCGGTAAAACCCCTCGCCGGGCCCGACGCTGCGGCTCGGCACACGACTCGCGATCTCTAGCGTCATGCGCAGGCGGTCTGCATGACCGGGCAGTGCCGCCAGCCATCGCGGGCGAAACAAATGCGGCCCCAGCAGAATTTTGTTGTCGCCCCGCTGCAGTGTCCCGTGCTCGTCACCCAGCAGCACGACCCCCGCCAGCGGCACCGCATCATAGGGGCTGCGCGCGATCGGCCGGACGAGCCATTTCCCACGCTGGTCACCCGGTAGGGAATGGCGCTCGACGGCGGCCACGCGCAAGGCGGTATCGCAATGAAGGCGGATGCCGGGCCGACCGCGAGTTGCGATGAACGGCCCATCTGGCGACACCGGCGCGATGATCGTCAGATCGTCAGCGAGCAATCGCCCGCCTCGTGTCAGAAGCGAGGCGGCCAGCGTCGACTTGCCCGCACCCGCAGCCCCGGCCAGCAGAACAGCCTTCCCGCCGAATTCGACCGCGCTCGCGTGGCACGGCAGGGCGCCGCGCGCGGCGAGCGTCAGTGCCGCGACCGTGCTGTAGAATGCGGCCGGCATGTCGCCGGTCCAGCCCGGCCCCGGCACGTAGTCGATGCGTGATCCGTCATGGACGTCGAACGTCACCTCGTCATGCCAGGCCAGGCGAAAGCCATCGACATAGACACAGCCGCCATTGACCGTGTGCAGCGATTTCCGCGGCGTGAGCGCGGCAACGCGGCGAACCCTGATCGCATCGATTGACGCAGCGGTCTCGCTACGATCGCGTGTCGCCAGATCGAAGTGCGCCAGCGGCGTGTCCGCCTGCCATTGCGCACCAAACGCCGTATAGAGTTTCGGCCAACTGGTCATGTCATTGGTCCACGCTCTGGCATCGCGGCTCGGCAGGGCGATGCGCCGCAATCCGCCGCCGCGCTCGTTCTCCCTTGAGCCCTTCGCCCCCTTATCGTCCGCAGGGCACGCCCGACCACAAAAAAGACAGGCCGGGACCAATGACGGTTCGTCGGGCGGTGCTGCCCTGGATGTGGGCGCACAATTATCTGGCGTATCTGGCGGTTGCCGCCTCTCCGGCCGGACCTGGCTTCTGTCATCATGCCCTGTATGGACACAAGCGAGCCAGTTGGAGTGAGTGATGAATAATCCGTCAAAGCCGTGGGATGGAGAGCTGGTCCGGAAATGGCTGGAACGCAGGCTGGCCGCCTCGAAGCTGGATCAGGCGGCGGCGGACAGGCGCGGGTATGAGGCGCAGGACGAGGCTGACAAGGCGGCCGCCGAGGAATGGGTATGCCGCGCGCTACAGGCCGCGGATTGTACGAACGAGCAGGCCGCGTTCGCCACGCGCATCAAGGAACTGATCGGCCAGGAAGAATATCGCGCCACGGGTATCTATGACGATATGCGGTTCGAGCGGCATGTTCGCGGTCAGCTCAGGAAGCTGGCCAAAATGACCAAGGTGAATGAAGGGTTCGAGAAGACGCTGCGGTATCAGTGAAGCCGGCGCGGCCGAGCACGATCGTCAGCGGCAGCGACGCGGCGAACGCGGTGGCGAGCTACGGGCGCGCGTTGAGCATGCGCGGGGCGATCATCGCGCACGATAATAGGGACAGGATTACCCGGCAACGGACGCGCCGGTGACCGCCCTGCTCACAGCGGCAACGCTGTGGTCGACTTGATCTCCGACAGGGCAACGGTCGAATTGATCTCCTGCACGCCGGGCAGGCGCGACAGTTTCTCGAAGAAGAAGCGTTCATACGCCTCGATATCCGCCGCGACGACGCGCAGCATGAAATCGACCGAGCCCATCAGCACATGGCATTCGAGCACCTCGGGAAAGGTGCGGATCGCGGCGGCGAATTCGTCGAGATTGGCGCGGCCGTGCGCATTGAGCTTCACTTGGGCGAAGATCTGCGCGTTGAGCCCGACCTTCCTGCGCTCGACGATCGCCACGCGGCGCTTGATGAACCCCTCGCGCTCGAGCCGGTCGATGCGGCGCCAGCAGGGCGAGGCCGACAGGCCGACCGCTTCCGCTACCGCCCCGGTCGACAGCGAGGCGTCGTCCTGCAGGACGCGCAGGATCATTCGCTCATAAGCGTCGAGCTGGTCAGACATATCTGTTCCGAAATTAGCCGATATCCGGTCAGATATACCGGCAAATCGTAAATGTCCCGCGAGAACAGGTCAGATAAACCGGTCGGACAGCGATATCCTCTGCGAAACAACCGCCGGGGAAGTTACCGTGACCTTCGATCGCACCGCACAGTCCGTACCGCCGGAAGAAATCGTCCGGCTCGACGACCCCAAAAGCGGGTTGCGCGGGGTGATCGTGCTGCATTCGACGCGGCTTGGCCCGGCCGCGGGCGGGTGCCGGTTCCGGCCCTATGTCTCCGAGCATGAGGCGTCGCTCGACGCGCTGCGCCTGGCCGAGGGGATGAGCTACAAGAACGCGCTGGCCGGCCTGCCGTTCGGTGGCGGCAAGGCGGTGATCTGCGAACCCGCCGCCGGTTATGATCGCGCGGCGCTGTTTCGCGCCTTTGGTCGTGCGGTGGCGTCGCTCAACGGGCGTTATCTGACGGCGGAGGATGTCGGGACCTCGGTCGAGGACATGCTGCACGTCTCCGACAGCACGCGGCATGTCGCGGGCCTTCCCGCCCGGCCCGGTGCGCCGGGGGGCGATCCCTCGCCCTGGACCGCGCTGGGCGTGCTGCGCGCGATGGAGGTCGCCGTCAGGCGGCGGCTCGGCAGCGATCTGCGCGGCGTGACGGTCGGTGTGCAGGGGCTCGGCCATGTCGGCTTCGCGTTGTGCGACCTGCTGCACAAGGCCGGTGCGCGGCTGATCGTCGCCGAACCGCGCAGCGCCGTCGCGGCGAAAGCGGCCGTGATGTTCGATGCCGAGGTGATGACCTCCCGGGCGCTGCTCGAAGCGAAGGTGGATGTGTTCGCCCCCTGTGCGCTTGGCGCGGTGCTCGACAGGGCGGCGGTGCGGGGTCTGCAGGCCAAGGTCGTGTGCGGGGCCGCCAACAACCAGCTCGCCACGCCGCGCCAGGGCGTCGAACTGGCCGAGCGCGGTGCGCTCTACGCGCCGGACTATCTCGTCAATGCGGGCGGCATCATCAACGTCGCGGCGGAATATTTCGGCTGGAGCGAGGAGGAGGCGCGCGAACGCGTCGAGGGGATCGGCGCAAGGCTGAACGAAGTGCTCGATCTCGCCGATAAGGCAGGCACGGCGCCGCACGAAGCGGCTGATGCGCTGGCCCAGTCGATCATCGCCGGCAAACGAGTGACGGCGCTCGCCGCCTGAGCGCGATGCCCGTACCGCATCCGCCGGGCGCGACCTTCGTCGTGACCACCGATCGCTGTCCGCAGGTCCTCGGCCGCCTGCTCGGGCTGGTGTCGCAGCAGGGCCGCATGATCGCGCGGCTCGATGCGGTCGACACGCGGCGCATCCTGCGCGTCACGCTCTCGGTGGCGGAGATCGACGCGCGACACGCCGCGATCATCGCCGAGAAGATGCGCCAGTTCGTCACGGTACGCACGGTGAGGCTGCGCGCGGGCGGCTGACCGGTCGAACCCGCACGTCCGGATCGCGGGGGTTGACGCGACCAGTCCCATAGGCAATACTTCACTACATGGTGAAGTATCAAGCATCAGCGATCGATCGCACCTTCTCCGCGCTGGCCGATCCCACGCGGCGGCATGTGCTGTTGCGGCTCAGGGACGAGCCCGGGCTGTCGGTCAGCGAGCTCGCCCGGCCGCTGGCGCTAAAGCTTCCCGGCATGATGAAGCATCTCGACGTGCTGTCCGATGCGGGGTTGATCACGCGATCCAAGACCGGTCGCACCGTGTCGGTCGCGCTCTCGGTCGGGCCGATGGAGGAGGCGATGGCGTGGCTCAAACGCTATGAAAGCTTGTGGACGGTGAGCCTGGATCGGCTCGTCGCGTTCGTCGAAGAGGATGACGCCTGATGACCCGCCACCTCTCCAGCGTCACCATCGTGCGCCGCATCAAGGCCTCGCCCGCCAAGGTCTATGCCGCGATCACCCGGCCCGAACAGATGCTGCAATGGTGGGGCCCCGATGCCGGGCCAACGCTCAGCGTCGAGGCGGACGTGCGGCCCGGCGGTCGCTTCAGCGTGGTGTTCCGCCTGATGAACGGCGAGGAGCATAACCCGACCGGAATCTATCGCGAGGTGGTGCCCGACGAGAAGGTCGTCTTCACCTGGGACCTGCCCGGCGCGGCGGAGCCGGAGACTTTGGTCACCTTCCTGCTCAAACCCATCGACGGCGGCACCGAACTGACCCTGATCCACGAACATCTGCCCGACGAGGCCGCGCGCGAAAGCCATGAGCTTGGCTGGCGCGGGCTGCTCGACAAGCTGCCGCCCTTCCTTGGAGACACCGCATGACCGAGCTGACACTGTACACCTTCGACTGGGTGCCCGAGCCGCCGCGTGGTTATGTGCGCGACATACGGATACGCTGGGCGCTGGAGGAGGCGGGCCTGCCCTACCGGGTCGAGGGCGTGCCGTTCGAGAATCGCGATGCCGAGCATTTC
This sequence comes from Sphingomonas bacterium, assembly GCF_028292965.1. GTDB lineage: Bacteria > Pseudomonadota > Alphaproteobacteria > Sphingomonadales > Sphingomonadaceae > Sphingomonas. The sequence continues at coordinate 24,837 of NZ_JAQGLG010000218.1, read as the reverse complement.
GCGCACCAGCCCTTCGGCCAGGTACCATGGCTGACCGACGGCGACCTCTCGATCTTCGAGAGCGGCGCGATCCTGCTCCATCTCGGCGAGCGCAGCGACGTGCTGATGCCGACCGACCGACAAGGCCGCAACGATGCCAAGGAATGGCTGTTCGCGGCGTTCGCCTCGGTCGAAGCAGCGAGCCAGCCCTGGTCTTTCTACAAGTTCATGGGCGACACCGACGAAACGCCGATGCGGACGTTTCTGGAGGGCTTTGTCGCGGCGCGGCTCAAGCACATGGATGCCGTGCTGGAAAAGCGCGAATGGCTGGCCGGCAGCTTCTCGATCGCCGACATCATGATGTCGGATGTGCTGCGTCTGATCGACCGGTTCGACGGGCTGGCCGACTATCCCGCCTGCCGCGCCTATCTCACTCGTGCGACCGCACGGCCGGCCTTCGCCAAGGCGCATGCCGACCAGATGGCGCATTTCGCCGCGGGGGATGCCGCGCGGGCGGCATAAGCCCGGCGGCGGCCGCTATTCGGGCGCGGTTTCCACGCTGAAATAGCGGCGTGCCTCGTCGCGAAATTCCTCGATCAGCCGCGACAGCTTCGACTGGGCCGAGACCACGAAGGCATAATCATGGGTGAAGTTCGGTGCGAACGGCCGGACCAGCAGCGGCGGCCGCACATAGGGCCGCACCAGCAGCTCGTTGAGGATCGCGACGCCGATGCCGGCGCCGACCAGACCGCACGCCGCGCTGGTCGTATGGCATTCCACCGCGACATTCTGGCGTTGTCCCTGATCGCGAAAGGCCTGGTCGATCTGCCGCCCGAACACGCTTGCCGTACCCAGCGTGACGACCGGCGCGTCGCCGATGCTGGCGGGATCGAGCGTCGCCAGCGCGGCGAGCGGATTGTCCTGATGCAGCACGCAGACGCTGCCGCTGCTGACGATCGTCTCGGCGATGAAGTCGTCGCGATCGAGCGGCAGGCGCATGAAGGCGCAATCGACCACGCGCGTGGCGAGCATCGTCTTGGTGGTCGGAATGCTGCGCGAATCGATCGAGAAGCGCACGCGTGGATGGCGCTGCATGAAGGCCGCGATCAGACCGGGCAGAATGCCCGAGGCGAAGCTGGGCGGCGCGATCAGGCGGATTTCGCCGACCGAATGGGTCGAGATATCGCGCACCAGCCCCTGCACGCGTGCCACGCTGGCCAGCGCCAGCTCGACCTCGTCGGCGAGCATCAGCCCGTCCTGGGTCGGCACCAGCCGGCCCTTGTCGCGGTAGAACAGCTCGAAGCCTATATCCTGCTCCATCCGCGCGATCAGCCGGCTGATCGCCGGTTGCGACAGGCCGAGCACCCGTGCCGCGCCGGTCGCCGAGCCGGTGCGCATGATCTCGGAAAAAGCCGTCAGCGCGGTCAGCCCCAGGCGCCGGGGCAGCGAGGCGGCCGGCGGTCTCACCGACCCGGTGGGATGACCGGCAGGATCAGGCGCGACGGCGTGGCGGCGCCGAGATGCACGCTGTTGCGCGCGACCTGCGGCTCGGCGCCCGGCACACGCCAGTCGACATTCTGGTTGATGTCGAAATGCGGGAAGTTGCTGCTCGAAATCTCGACGCGGATGCGGTGCCCGGCGACGAACAGGTTGCTCGTCGGAAAGGCGCTGATCTCGATTCTCTGGACTGATCCCGGCGTCATCGGCTCCGGCTGCTCGAAGGAATGGCGAAAGCGCGCGCGGAGGATGCCGTGCGCGAGGTTCATCGCGAACCCGTCCGGATAGTCGGTGCTGGGTGGATAGACGTCAATCAGCTTGATCGTGAAATCGGTGTCGACACAGGACGAACTGACGAACAGCCGCGCGACCACCTGGCCCGTTAGCTCGATGTCCTGCGCCAGTGGTTCGGTCTCGAAGACCAATATGTCCGGCCTTTCCGACAGGGCCCGGCCGGGATGGCGCGCGCCGAACAGACCCGCGGTTTCGCGCTGGTCATAGGCGCCGGCCGCCATCACCGGCGCGCCCGAGGTCACCGCGCCGCCGATCGTCGGCACCGGGTCTGCGGGATCGAAATCATAGGACAGGATGCCGGGCTCGGCGGGTTCGGCCGCGAGCTGGCCACCGGGATGAAGGTGGAAAGTCGTCGGTACGGTCGATGGCAGCGGCCAGGCGGTCTCGTCGCGCCAGCGCCCGCCATGATCGAGCCGGCCGGCGGCATCGCGCCGCCCGCTGCCGCCGCCCATCACGAACAGCCGCACTGGCGCGGCGAGATGTTCGGGTGCGTCGAGACCCTTCAAATGGCGGTCGAACCAGTCGCGGCGCAGCGCGACGTAATTCCCGGCGAGATTGCCGTCGAGCGGCGCTTCGGCACCGAAATCGACATCGCCGGCGAACGACACCGAACGCTGGCCATGCGTCCACGGCCCGAGCACCAGCTTGACCGGCCCTTTCTTCAGCGCGGACAGCGCGGTGAAATTTTCGATCGCGGTGATCGAATAGGGATCGTACCAGCCCGACAGATGGACCATCGGCACGTCCGCCGTCTCGGCATAGGAGCCGCGCCAATAAATGCCGCGCTGCTGCCAGAAGGGCGAGAAGCGGTCATGCTCCCATTGCTCGACGACATAATCCTCATATTCGGGCGCGGCGCTGACCGGTGAATGGCCGCGCCGCCACGGCATGACGCGCACCCATTGTCCAATGTTCTCGGCGGCAATCGCGGCATGGCGTTCGGCATCGCCATCGCCGGCCTCGATCGCCTGGCTATAGGCCCAGGTGAGCTGTTTCAGTTCGAACGCGCCGCCCTGGCGGATGCCGTTGTGATAGGCACTGGAAAAGCCGCCGCAATCGAGGAACATCGCCGCCAGCCCGGGCGGATCGAGCCCGGCCAGCGCGGCCTGGACATGCGCGCAATAGGACAGCCCCAGCGTGCCGATCCGCCCGTTGCACCAGGGCTGATCGACCAGCCAGGCGAGCGTGTCGTAACCATCCTCGGCCTCGTTGAGATATTTGGTGAAGCTGCCTTCCGAGGCGAAGCGCCCGCGGCAATCCTGCAGCACATAAGCATAGCCCGCCGCGACGAATTGCGCGGCGATCTCCGGCTTCGATACCGGCATCGGGTCGATCAGCGTGCGATCACCATGGTTGGTGCCGCGCTTGTCGTAGGGCGTGCGCTCGAGCAGCACCGGCACGCGCTCGCCGCGCAGCGCCGCCTCGGGCAGATAGATATCGGTGGCGAGGCGAATACCGTCGCGCATGGCGACCATCACGTCGCGGCCGTTTTCGGCAATCATCGATTGAGTCCTAGTAACCCGTCGCTACGGCGATCATCAGCGCGATGACCGAGAGCAGCGTGAACAAGGCGAACAGCGGCAGGATGAACCTGAACCACTGGGTGTAGGGAATGCCCGCGGTCGCCAGATAAGCGAGCAGCATCCCCGAGGTCGGCGCGAATATGTTGACCAGGCCGTTGCCGAGCAGGAAGGCCAGCACCGTGGTCTGCGCCGACACGCCGCAGGTCGCGGCGATCGGCACGAGGATCGGGATGCTCAGCGCGGCCTTGGCCGAGGTCGAGGGAATGAGCATCGTCAACAGCATCTCGCACCCCATCAGGATCGGCGCGACGGCAAGCGGGCTGAGGCCGTGGATCTGCTGCGACACCGCCTCGATGATCGTGTCGAGGATCTGCCCGTCGCGCAGGATCAACTCGACGCTGCGCCCCAGTCCGACGAGCAGCGCAGCCAGCACCATCATGTGCATACCCTCGACGAACAGATGCACCGCGCGCGCCGGTGGCACCCGCGAGACGATCGCCATCAGCGCCGCCGAAACGATGAAGGTCGCGGAAAACTCCACGTCCTTCCAGCCATAACCGATCGAGCCCGTCACCAGCGTCACCAGCGTCGCCGCAGCGATCAGCAGCACGATCAGGTGCCGGCCGGCCAGCGGCTCATGATGCAACTCGGCGGGCTCGCTGGCACCGCGGCCGGTGCGCAACACCGCGACCATCGCGATGGCGAGGAACACCGCCCAGACCGTCAACCGGAAGGCGAGCCCGCTGAACACCGGCACCCCGGCGATCGGCTGCGCGATGAGCAACGCGAACGGGTTGGTGACCGAGGCGAGATAGCCGATCTTGGCCGCCAGCGTGATCAGCGCGAAGCCGAACATGTCGTTGCGGCCGATATTGCGGCCGAGCGCGAGGATCACCGGGATCAGCAGCAGATATTCGGTGACCATGCCGAGAAAGGTGCTGCCCGCCGACAGCGCGATCATCAGCACGGGGACGAGAATGATCGGTCGGCCGCCGCTCACCCCGAGCAGCCGCCTGATGCCCGCATCGAGCGCGCCCGAGGCGCGCAAGATGCCGAACATGCCGCCGAGCAGCAGCACCATGACGATCAGCGGGGCGGTCTTGATCAGGCCCTGCGGGATCGCGGTCGCCATCGCCACCGGGCTGACCGGCCGCGCCACGCCCGGCGTCGGCGCATGCGGCAACAGGCTGTCGAGCCCGATCGGCTTGGGCAAGCTGTGATAGGTGCCCGCAACGACCGGCGCATTCTCCGCCTCCGACACGCGCTTGTGCTGGCCCGACGGGATGATCCAGGTCAGCGCGATCGCCAGCGCCATCGCCGCCAGCATCATCAGCACCGGGTCGAGCGTCAGCCGCCGGCGCGGGGTGTTACCCTGCGCCGGCGGCACGTCGCTTTGCTGTCCGGGTTCGGCCAGCACCGTCATCACATCTTGATCGATGCGCGGACGTAGAGATACCGGCCGCGCGCATCATAGGTGTAGATGTCGTAGTTGATCGGCGCATTGGCATAGGATTGCGGCGGCTGGACGTCGAAGGCGTTATCCATGCCCAGCGCCAGGCGATATTGCCCGCCGCCGATCGTGAAGCCCGCTTCGAAATCAGTATAGGTGATCGCCCTCGTCCTCGCATCCTTAACCGTGTTGGTGACGTCGGTGGTCGGCCCGATATAGCGCGCGCGGACCACCGTATCGAGCCAGTCGATCGACCAGCTGAGCGAGGCCTGGCCCTTCCAGTGCGGATAGGTCGAGCGCGGCTGGTCGCCCTTGCCGGCACGCTCGTCGACGATCGGTGCGCCGCCGGTCGGGTTGGGCGAGACGGTGCGGAAACTGCGCAGGTACGACGCGTCGACCACCGCGCTGAACCGGCCGATCTTCGTCCCGAAATCATAACGGATCGTGCTGTCGATGCCGTCGGTGCTGATCGAATTGAGGTTCTGCGAGGTCTGCTGGATCGCCACCACCGCGCCCGACGCCGCGTCGCGCGTCACCAGATTACAGAACACGCCGCCCTGCGTTGCGCATAGCCCCAGGATCTGCGTCGCGGTCTGCGCCGCGATCGCGTCGTGTACGGTGATCTTGTAATAATCGACCGTCAGGCTGAGCCCCGGCACCCAGTGCGGGGTCAGCGAAATGCCGGCGCTATAGGTATCCGCCGTTTCGGGTCTCAGTGCGCGGTTGCCGCTGATCACGCCGGGCAGCAGCGCGCCGTTGAAGGCCGACTGGTTATAGGTCGCGGGAACGCCGGCACAGCCGGGCTTGGCGGCCGCCGCGCCGCCATTGCACGGATCGATGCCCTGGAAGTTGGTCTGGCGCGCGCCCTGATAGAGCTCGAGGATCGAGGGCGCGCGGAAGCCTTGCGAATAGGTGCCGCGGAACAGCACATCCTTGACCGGGCGATACCCCGCGCCGGCCTTGAACGTCGCCTTGTGCCCGACCGTCGAATAGTCCGAATAGCGCGCCGCCACGTCGACATCGAGGCTTTGCGCGAAGGGCTGGTCCTTGAAGATCGGCACCGACAATTCGGCATAACCTTCGTTGAGGCTGTAGCTGCCCGCGGTCGCGGTGCGGGTCTGCTGACTGGTCCGCGCGAAGCTCGCGCTGAGATACTGGCTCGGTGCGTTGGTGTAGGGATCGGGGTTATCGGTGCCGCGATTCTGGCGATATTCGTAGCCGACCGCGAGCTGCACCGGGCCGGCCGGCAGGTCGAACAGCGTGCCGGTCACATCGGCGGTGGCGTTGTAGAGCTCGGTCGTGTTGCGCTCGAACGAGTTGTTGCGGATGTAGTTTGCCTGCGCCTCGGTCATCGGGCCGAACAGATTGACCGGCACGCATCCTGCCGTCGCGGCGCAGGTCGCCGGCGAACCCAGCGCGAGATAGAGATGGTCGTAATCGAGGAAGTTCAGCGACCCGCTGTGCATCACGTTCTTCGAATAGGCGCCGTACACGCTCCAGTTCCAGCGATGGCCGAGCAGCCCGAACCCGCCGTTCAGGCCGGCATCGATGCGCCACGTCTCGACATCCTGCGTGCTGGTGCGGTTGCCGACTTCGGGCAGCACCTTGCGGATGCGATAGGCCTGGGTCGGGCTGAACCCCAGCGCATTGGCGAGCGGCACGCCATTGGCGGTGCCGAACGGATTGAACGCCTGGTCGACCGCGACGCGGAAACCCTGCACCGTGCCCGAGGTGCCGCCGATATCGAGCAGATTGGGCGAGAAGAGCTGCACCGACTTGCGCCGGTTATACAGCCCCTCGACCTTCAGCGTGACGCCGGGCAGCACTTCCTGGTCGACCCGCGCATAAAAGCCGTAACGCTTGGACGGGCCCGTAGAATAGATGCCCTGCGCCTGCGTGTTGTAATTGTCCCCCGGCAGCGTCGCGACATGATAGCTGTCGTCGGCGAACGACCCCGCACCGTATCCGCTGCTACCGTTGAAGGCGATCGGCGAGGCCGAGGAGGCGAAGCCGGCGGCGGTGCCGAAATAGGCGTTCGAGGCGAGACCCGGCAGGATGTACAGGCCGTTGGGGCTGGTCCCCGGCACGGTCACCGGCACGAGCGTGTTGGTCGTCAGCGCGCGCGCATCGGTGTTGATCGGCCGTGACTGATAATAGCTGCCCGACAGGATGATCGAGCCCGTGCTCCATTTATGGCCGAGATTGAGCGTGCCGGAATATTCCGCGCCGTCGCCCCGATCGGTCACGCCGGCCTTGGCGGTGGCGCGCAGGCCGTTGAACGGCTGCACCGTCTTGATGTTGACCACGCCGGCAATCGCGTCGGCGCCGTAGATCGCCGAGGCGCCGTCCTTCAATATCTCGATCCCGTCGATCATGCCGAGCGGGATGGTGTTGAGATCGACGAAATCGCGAAAGCCGCGTTGCCCCACGCCATCGACCCAGCGATGCCCGTCGACCAGCACCAGCACGCGGTTGCCGCTACCTTCCGCGCCGCCGAGATAACGCAGGTTGATCGAGCTGGCGCCGTAGGAGGTGCCCTGCGTGCCGTTCGAATTGAGGCTGACCCCGGCGGCGGGGATCTTCTGCAGGATCTCGCCGACCGAAGAGGAACCCGAGCGGGCGAGATCGGCCGAGGTCATGGTCAGCAGCGGCCCGAGCGAATCGGCGTCGCGCCGCTTGATACGCGAGCCGGTGACGACGATCTCGCCGCCCGCCGGATCCACTGGATCGACCGCCGCGTCGGCGGCCTGGGGCGCGGGTTCGGCCTGCTGCGCCGTGGCGGCCGAGGCCATCGCCAGCGCCATTCCGCCGCAGCCGATCCGCAGCAGCGCCTTCATATGCCCAAAGCCAGACTGCAGTTTTTTTCTGTCGGTCATGATCTTCCCCTTGCTTCGACAGCAGGGGCTAAAGGCAGTGACATGGATATGAAATATTATGGCCAGATCGTATCTTCACATATCAAAATGTTATGGGTTCGGTGCGGCATGACCTGATCATGGAGTATGGGCCAGCAACGCGCCACACCCTGCGGCTGCGGGAAGGATTGTCCGCCGCCCGTGCCCTTGCTATCGCCACGCCATGCAGCCGCCACCCGAACTCGTCCGCACCGCCCATGCCCGCATCGCCTGTGACGGCGCGAGCGACATTCCCGGTGGTGCCGCGCTCGGCCATCCGCGGGTGTTCCTGCAGATCGACGAGACCGGCTATGTCGATTGCGGTTATTGCGACCGTCGCTTCGTGCTGATCGGTGGGCCGGCCGACGGCGCCGATCAATCCAAATTGCCTGACCATCCGGCTGGCGCCAGCGTTTAAGTCGCCTATATCGGAGGGCATGACCCAGCCTGCCGACCCCCGCGCCTTCCTCTATCACGATGGCCAGCTGTCGCCCGAAGAGGCGCAGCGCCTCACTGCCTCCGCCTTGTCCAAGGCCGATGATGGCGAACTCTATCTGCAATATCGCAAGACCGAGGCGTTCGGCTTCGACGACGGACGGCTGAAGACCGCGAGCTACGACACCCAGTCGGGCTTCGGCCTGCGCGCGGTGTCGGGTGAGACCACCGCCTTCGCCCATGCCAATGAGTTGAGCGGCGCCGCGATCCTGCGCGCCGCCGACACCATGGCGCTGATCGACCCGTCGACCTCGGCCAAGGCGCCGCCGCCGCAGCACACCAACCGCCACCTTTATACCGATGGCGATCCGCTCGACCTGGTGCCGTTCGCGGACAAGGTGAACCTGTGCCAGACGATCGACGCCGCCGCCCGCGCGCGCGACCCGCGCGTCGCGCAGGTCTCGGTCTCGCTGTCGGGCAGCTGGCAGGTGGTCGAGATCGTCCGCCCCGATGGCTTTATCGCCACCGATGTGCGGCCGCTCGTGCGCCTCAACGTCTCGATCGTGGTCGAGCAGAATGGCCGGCGCGAGACCGGCAATTTCGGCATGGGCGGCCGTTATCTCTATGACGAGTTGATGCAGCCCGTAACGTGGAACCGCGCGATCGACGAGGCGCTCGCCCAGGCGATCGTCAATCTCGATTCGGTCGCGGCACCCGCCGGCGAGATGACCGTGCTGCTCGGCCCCGGCTGGCCCGGCATCCTGCTGCACGAGGCGATCGGCCACGGTCTCGAAGGCGACTTTAACCGCAAGGGCACCAGCGCCTTCTCCGGCCGCATCGGCGAGCGCGTCGGCGCGCCGGGCGTGACCGTGGTCGATGACGGTTCGATCGCCGACAAGCGCGGATCTTTGTCGATCGATGACGAGGGCACGCCGACCCAGGAGAATATCCTGATCGAGGACGGCATCCTCAAAGGCTATATTCAGGACCGGCTCAACGCCCGGCTGATGGGCGTGGCGCCGACCGGCAATGGCCGACGCGAGAGCTTCCAGCATGCGCCGATGCCGCGCATGACCAACACCTTCATGCGCGCCGGCAAGGACGATCCAGCCGAGTTGCTGTCGCGGGTGAAGAGCGGCATCTTCGCCAAATCGTTCGGCGGCGGGCAGGTCGATATCGTCTCGGGCAAGTTCGTCTTCTCCTGCACCGAGGCTTACAAGATCGAGAACGGCCGGCTCGGCGCGCCGATCAAGGGCGCGACGCTGATCGGCGATGGCCCGACCGCGCTGACCAAGGTGATCGGCATCGGCAACGACTTCGCCCTCGACGAGGGCGTCGGCATGTGCGGCAAGGGCGGACAGAGCGTGCCCGCCGGCGTCGGCCAGCCGACGCTGCTGATGGAGGGGCTGACGGTCGGCGGGACGGCGGTTTAGGCCTGATCCAGCCAGTCCTCGCAGCGCAATCCGTCGACGCGCTGAAACTCGCCGAGGTTGCCGGTGACGACGATCAGGCCGCGACTGCGCGCATGGCCGGCAATCAGCACGTCATAGCCGCCGATCATCTGCCCCTGGCGTTCGAGCACGGCGCGGATATCGGCGGCATGGTCGGCCGCCGCTTCGTCGAACGGCAGCACCTCCAGCCGGGCCGCGAAACGCTCGACCTCGGCCCGGTTGTCGACCGGTCGCGCCGATTTGACGGCGCCGTGCAGAAGCTCGGTCAGCACCACGGTCGAGATCGACAGACCCGCAGCCTCGGCGTTGAAGCGTTCACGGGCGGATGCGGGGCGGTCGCGCAACACGCGGATGCAGAGGTTTGTGTCGAGCGCGTAACGCAACGTCACAGCGCTTCGCGTTCCTGCGCCTCAGGTTGATCGCGCGTGCCGATGTCGATGCCGGGGGTGGCGAAGAAATCGTCCCACAGCGCATCCGCGGGTACGATCATGCGCGTATTCCCCTCTCGCCACACGACGACCTGCTTGACCGCGTCGGGAAAGGCGATGTCCTTGGGCAGCCGAACCGCTTGCGAGCGATTGGATTTGAAAAGGCTGGAGCGTGCCACCATTTCCACAAGCTATCACGCGAGACGGGATATGTCAATGACATATCCCAGCGCAGCTTTGCCTTGAGCCGTCGTCCATGGAAGAATGCGGCAGGAGAATCGACGCTTGACCGATCATGATGCCTGGCCCGAACTCGACTGGCCCACCTGGCGCGAAACCGCGATCGGGCTTCAGCTGCGCACCCAGATCGTCGGCAAGCTGCGGCTCGCGCTGACGCCGTGGCTCAACCATAGCTGGCATGTGCCGCTTTATCTCAGCGCGCGGGGGCTGAGCACATCCTCAATCCCTTGCGGTGACCGCATCCTGCAGGTCGACTTCGACCTGATCGCGGAAGGGGTGGTGCTCGCCACCAGCGACGGCGGCGTGCGGACGATTCCGCTCGCCGCAGGCACGATCGCCGGCTTCCACGCTGCGGTGCTGGCCGCGCTGGCCGATCTCGGCATCACGGTGTCGATCGATCTCAAACCGAGCGAGATGCCCGACGCGCCGCCCTTTGCCGAGGACCATGCCGAGCGGCCCTATGACGCCGAGGCCGCGCGCCGCTTCTGGCGCGCGCTGATCCAGGCGGCGCGCATCTTTGGGGAATTCCGCACCGGCTTTCTCGGCAAGGCGAGCCCGGTGCACTTCTTCTGGGGCAGCTTCGACCTCGCCTCGACGCGCTTCTCGGGCCGCGTGGCGCCGCGCCATCCGGGCGGCCTGCCCGGCCTGCCCGATGCGGTGACCTGCGAGGCCTATAGCCATGAGGAAGCGAGTATCGGCTTCTGGCCGGGCAGCGACGCCTATCCCCACGCCGCCTTCTACGCTTATGCCTATCCCGCACCGGCCGGTTATGGCGAGGCGCGCGTGGAACCGACCGCCGCCGCCTACGATACGACGATGGGCGAGTATCTGCTGCCTTATGATGCGGTGCGCACCGCCGCCGACCCCGATGCCGCGCTGCTGGCCTTTTGCCGCTCGACCTATGACGCGGCGGCCGATCTCGGCAACTGGGACCGGGCCAGCCTGGAATGCCCGCTCGGCCAGCCGCGCGTGCCGCGCGTCGTATGAGCGACGATCTCGCCGCTTATGGCGCGCGGATCGGCGTCGCCGGCCCGCTCGCCCCCGACCGCGCGACGCTGGCGCGGATCGTCGCGGCGCATACCGCGTCGATCCCGTTCGAGGGGATCGACGGCATGCTCGGCAAGCCGGTAGTGCTCGACCATGAAGTGCTGATGGCCAAGCTGGTCCATGGCAGACGCGGCGGCTTCTGTTTCGAGCAGAACCGGCTGCTCGGTGCGATGCTCGAGCAGATCGGCTTTGCCGTGACCGCGCTCGGCGCGCGCGTGTTGTGGAACGCCGCGCCCGACACGGTCACGCCGCTGACGCATATGCTGCTGCGCGTCGATCTGCCCGAGGGCGCGGTGATCGTCGATGCGGGGTTCGGCGGCAACACGCCGACCGGCCCGCTCGACCTGATCCCCGACCGCGTACAGGCCACGCCGCATGAGCAATACCGCCTGACCCGCGACGGCGACTATTGGGTGCAGGCGGTGTCGATCGGCGGCGAATGGCGGCCGACCTATCGCTTCACGCTGGAACCGCAGCACCGCGCCGACCACGAACTGGGCAGCTGGTACATGTCGACCAATCCGAAATCGCACTTCGTGTTCGGCCTGACCTGCGCGCTGGCGCTGCCCGATCGCAGGCTGTCGCTGCGCAATTTCGACTTCGCCATCCATCACAGGAACGGCGGAACCGAACGGCGCCAGCTTGCCGATGCTGCGGCGGTACGCGATGTAGTGGAGAACCAGATCGGCATCCGCCTGCCCGACCCGGCCGCGTTCGTGCGCCGCATCGAACAGGGTATCGCCTGAGGCGGACGCGCGGTAAGCTGCGGCCATGGAGTTCTTCGACGCGATCGCCGACGACCACCGCGCCTTCATAGCGAAGCAGCCGGTGTTCTTCGTCGCCACCGCCGCCGATGGCGCGCGGATCAACCTCAGCCCCAAGGGCATGGACGCCTTCCGCGTGCTCGGCCCCAACCGCGCCGCCTATCTCGATCTCGGCGGCTCGGGCAACGAGACCCAGGCGCATCTCGCCGCCGACGGACGCATCACGATCATGTTCTGCGCCTTCGACAACCCGGCGCTGATCCTGCGGCTCTATGGCCGGGGCAGCTTCGTCATCGCCGGCGAGCCCGGCTTCGACCAACTCGCCGGACACTTCCCGCGCCTGCCCGGTGCGCGGCAGATCTTCGACATCGCGGTCGAGTCGTTGCAGACCAGCTGCGGCTGGGGCGTGCCGCGCATGACGCTGGACAAGGAACGGCTCACGCTGGCCAAATATCACGCCCAACTATCACCGGAAGAGCGCCTCGCCATGATCTCGGGCCGCGACCGCAGCATCGACGGCCTGCCGGTGCGCGTGCAGCAGGTGATGCTCGCTTTCGACCCGCTGCCGTCATGAGCCTTGTCGAGGTGGGACGCTTCGGCCGCAACGAAGCCAATATCGTCATCGGCCGGCTCGATTCCGAAGGCATCATCGCAGTCGCCTTCGACGAGGGTGCGAGCATTGCGGACGGCAGCCAGTTCTTCATTCCGGTGCGCGTGATGGTCGATGACGAGGATGCCGACGCCGCGCGGAAAATCATCACCGACGCTGCCTGAGAATCGGGCAGCACCTTCGCAACTGCACAAAAATTTACCTCGCGCTAACCTCTGACCGCGCTTTTGCGCGCCCGCAACGCCTGTGTGACGCATTTGTTTCGCAACTGGCACGGCCATTGCTGAGCAGACTCCCGCAACAACGAAAGGGGGCGCGGGTGAAGTTAGTCATCGCCATCATCAAGCCATTCAAGCTCGACGAGGTCCGCGAAGCGCTTACCGAGATCGGTATCGCGGGCATGACCGTGAGCGAGGTGAAGGGTTTCGGCCGTCAAAAGGGCCAGACCGAGATTTACCGCGGTGCGGAATATTCCACCAACATGGTGCCGAAGATCAAGATCGAGGTGGTCTGCACCACCGATCTCGCCGGCAAGGTCGTCGAGGCGATCCAGGCCTCGGCCAACACCGGCGCGATCGGCGACGGCAAGATCTTCGTACTCGACGTCGGCCAGGCGGTGCGCATCCGCACCGGCGAAACCGACGAAACCGCGCTGTGATGAAAGGGGCAGTGATGAAGCAAGCATTGAAATATGCCGGCGTCGCCGGCCTGTGCGCGGTGGCATTCGCCGCGTTGCCGGCATGGGCGCAAGCCGCGGCCGGACCGATCAAGGCACCCAACGCCGCCCAGATGGCGACGATGGTCAACAAGGGCGACACCAGCTGGATGCTGATCTCCTCGGCACTGGTGCTGATGATGTCGGTGCCAGGCCTTGCGCTGTTCTATGGCGGCCTGGTGCGCACCAAGAACATGCTCAGCGTGCTGATGCAGGTGTTCATGATCGTCAGCGTCGCATCTTTGGTGTGGTGCTGCTGGGGCTATTCGATGGCCTTCACCAGCGGCGGCGAGAACCACTTCTTCGGCGGGTTCAGCAAGGCGTTCCTGATGGGTGTCGACGGCACCACGCTGGCGGCGACCTTCTCGAACAACGTCTACATCCCCGAATTCGCCTATGTCTGCTTCCAGATGACCTTCGCCTGCATCACGCCGGCGCTGATCGTCGGCGCGTTCGCGGAGCGGGTGAAGTTCACCCCGCTGATCATCTTCGTGGTGGCGTGGCTGACGCTGGTCTATTTCCCGGTCGCACACATGGTTTGGTACTGGGCTGGCCCAGACTTCCTGCCTGACGCGCCGAAGGATGGCGGCTTCCTGTTCAACAAGGGGGCGCTTGATTTCGCCGGCGGCACCGTGGTGCACATCAATGCCGGTATCGCGGGCCTTGTCGGCTGCCTCGTGATCGGCAAGCGCAAGGGCTTCAACAGCGAGCCGATGCCGCCACACTCGCTGACCATGACCATGATCGGCGCCAGCCTGCTGTGGGTCGGCTGGTTCGGTTTCAACGCCGGCTCCAACCTCGAAGCCAATGGCGTGACCGGCGTCGCGTTCATCAACACCTTCGTCGCCACGTCAGCCGCAGCGATTTCCTGGGCGCTGATCGAGCAGGTCATCCACAAAAAGCCATCGCTGCTTGGTGCCGTCACCGGTGCCGTTGCCGGTCTGGTCGCAATCACCCCGGCGTCGGGCTTCGCGGCACCGATGACCTCGATCGCGCTCGGCTTCATCGTGTCGCCGATCTGCTTCATCTTCGTCACCACGGTGAAGAAGGCGCTGAAGTATGACGACTCGCTCGATGTGTTCGGCGTGCACTGCATCGGCGGTATCGTCGGCGCGCTCGGCACTGCGATCGTCGCCGACCCCAAGCTCGGCGGCCAGGGTTATTTCGATTACACGAAGTTCCCCGCCGTCGCCGTGCTGCCGGCCGATTACAGCATCACGTCGCAGCTCTGGGTGCAGCTCCAGGCGGTCGGCATCACGCTGGCCTGGTCGGGCGGCGTCAGCCTGATCCTGTTCCTGATCCTGAAATACACCATCGGCATCCGCCCGAGCGCCGACGTCGAAGCCGAAGGCCTCGACATCAGCGAACATGGCGAACGCGCCTACAACTACTGACGAGATCGGGGGCGGGACGAGAGCCCACCCCCTCCAGACGTTCCTCCTGCGGACGACCTAAGGCCGGTGCGGCAACGCACCGGCCCTTTTTTATGTGGCGATCAGGCCGGCCGGATCGGCGTCGCGGCGCTCTCGCCGACGACCGTGATCCACGGCGCGACGCGCCAGCTGCGCACCAGGCCGTTCAGCACATAGGGATCTTCCCCGGCAAAGGCGGCCGCCTTGTCCGCGTCGTTGAACAGCAGCAGCGCGGATTCGACCGGATCGCCGACAGGACCGCCCAGGACGAGGCTGCCCTCGTCCGCGCTTCGCCAGGCAAGCGCGAGATGCTCGGCGCGGAAATCGGGGCGGCGTTCGAGATAGTCGGCCGCGAGATCGTAGATCAGCAGATAGTGGTTCATGGCATCCTCCGGCGCCGATCTACGCCGGATCGCCGGCGCCGCGCTATGTCGGCACGGCCTGTTTTCCCTGCCGATATTTTTTCTGCTGAACCAAGCCGCGGCAACAATATCCATGTTTTGGCTCGATCTCAGTGGCTTGGTCTCCATCTCCGCGGAGCGCGAGTTGGAGATGGCAGGGAATTGGCAGGGAATTGTCGCGCCGATACCAGGGCGAGTGGAGAGGACGGCGCGCGAGGGCCTCCATTCCGAACGATTCACGATGAGAAACAGGCCGCCGGCATCGCCGCGGTCATTGGTGCGACCATGCCGCGCTTTGCCGCCGGGTTGAATCGCGGCGCGCGGCTCAGGCGTCCGGGCTATCCTTCGCGGCTGCCTCGGCGCGTTTGCGATAGGCGCGATATGCCAGCAGACCACCCAGGATCATGCCGCCGGGCGCGAGGACGACGAGCGCGGCGAGGCCGGCCTTGTTGAGGGTTTTTCGTTCCACAAGGCGTTGCGTAGCAGAGATAGCTGAACGGCGGCTTGCTCTACTTCCTCCCCTCCCGCTTGCGGGAGGGGACCGAGGGATGGGCTCGCGCTCTCCATTGAGCGCGCCGCTTATGATTGGCCGGGCGCCCACCCCCGACCCCTCCCGTAAACGGGAGGGGAGAGATTCAGGCGAGATCTGCCGCGACGAAATCGGCGCAGCGCTCGCCGATCATGATCGAGGGGGCGTTGGTGTTGCCCGAGACCAGCTTGGGCATGACCGAGGCGTCGGCGACGTACAGCCCCTCGACGCCGCGCACGCGCAGCTTCGGGTCGCACACCGCGAGATCGTCCGAGCCCATCCGCGCGGTGCCGACCGGGTGATAGATGGTGTCCGCCCGGGCGCGGATCAGGCGTTCGAGCGCGTCGTCATCGGTGCGGTCGATCGGGTAGCGGTCCCTGCCCTTGTGATCGCTGAGCGGCGGCGTCTCGAGGATGCGGTACATCGCGCGCACGCCCTGTTTGAGCAGCGCCATGTCGCGCGGATCGGTGAGGAAGGCGGGGTCGATCAGCGGCGCATCGCGCGCATCGATCGAGCCGAGCCGCACCGTGCCATGGCTCTCCGGCCGCAGCACGCAGACATGGCAGGAGAAGCCATGGCCCTTGACCTTGGTGCGCCCGTGATCCTCCAGCACCACCGGCACGAAGTGCAGCTGGACGTCGGGGGCGGGCGCCGTGGGGTCGAGCGTCAGGAAGCCACCGGCCTCGGCGAAGGGCGAGGTCATCGTACCGCGCCGACCGCGCATCCACTGCGCCATCGCGACCAGCATCTTCATGTTGCCGAGGAACGACTGCCCAAGGAAATAGCGGCCCTTCGTCTCGAACGCCGCGACGTAATCGACATGGTCCTGCAGGTTCGATCCCACCGCCGGCCGGTCGATGCGCACGGCGATGCCCTGTTCGCGCAGATGGCGCCCTGGGCCGATACCGGACAGCATCAGCAGCTGCGCGGTGCCGAATACGCCGCCGGCGAGGATCACCGCGCGGCGCGCGCGGATTTCGCGCGGCTCGCCGTCCTGCAGATAGGCGACGCCCCAGGCGCGGCCCTCGTCGAACAGGACGCGCTCGGCAGTCACGCCGGTCAGCACCGCTAGATTGTCGCGTTTGCTCGCGCTCTCGACATAGGCCCGGCCCGAGCTCCAGCGCTCGCCATTCTTCTGCGTCACCTGGTAAAGGCCGACGCCATCCTGCCGCGCGCCGTTGAAATCATCATTGGTCGGAATCTGCAGCGACTTCGCCGCCGCGACGAATTCGAGCGAGCCCGGGTGCGGATCGCACTGATCGGAGACGAACAGCGGGCCCTCCCCGCCGTGAAATTCGTCGGCACCGCGCATATTCTGTTCGCCGCGCCGGAACACCGGCAGCACTTCGTCATAGGACCAGCCGGGGCAGCCCATCGCCGCCCAATTGTCGTAATCCCATTTGTTGCCGCGCAGATAGAGCATGGCGTTGATCGCGCTCGACCCGCCCAGGCCGCGCCCGCGCGGCTGATAACCGCGCCGGCCGTTGAGCCCAGCCTGCGGCACCGTCTCATAGGCCCAGTTGGTCGCCTCGTTCTGAAAGGCGAGAAAGCCCGGCACGCGGGTGCGCAGCCCGGTATTGCGCCCGCCCGCCTCGAGCAGGGCGACGCTGTACTTGCCGCCCTCGCTCAGCCGGCCGGCCGCCGCGGCGCCGCCCGAGCCGCCGCCGACGACGACGATATCCGCCTCTTCCACTAGTCAGCGCCCCGCTTGCGCTGAGTCTCGGCCCAGCGCGCTTTTATCGTCTCGGACGTATCGCGGCTGCCGTCGTGACTCCAGCCCGGCGGCATGACGAGATAGCCCAATTTGGCACGCAGGCCGGGCGCCTTCCACATATCGATGGCGATGCCGATCCATTCGTGGAACGCCGCCCAGAACAGGTTGAAGCTGCCGAGATTCTTGACGATCCCGTAACGCGGCCGCTCCTCGTCCAGCTCGGGCGTGAAGGTGCCGAACATGCGATCCCAGATGATGAACACGCCGGCATAATTGGTGTCGAGATAACGCGGGTTGGTGGCGTGGTGGACGCGGTGGTGCGATGGCGTGTTCATCACCGCCTCGAACCAGCGCGGCATGCGGCCGATCACTTCGGTGTGGATCCAGAACTGGTAGATCAGGTTGAGGCCGCCGACGAACAGCAGCATCGCCGGCGGGAAACCGATGATCGCCAGCGGCAGGCGGAACAGGAAGGACAGCGAGAAGAAGCCGGTCCAGGTCTGCCGCAGCGCGGTCGACAGATTATAATGCTGGCTCGAATGATGGATGACGTGGCTGGCCCAGAACCAGCGCACGCGGTGCGCTGCACGGTGGAAGGCGTAATAAGACAGGTCGTCGATCACGAAGGCGAGGAGGAACCAGTACCAGGCATAGCCGATCTCGAAGATGCGGAACTGCCAGAACCAGACCGCCAGCGCATAGGCGAAGCCGCCGGTCAGCACGCCCGCGACGGTGCTGCCGGTGCCCAACGCGAGCGACACCAGCGTATCCTTCGGTTCGTATCGTTTGCGGTCGCGCGCCCAGGCGACCAGCATCTCGGCCAGCACCAGTAGCACGAAGGCGGGCACGGCATAGTCGACGGGATTGGGCAGCTTCATGGTGAACCTGCTTACATCAGTGTCAGCGGCGCTTCCAGTGTCTGCACATCGACCGGCAGCACGCCGAGCAGCGTCACCGCGCCGAACAACCGTTCGCCGGTCTCGACCGTGACGCCCTCGATCGCCTCGCGCAGGCGGAGCGGCGGGGTCAGCCGGCGCACCGCGACCTGTGCGCCGTGGCGCTTGAGCACTGCGATGGTACCGTTACCGGCGACCAAAGCGGCATTGCCGTCGGTGCCGACGACCGCGTGGCGCGCCTCGAACCCGGCCAGCGCTTCTTCCGCAAAGCGCCGCGCGTCGGCGGCGGTGGCGATCTTGCTTTCGCCCAGCCGCAGCATCCGTGCGGCGCCGGCAAGGAGCAGGATCGCGACGATCGAGCCGCCGAGCTGGGCCCAGTTCATGAGTGCAGATTCCTCGACAACCGAGCAGCCCAGCACCACCCCGGCGCAGGCCGGGGCCCAGTTGGGAAGGCGGAAGTAACAGGACGCAACGCTCTTTTACGATTGTCCCCCAGCTGGGCCCCGGCCTGCGCCGGGGTGGTGCAAATTTGTGGGGGGGTGCAGTAAAACAAGTTGCCGGTCATGCCTGACCCGACAGCTGATCTAGCAGCGGCCTGATCCCCGACAGATCATAGCCCGCGCCGGCGCCCTTGGCGACGAGCTCGTCGGGGTCGCCGCCGGCCTTGGCCGAGGCCAGCGCCCAGAGGTTGCATGAGCGCGTGCCCGAGCGGCAATAGGCGAGCACCGGCCCGCCCGCCGCGTCGAGCGCCGCTGCCATCGCCTCGACCTGCGGAAACGAGAAGCCGGCATGGGTGATCGGGATTTCGGTATAGCTCAGCCCGGCAGCTTCCGCCGCGGCGCGGATCTCGGCGCCCTCCGGCTGGCCAGCCTCCTCGTCATCGGGACGGTTGTTGACGATCGCGACGAAGCCGGCGCGGGCGATCTCGCTGACGTCCCACGGGGTGATCTGCGGGGCGACCGAGATGCGGTCATCAATGCGGCGGATATCTGCGGTCATGCGGCCTCGCGTATCACTTGCAGAAAGGCGTCGCCATAGGCCTCGAGCTTGCGCGTGCCGACGCCGGTGATGTGCGAGAGTTGGTCGCGGTTGCTCGGCCTCATCGTCGCCATCTCGCGCAGCACCGAATCGTGGAAGATGACATAGGGCGGCACCTGCGCCTCCTGTGCCAGTTCGCGACGGCGGGTGCGGAGCGCCTCGAACAGCGGATCGCCGATCGGATTGGCGCCACCCGCCGCTCCCTTGCCGCGCCGGCGGCGCTCGCGCCTGGGCGGAACGATCAGTTCGACATCGGCCTCGCCCTTGAGGATCGCGCGGGCGCCGGGGCCGAATTCGAGCCCGCCGAAATCATTGGCGCGGAGCGCATCGCGCAGCAGCAGCGCGCGCGACACCGGCTTGATCAGCGCGGCCTCTTCCGCATCCGAGACGATGCCGAACACCGACAGCGCCTCATGACCGTTCATCAGGCTGCGCTCGCTCGACTGGCCGGTCAGGATCGATTCGATATAGCCGACGCCAAAGCTCTGCCCCGTGCGAAACACCGCGGAGAGGAACTTCCTCGCCACCTCCGTCGCGTTGGTCAACGCGCCGGGCGGGTTGAGGCAATTGTCGCAATTGCCGCAATTTTCCGGCGGCTCCTCGCCGAAATGCTTGAGCAGGATGCGGCGCCGGCAGCCCGCCGTCTCGACCAGCGCGCCGAGCGCGTTGAGGCGGGTGCGCTCGCCCGACTGGCGTGCCGGCTCGACCTCGCCGATACGCTGGCGCGCCTTGGCGAAATCATCCGCGCCCCAGAACAGATGCGCGACCGACGGATCGCCGTCGCGGCCGGCGCGGCCGGTCTCCTGGTAGAAACCCTCGATCGATTTGGGCAGGCCGGCGTGCGCGACGAAGCGCACGTCGGGCTTGTCGATGCCCATGCCGAAGGCGACCGTGGCGCAGATCACCATGTCTTCCGAGGCGACGAAATCGGCCTGGTTCCTTGCGCGGATATGTGGCTCCAACCCGGCATGATAGGCGCGCGTCGGGCGGCCGGTGCGGCCGAGTTGCTCGGCCAGCTTCTCGGTCGCGGCACGGGTCTGGGCATAGACGATGCCGGGGCCAGGCTGCTCGGCGATCAGGTCGGCGATCTGCCGCGCGACATTGTCCTTGGGGCTGATCAGATAGCGGATATTGGGCCGGTCGAAACCGGCGATGATCAGCCCGTCGCGCGGAATGCCAAGCTGGTCGAGGATGTCGGCGCGGGTATGCGCGTCGGCGGTCGCGGTCAGCGCGAGGCGCGGCACATCCGGGAAGGCGTCGAGCAGCGGACGCAGCAGGCGGTAGTCGGGGCGGAAATCATGCCCCCATTCCGACACGCAATGCGCCTCGTCGATCGCGAACAGGCACAGCTTCGCCTGCCCCAGCATGTCGCGGAAACCACCGCCCGAGGCGCGTTCCGGCGCGACATACAGCAGGTCGAGCTCGCCCGCGCGGAAACGCCGGATCGTGTCCATCTGATTGGTGTCGACCGAGGTCAACGTCGCGGCGCGGATACCGATCGCCTCGGCGGCGCGCAGCTGATCATGCATCAGCGCGATCAGCGGACTCACCACCACGCAGGTGCCGTCGAGCGTCACCGCGGGTAGCTGATAGCAGAGCGACTTGCCGGCGCCGGTGGGCATTACCGCCAGCGTATTGGCGCCCGCCAGCACGCGATCGACCACCGAGCGCTGGACGCCGCGAAAGTCGGGAAAGCCGAAGGTCGACTGCAGGGTGGGAAGCGGGTCGAGCATTATCGCGCCCTATTGCACGCGCGGCTCGATCCGGTGCAAGCGCCGCGCATGGAAATCGTACGCGACAACAAGGCCGAGCAGGAATTCGAACTGGTGGTCGATGGCCACCGCGCCCTCGCCGCCTATCAGATCGAGGGCGATACGATCGTCTTCACCCATACGTTGGTGCCCAAGGCGATCGAGGGACGCGGCGTGGCGAGCAAGCTGATCCGCGGCGCGCTCGACAGCGCGCGCGACCGCGGGCTGAAGGTCGTGGCGCAATGCCCGTTCGTCGCGGCCTATATCAAGCGCCATCCGGATGTGCAGGATTTGCTGGCGTAAGAGCGCGCCATCCATTCCCGTCATGCCGGCATCCACCGTTCCGCACACGCACAGCCGCTTCTTACGCGGCACGGTGGACCCCGGAACAAGTCCGGGGTGACGGAGTAGTATCAAACCTCCATCAGGTCGCGGCCGACCACCGCTTCACCGGCGAAATTCCGCCGCACGCCGGCCAGCCACATCTCGTCGGTGATCGCAGGATCTGCCGGCACGAGGTGTGACAGCACCAGCTTCTTCACCCCGGCGCGTGCCGCGATCAGGCCGACATCCTCGGTTGTGGTGTGGCTGCGGTGGAGATGCTCGCGCAGCGTCGGTGCGGCCTCGCGGCCCATATGGTCGATCGCCGGGGCATAGATCGCCTCATGGATCAGCAGGTCGGCGCCTTTCGCCAGCCGCACCAGATTGTCGGAATAGCGCGTATCGCCCGAGATCACGATCGAGCGGCCGGGCGTGTCGAAGCGGTAAGCAAAGGCTGGCCTGATCGTCTCATGATCGACCAGCGCCGACGTCACCGTCACATCCGCCTCGCGCAGCACCACGCCCGGTGCGGCACGCTCGTCGACATGAACCAGCGGCGCCAGCGGTGCACGCCCCTCCTCACGGATGCGGCCGGCGATGTCATAGGCGTAGGCGGCGAGCTGATCGTGGACGATCTGCCGGATCGGCGGAGGGCCATGCACCGTGACCGGCATGATCAACCCCGATGACCAGGCGAGTTCGATCAGCGTGCCGATATCGGCCATGTGATCGCTGTGATTGTGGGTGACGAAGATATGCGCCAGCCGCGACAGCGGCATGCGCGCCTTGGCGAGTTGGTTGGCGACGCCATTGCCGCAATCGACGACAAAGGCGCGGCCGGCGATCTCGATCAAGGTCGCCGGCGCGGCCCGGAAAGGTGACGGCGTCGGTCCGCCCTTCGTGCCGAGCAGCACGACGCGGGTCGGCGGGGATGGTGGCGCAGCGGCGGCGAGCAACGGCAGCGCCGCGAGCGCGCCGATCAGCTCGCGCCGGTCGACGCTCATTCCGCCGCCAGCGCCTGCTCGCGCTCCTGCGCCTGGCGCGACCACATCTCGGCATAGAGGCCGCGTTTGCGCAGCAGCGCGGCGTGGCTGCCGCGCTCGACCACCCGGCCGGCGTCGAGCACGACGATTTCGTCGGCATGGACCACGGTCGACAGGCGGTGGGCGATGACGATCGTGGTGCGGCCACGTTCGATCGCCTGGAGCGTGTCGAGGATCTCGCTCTCGGTGCGGCTGTCGAGCGCCGAGGTCGCTTCGTCGAGGATCAGGATCGGCGGATCCTTGAGCAGGGTGCGGGCGATCGCCACGCGCTGTTTCTCGCCCCCCGACAGCTTGAGACCGCGCTCGCCGACGCGGGTCTCATAACCGAGCGTCTGGCGTTCGATGAAGCCGGCAATGGCTGCGCCCTTCGCGGCGCGCTCGACCTCGCCGATCCCGGCGCCCTCGCGGCCATAGGCGATGTTGTAGCCGATCGTGTCGTTGAACAGCACGGTGTCCTGCGGGACGATGCCGATCGCGGCGCGCAGGCTCGCCTGCGTCACGCGGGCGATATCCTGCCCATCGATCGTGATGCGTCCGCCGGTCAGGTCGTAGAAACGATACATCAGCCGTGCGAGCGTCGACTTGCCCGCACCCGACGGCCCGACCACCGCCAGGGTGTTGCCCGCCGGAATGTCGAGATCGATACCCCGCAAGATCTCGCGATCGGGATCATAGCTGAAAGTGACGCCCTCGAAACGGACGTGACCGCGCGCGACGAGAAGCGCCGGCGCGTCCGCGATATCGACGATCTCGCTCGGCGTATCGACCAGATCGAACATCGCGCCCATGTCGATCACGCCCTGGCGGATGGTGCGATAGACCATGCCGAGCAGGTCGAGCGGACGGAACAGCTGCGACAACAAAGTCGAGATGAGGATCACGTCGCCGGCGGTGAACTGGCCCTTGCCCCAGCCCCAGGCGACCAGCCCCATGCCGACCGCAAGCATGACGTTGGTGATCAGCGACTGGCCGATATTGAGCCAGGCGAGCGAATTCTCGCTCTTCACCGCGGCATTGGCATAGGCGATCATCGCGTTTTCGTAGCGCCGGCCCTCGCGCTCCTCGGCCCCGAAATATTTGACCGTCTCGAAATTGAGCAGCGAATCCACCGCATGCGCCACCGCGCCGGTGTCGAGATCGTTCATCCGCGCACGCAGCGCCGCGCGCCAGTCGGTCACCATGCGGGTGAAGGTGATGTACAGCGCGACCATCACCAGCGTCGAGCCGACCAGCCACAGGCCGAAATGTTGCCAGAAGATCTGCAACACCATGCCCAGTTCGAGCACCGTCGGCGCGATGTTGAACAGCAGGAAATAGAGCATGGTGTCGATGCTCTTGGTGCCGCGCTCGACCACCTTGGTGACAGCACCCGTGCGCCGTTCGAGATGGAAGCGCAGCGACAATTGATGGAGATGGCGGAACACCCGCGCCGCCAGCCGGCGGGTCGCATCCTGGCCGACGCGCTCGAACACGGTGTTGCGCAGATTGTCGAATAGGGTGGTCGAGAAGCGCGCCACGGCATAACCGACGACCAGCGCGACGACGACCAGCGCACCGCCACGGTCGCCGCGCGACATGCGGTCAAAGGCGTATTTCAGCGCATAGGCCGCGCCGTAGACTTGCACCACCTTGGACGCGACGACCAGCGACATGGCGCCGACGATCCGCACCTTGAGCCCGGTTTCGCCCGCCGGCCACAGATAGGGCAGGAAGCGCCGCAGCGTCGGCAGCAGGGGGCGGTCGGCGCTGGGCGTTTCGGTCATCGGCGGCATCGGGACGCAATGTAGGCACGGTCAAGCCCGGCGGGAAGCATTCCGTGGAACAAGTCGGGCATCTCATCGCTTTTAGTCTCGGGAAACGGGAGACAGGGCATGGAACCGCTCTTCTACGTCATGGCGATCATGGGCTGTAGCGACGGCTCCGACCAATGCGCCCAGGCGCGCATCGAGCCGGTGCAATATCATTCGATCCAGGCCTGCCAGGCGGCGATGCCGGCGGCGCTCCAGCGCAATAGCGACCTGTCCTATCCGGTGATCAGCGCGGCTTGCCGTACCAAAGGCCGGTTGCTGACGCAGCAGCAGGGCAACCAGCGCCGTAGCGGCTAGGTACTGCGCTATCATCTACCATGTGCTCCTGCGCAGGCAGGAGCCCAGGATTACCGGCGCGTCGCCAGTAACCCTGGACCCCCGCTTTCTGTTTAGAGTCCGTCCGATAAGTCATACTGATCTGGCGATGCGTCGGACGAGGGGCATGATGGAAGCGGCATAGAGGAAGGCTGTGGCGGAGTTGATGGTGGCCTCGACGTCTTTTGCGAGGCGTCGATTGCGATTGATCCAGGCAAAGAAGCGCTCGACGACCCAGCGTCTGGGGAGGATGACGAAGCCGACCTGATCGGCGATTTTCTT
>NZ_JAQGLG010000201.1 GCF_028292965.1 Sphingomonas bacterium | reverse complement strand
GCGCGGCCAGCGCGGCCAGCGCGGCGGCAACGCCCGCGGCGCCAACCGGCGCCGCCTCACAAAGACGGGTTCTCCGGCGTCGCCTGCCGGCGTCGGCGAGCCCGCGGGGCCTCTTCGTCAGGTGCCGGACTCTGCCGTACGCCCGCGTCGGCAGCGCACGACATCAGCCCCGCTCCTTCACGGGATTGTCGAGCGGGAACCAACGGATTTGGCCAATTTAGTGGGCCTGGCGCTGTACCTCGCCCACTCAGACATCAATTGGCTGCGCTTCGTGAGCAGATCACCACGCTGATATGCGGCTTCGGCTTTATCGGCGAGTTGATGCGCGAGAGCATGCTCGATAACTTCGCGAGGAAACGCGGTAGTTTCGCCGGCCCAGTCTCGAAAAGTTGAGCGGAAGCCGTGCTGCGTAATCCCTTCACGACCCATGCGCTTCAAGACGCTTGTCAGCGCCATGTCTGATAACGCGCCGCCCATCGGAGCCGGGAAGACATATTTCACGTTCGCGACGCGCGGCATTTTCTTTAGGACCGCGAGCGCCGCGCCGGATAGAGGCACGCGATGTTCCTTGCCGGCTTTCATGCGATCTTCGGGAATGGTCCAGAGCTTTCCGGCAAAGTCGATTTCCGCCCAAGTCATCCCGCGCACCTCGCCAGATCGCGCGGCGGTCAGGATCGCGAACTCAAGCGCGCGTGCCGAGACGCCTTCGCGACGACGAAGCTCGACCATGAACGCTCCCAGATCGGCATAGGGCAAAGCTGCGTGGTGCGTGACCTTGCGGACCTTCGATGGCGCAGCAAGCAGCTTGTCCAGGTGACCGCGCCAACGAGCCGGGTTTTCGCCATCCCGGTAGCCATATACCTTCGCCCAATCCAAGACAGCTTCGATGCGTCCGCGGAGCCGCTTTGCCGTTTCCGTCTTGGTCGCCCAGATTGGATTGAGGACCTTCAGCACGACGGCTCGATCGACCGACGAGACGGGAAGAGATCCGAAAACGGGAAAGGCGTATGTTTCGAGCGTGGCACTCCACTGCTTCGCATGTTTGTCACTTTTCCAGCCTGCGCGCTGCACCTCGACATAGGCTTTGGCGCACTCCTCGAAGGTCTTTGTCTTCGCCTTCGCAACGACGATCGCGGCGCGAGCTTCCTGCTTCTCCAAGCGCGGATCGATGCCGGAGCGCACCTTCTTGCGCAATTCGCGGGCGACTTCGCGCGCCTCGGCGAGAGATACCTCGGGGTAGGGGCCAAGTCCGAGATCACTTCGCCTTGGTCCGACTTGGATGCGCAGTACCCACGCGCGGCTACCGCCGGAAATACGGAAGTGAAGCCCGTCCGCACCGCCTACCGCATAACGTCCCTCTTCCCGCAACTTCGATACGGCTAGCGCGGACAATTCTCTTGCTTTTTTAGCCATCCGCCATAGCTTTTCGACCCACGTTTCGTCCCACTTAAAGAGTGAGATTTTGATAGCATTTCCGGGACGTCGCTGCACGTCAAAATTTTACAACTATCTGATTAGGCTAACATTTGACACGTTTTGGAATGCTCTGGATTATGGCGGAAGGGGACTCCCGCTCCGCCACATGTCTGCCCGATCAGCCGTCGCCGGGCGTATCCCGGGCGCCCGAAGCTGCCTTTGTCGGGACAATCTCTATCCGCGCGGGCGACTCAAACCGGCGAAGGAATTCGCCGCGGATTCTATGGATACTCGGCGCCGCGAAACCGGCGACACCGTTTTTCGGTGCGGCTGCGCTGCGACGGCGTGCCTCTCCTCTGCCTTTCGGAGCTGGTCGAGCGCCCCGTCCTGAACGAGAACGCAAGCCGCGCCGAAATCCACACCGGCACGGTATCGCAATTTTCGAAAAAGAGTCGGCCACCGTGCGATATGACCGCCCGCAGCCCAAGGAGAGCAGATATGACAAGCGCGATAGAACCCATAAGCTGCGCTGCCACGGCACCGCCCGGCGGCCATTACAGTGCCGCTGCCGCCTATGGCGATCTCGTCTTCATTTCTGGCCAGTTGCCGATCCCCGCCGATGGCGGTCACCTGGCGGACCAGGCGTTCGATATCCAGGCGCGTCAGGCGCTCGAAAACCTGCTCGCGGTCGCGGCAGCGGCGGGTTCGGGTCCGGACAGCCTATTGAAGGTGACCGCCTATATCGTCGGCGTGGAGAACTGGCCGCACTTCAACCGGGTCTATGCCGACATGCTGGGCGACCACCGGCCGGCCCGGGCCGTCGTCCCGGTGCCGGAATTGCATCATGGCTATCTGATCGAGGTTGAAGCCGTGTCGATCCGGCAGCCTCGCCCGAGCGTCTAGCCGGAACCGGTCGCGCGCCCGTGCCAGCGGCCGCGCCATCCTCGAGGATGCCGGCCTCGGCGACACGCTGGACATGGTGCGCGACCAGTTCTTCGCTTTCACCGCGCAGAAGGTGGCACCTTATGCGCATGGCTGGCATCTTGCCGACGAGCTGATCCCGTTGCCGCTGATCGCGGAACTGGGCTCAATGGGCGTGTTCGGCATGACCATCCCGGCGGCCTATGGTGGGCTCGACATGGGCAAGCTGGCGATGTGCGTCGTGTCCGAGGAACTGTCGCGTGGCTGGATCGGCGTCGGCAGCCTCGTCACGCGATCGGAGATCGCCGCCGAGTTGATCCTGACCGGCGGCACCGACCGGCAGAAAGCGGATTTCCTGCCCGGCATCGCCAGCAGAGAGATATTGCCGACGGCGGTGTTCGCCGAGCCCGATACCGGCTCTGACCTCGGCGCGTTGCGCACACGCGCGCACCGCGACGGCGATAGCTGGCGCATCCATGGCAAGAGCTGGATCACGCATGCCGCGCGCGCCGACTTGATGACCTTGTTGGTACGCACCGATCCCGCGACGCGCGATTATAGCGGGCTGTCGATGCTGCTGGCGGCCAAACCGCGCGGCGATGCGGCGCACCCCTCCCCGCGCCGGGCATGTCGGGGGGCGAGATCGGCGTGCTCGGCTATCGCGGCATGAAGGAATGTGAGATCGGCTTCGCCGTGCCCGCCGCGAACCTGCTCGGCGGCGTGGAAGGGCACGGCTTCAAGCAATTGATGGCGACCTTCGAAAGCGCCCGCATCCAGACCGCGGCGCGCGCGGTCGGGGTGGCGCAGGCAGCGCTCGATATTGGGCTGGGCTATGCGCGGGAGCGGCGGCAGTTCGGCAGCACGCTGATCGAATTCCCCCGCATCGCCAACAGGCTCGCCTTGCTCGCCGCCGAGATCATGGGGATACGCCAGCTCGGC
This sequence comes from Sphingomonas bacterium, assembly GCF_028292965.1. Lineage (GTDB taxonomy): Bacteria > Pseudomonadota > Alphaproteobacteria > Sphingomonadales > Sphingomonadaceae > Sphingomonas. Next base: position 12,547 of record NZ_JAQGLG010000201.1, on the reverse strand, counting down.
TATTTCACCGCGCGGCGCAAGGATGCGGGCCAGCGGTGCGACATGGAGGCCGGCATGGCCAAGCTGATCGCCGCGCGGGTTGCCTGGGCCGGGGCGGACAATGCCGTGCAGATCCATGGCGGCAACGGCTTCGCCACCGAATATCCGGTCAGCCGCCTGCTCGCCGACGCCCGGATCCTCAACATCTTCGAGGGCGCGGGCGAAATCCAGGCCCAGGTCATCGGCCGGCGGCTGCTCGGCCCTGCTGTCTGAACGGCGCTGCGGTCGCGCCGTCAACTGGTTCCGCCACGATCGCGGCTCGTGATTGGTCAGCTCATATTAATATCCAGCGTACTTTTTGCCTCTTTATTGCGGCTGCGCTTAATCGCGTGAAATTTTCTGTTATTCGCCAGTCACAGCGGGTGTGACTAAAGAACCACACCAGCGCATCTAATAGTATTGGTCGTACTAAAACTGCTTGTCTTCCCCCGCATGCTGGCGGCAACAGCGGCCCCATCGACGCGTCGTGCGTCGGCCCGTTGCCGCGCATCTCGTCGCGCCACGGGTGGGGCAAAACAGGAGTTCCTCCCATGCGGAAGACCAATTATCTCACCGCCAGCTGCATTCAGGCGCTGGTGCTGCTCGGCGCCGGATGCGTCACGGCGACCAGCGCATCGGCGCAGAACGCCGCGGTGGCGCCGCCGGCCGCCGCCGCGCCGGCCGACGAGACCGCGGCACCCGACGTCGTCGTCACCGGCTCGCGCATCGCACGGCCCAACGACACTTCGATCGTGCCGGTCATGTCGCTCAACCATGCCGAGCTGACCGACACCGGCCGCGTCTCGATCGGCGACCAGCTCAACGACCTGCCGGCGCTGCGCAGCACCTTCAGCCAGCAGAACTCGACGCGTTTCCTCGGCACCGCCGGCCTCAACCTGCTCGATCTGCGCGGCCTCGGCCCGCAGCGCACGCTGGTGCTGGTCAATGGCCGGCGCCATGTCGGCGGCGACATCCTCAGCTCGGGCGTGGCAACCGATATCAACACCATCCCGACCGACCTGATCGACCGGGTCGACATCGTCACCGGCGGCGATTCGGCGGTCTATGGTTCCGACGCCATCGCCGGCGTGGTCAATTTCGTGCTCAAGGACCATTATCAGGGCCTCGCCCTCCACGCCCAGGGCGGGGTCAGCGAACATGGTGATGCCGGCTCCTATTTCGCCAGCCTCGTCGCGGGCAAGAATTTCGCCGATGGCCGCGGCAACATCGCGGTGAACCTCGAATATGCGCGCCAGAACGACTTCTACGCCTCGGATCGCAGCGACCTGAATACCGTCACCAATTTCGTCATTGTCGACACCGATCCGGGCGGGACGCCCAACGGCAGTGACGGCAACCCCGATCGTATCCTGTTCAGCGACATTCGCTCGGCAACGACCAGTGACGGCGGCTTCCTTTCCTTCGCCAGCCCGAGCGGCGCTTGCGGCAAGGACAAGGACGCGCGCAACTTCAACTGCACCTTCCTGTTCCAGCCCGACGGTTCGCTCGTCGCGCAAACCGGCACCCGTGTCGGTCTGGCGGCCAACGGCAACTTCCTGGGCGGGAACGGCTATATCGGCCGTGAAGGCAGGTTGCTCGGCATCCTGCCGCGCAACACCCGCTACAGCGCCAATGCGCTCGGCCATTTCGAATTCTCGCCGGCGGCGGAGCTGTTCTTCGAGGCCAAATATGTCCGCACCAATACGCTGCGCAGCGTCAGCGGCCCGGCCTTCATCCAGGGCACGACGCTGTCGGCGTTCGGCGGCGACAACCGTGAATCGCCGCGGCTCGACAATCCATATCTCACCGCGGCATCGCGCGCGCTGATCACCAGCCAGCTCATTGCCGCGGGCGGCGCGAACCCACCTGTGATCACCGACGCAACGCGTTTCGCCCTGCGAGAGAATCTCACCCAACTCGGCTTCCGCCAGGAGGCGGCCAAGCGCGAGACCTACCGCGCGGTCGTCGGCTTGCGCGGCGAGTTCAACGACGGCTGGAAGTACGAGATCGCGGCCAATTACGGCGAGTTCAAGGAAGCCACGCGCGTGCTCGGCAATATGAACGTGCAGCGCTTCCTGCTGGCGATGGACACCACCCGCAACGCCGCCGGCCAGATCGTGTGCCGGTCGCAGATCGATCCCGCCGCCGCACGGTCGACCAACCCCACCAACGCCTATGCGGCAGGCAATCTCGCCAATGACGTCGCGAGCTGCGTCCCGCTCAATCCGTTCGGCTTCGGCAACATCTCGCAAGCAGCGCGCAACTATGTCGTGCAGGACACGATCTCGGGAGGCAAGATCACCCAGTTCGACGTCTCGGCGTTCGTCTCGGGCGATACCGGCAAATGGTTCAAGCTGCCCGGCGGTCCGGTCGGTTTCGCCGTCGGCGCGGAGTATCGCAGCGAGACCAATTATTTCCACGAAGACCCACTGATCGAGAATGGCGAAACCTTCTACAACTCGATCCCGACCTTCACCTCACCGGCGTTCATGGTGAAGGAGGCTTTCGCCGAACTCCGCCTGCCGGTGCTCAAGAACCTGCCGTTCGCGCACGAACTGACGCTCACCGCGGCCGCGCGCGTGTCGGACTATCGCGCCTCGGGCACAACCTGGGCGTATAATTTCGGTGGCGAATATGCCCCGATCCCGGACATTCGCTTCCGCGCCAATTATTCGCGTTCGGTGCGCGCGCCCAATGTCGGCGAAGCCTTCGCCGCGGCAGGCCAGAATTTCGCCACCGTGGTCGATCCCTGCTCGTTCAACAACCTAGGCGCGGGCACGACCTTCCGCACGAAGAATTGCACCGACGCCGGCCGGCCCGCAACGGTGGCAAACCCCGATCCGATCGTCGCGGCACAGGGTTACAATTTCCTCTATACCCAGTCGCTCAACATCTTCAGCGGCGGCAATCCCAATTTGAAGGCCGAGACGTCCGATTCATACACCTATGGCGCCGTGGTGACACCGCGCTTCATTCCCGGGCTGTCGCTGTCGGTCGATTACTACAACATCAAGGTCAACAAGGTGATCACCTCGCTCACCGCGCAACAGGTACTCAACGGCTGTTACGACGCGCCGACGCTGAACAACCAGTTCTGCGCGCTGTTCAAACGCAACGCCGGCCCCGCCAACGGCCCCGCCGGTGAACAACCGTTCCAGGTGCTGGAGAAGAGCCTCATCGCGATCACGCAGAACTTCGCCTCGCTCCATGTGCGCGGCATCGATGTGGACCTGTCGTACCAGCACAAGACGAGCTTCGGGAAGATCAGCACGCACTTCCTCTACACCCACGTGCTGCAGAACGACCAATTCACCGATCCGAGCCGGCCGACCTTTCCCGACCAGATCGTCGGCGAGTTGAACGACCCGAAGGACACCTTCAACTGGAACGTCAACCTGACCGCGGGAATCTTCGATTTCGGTTATCAGCTGCGTTATATCGGGCCGCAGGTGGTCAATTTCGCCGAGGATCTCTACTCGGTTGGCGGCTTGCCGCCGCAGAATGCGGACTATTCGAGCCCGACCCAATATCCCGAAGTAACGTATCACAATGTGCGCTTCGCGATTAACCCGACGCCGCGGTTCAACCTCTATTTCGGCATCGACAATGTGATGAACAAGCGCGTGCCGCTTGGCGGCACCGGTGTCGGTGCGGGCACCGGCATCTACGAGGCCAAGGGCCGCTCGTTCTATGCCGGCGTGACCGCCAAGTTCTGAACGATCACACCTTGGGAACATTTTTGGGGGCGCCGGTTCCGGCGTCCCCATTTTTGTGCAGGGCACCGACGGCGCCCATACGTCCCGTCGTCGAACACCGCCGACCAACCGGCGCCACGTGCGACGAACGGCGCTGGACAGGCGGTGAACGAGGATCGACAAGGCGCGATGTTCGATCGTAACCGGCGTGGCATGACGGGGCGGGCGCGGCCGTCGCTGGCGCGCGCCACCTTCATGCTGACCGTGACCTTCTGGGGCGCCAGCTTCATCCTGCTCAGCATGCGCGCCGAGCTGCTCGGTCAGTTCAACGAACTGCCGACCTATCTGCGGCGCCTCGCGCTGAGTGTGATCGGCGTGGTGCTGTGCTGGGGCGGGCATCTGGTGATCATGCGTTATGACGGCGTGCGCTTCCGCAACCGCGCGCTGATCGGCATGGTGTTCGCGATGGCGGCATCGGTGCTCTACGCGCTGATCAGCCAGGCGATGTATGCGAGCGGCATGTCGGAGCCGGACGACATGCCGTTCATCAGCCTCATCTTGTCGATCAATTATTGGCTGTGGTTCTTCGTCGGCTGGACCGGCCTGTTCCTCGGCCTGGTCTACAGCGTCGAATCGATCGAGCACGAACGCCAGTTGAGCGACGCGCAGATCTCCGGCCACCTCGCCAAGGTCACCGCGCTGCGGTACCAGGTCAATCCGCACTTCCTGTTCAACACGCTTAACGCCATCGCCTCGCTCGTGCCGCGCGAAACCAAGGCCGAGCGACTGATCCTCGATCTGTCCAACTTCTTCCGCGTTACGCTGTCGATCGACCCGGTCGCCGATATCAGCATGGCGCGCGAGTTCGAGATCCAGACGCTGTATCTCAACATCGAAAAGGTGCGCTATGGCGAGCGGCTCGAACTCGACATCAAGCTCGCGCCCGAGGCGCGCGATATCCAGGTCCCCAGCCTGTTGCTCCAGCCGCTGGTCGAAAACGCCATCAAGCACGGCGTCGCCTCGTCGCGCGATGTCGTCCATGTCGGCTTGAGCGCGTGCCTGTCGGGAACGACGCTGATGATCACCATCGACGACGACGGCGCGGCCGAGCCGAGCTTGCAGCCCGGCACCGGCATCGGCATCGAGAATGTCCGTCAGCGCCTGCACTCGCGCTTCGGCAATGCCGCCCGGCTGACCGCCGGCCCCCGCAACGGCGGCGGCTTCGCCGTGATCATCGCCATCGACCGGTCGACCGATGCCGCCTGACGAGATCCTCCGCGTCGTCCTGGTCGATGACGAACCGCCGGCGCTCGACCGGCTGCGCGACGCGGTCGCCGCGCTACCGGGCTTCGCGGTGATCGGCGAGGCGCGTGACGGGCGCGAGGCGGGCGCGCTGATCGCCGCCGCCCCGCCCCATATCGCCATCGTCGATATCGAGATGCCGGGCATGAACGGGCTCGACCTGGTGCGCAGCCTCGACCTGGCAACCATGCCGGTGGTGATCTTCGCCACCGCTTATGATCATCACGCGATCAGCGCGTTCGAGGTCGGCGCATCGGACTTCGTGCTCAAGCCGATCGATTACGACCGGCTCCACGCCGCACTGCGCCGCGCCCGCGTCATCTGCGACAGCGGCCGGCGCGGCGAGGCCACCGCCGCGCTGCTGCGCCAGATCGATACGCTCAAGGCCCAACTCGGCGGTGACGAGGACGATGCGTATCTGCGCGACATCTGGGTGCAGAAACGCTCCGAATTCCGCCGCATCGACGTGCGCGATATCGACTGGCTGCAATCGGAACGCGATTTCGTGCGCATCTTCTCGCGCGGCGAATCCTATCTGCTGCGCGAGACGCTGGCCGGGCTGGAAGCGCGGCTCGACCCGGCACAATTCATCCGCATCCATCGCGGTTATATCCTCAACACCATGCGCCCGCTGACCCTGCACCGCACGCTGCGCGGTGGCCTGTCGGCGCGCGTCGCCGATGGCACGACCCTGGCGGTCGGCCGGACCTATGTCCGCGCGCTACGCGAACGACTGCATCTGCCGCGCACCTGAGCATCCTGCGGCAGCGGGCCTCGCGCGTTTCGTCCCTTGTGGCTCCCGTCTGTCGAACGTCGCTGTCGCTCGGCCGGCTTGGTGTCACCCTGTCACACTAGGCAATCACATCCTGCACTGGGGAGGCAGGCGATCATGGGCGCACACCTACCAATCCGGACCGCAGACGGTGCAGACGCGCGCGGCGATTTCAGCGCCGAGATCTTCGCCGAGGCGGCCGAGTGCATCCAGCGATCGATGCGCCAAAGCGCGAACGACGCGCCGGAGGCGGTCGCGACTTTGGTCGCCGATGCGCTCGAACTGACCAGCGGCGAACGAATCCGCGATCAGGCGCGCCTCGCCCGGCAAATGCTGTTGTGGCACCAGGCCTGCCCGCCCGAACAGGCGCGCCACCTCACCGTCGCCGCGCTCGCCGACCGTGCCGGCGCGCTGCGCCGTTCAGTCTCGCGCCGGCGGCTCGAGGGAGGCACGGGCGAGTGAGGCGATCGCCTGGTCGACCCATGCCAGCCGCGCGGCCGTGACCATCCGCGCCTGGGCATTTTCGAGTTCGGCGCCGATCCCGACGCCCGGCGTGCGGCTGTCGTCGAGCCCCGCCAGCGTGCCCTCGATCGTGTCGCGCAGCGCGAACAGCCAGTCGCGCGCCGCCACCGGCTCGAGTTTCTCGACGAACGCGATGCGGGTCCGCCACGGGTCCTCCGGTAGCGCGTCGCGCGCGTCGATCCGCACGATCCAGTCGCGCACCGCCTGCTCGCCTGCCGGGGTGCAGCGCAGATGCTCGGTCTTGCGCGCGTCGCTCTCATCGGCGGTCGCGGTGACCAGCCCGGCGCGCTTCAGGCGCTCGATCGCGGGATATACGCTGCCCGGACTGTCCGACAGATCGGTGGCCAGCCGCTGGCCGAGCGCCTTGCGCACGAAATACGCCGTGGTCGGTTGCCACTTGCCGATCAGCGCAAGGACGTGGCTTTCGTGATGGCTGAGGTTCGACATAGAGTATCCGGCGGTGGCGTGCGACCTATCGCATAGTCCGGCCGATATCAGAAGTATGGGGCGACAGGGGAGAATGACGGTGCTCACATCAGGCATGACGATCGCCGCGCTGCTCGTCGCCGCCCCGCTCGCAGCGCAGACCGCGACGCCCGCGCCGACGATGCCCGGCGCACCACCCCGACCGGCGCATGTCTGCACCGCCGCGGCATATCGCACGTTCGATTTCTGGGTCGGCAAATGGGACGTTTATGGCCCGGCCGGACGGCTCGTCGCGCACAGCCTGATCGAAAGCGTCTATGACGGCTGCGGCATCCGCGAGAACTGGATGCCGCTCGGCGGCGCCGGCGGCGGCAGCCTGTCGGTCTATGTTCCGGCGAAGAAGCAGTGGGAGCAGTTCTGGATCGATTCCGGCAACACCCGCGCCTTGTTCACCGGTGGCTGGAACGGCAGCGCGATGGTCATCCAGGGCGTATGGCCCACGGCACCGACCAATGCGACCGGCCCGCTCACGCGGATGACTTACAGCAGGAGCGCCGATGGATCGGTGCGCCAGTTCGGCGAGAACTCCACCGATGGTGGCACGACCTGGACGCCCTCGTTCGACTTTACCTATCGCAAGGCGGCGGGATGAACCGCGCATCGGTGGCTGTCACGCTGCTGCTCACCATGACGGCGGGCGCATCGGCGCAGCAGCAACCTCCAGCGGCGCCCGTGCCATGCCAGGCGCCGGAATATCACCAGCTCGATTTCTGAGTCGGCCATTGGCAGGCGTTCCAGCACGCTTCGGGCGCGGCGGATGGCGAAAGTCATATCGACCACGCTTATGGCGGCTGCGTCATCCATAAGGAATGGCACGACGTCAGCGGCATGACCGGCGGCAGCTTTAGCCGCTATGATCGCCGCACCGGAAAATGGCGCCAGACCTGGGTCGATTCGACCGGCGGCCAGCATGACTATGTCGGCAGCTGGACGGGCGCTCGGCTCGAATTCCTCCGTCCCCTGCCCGCGCCTGGTGACCCGACGCGCACCATCCTCCACCGCATGTCGCTGTCGCCGCAGCCCGACGGGACGGTGCGGCAATATTATGACGATTCCAGCGACGGCGGCAAAAGCTGGGTCGTGGTCTATGACCTGATCTATCGGCGCGTGAAGGACTGAGCGGGGCGGATTTTGCAAGTATTCCGCACGTCGCTTGCCGGGCAGCGTGAAAGACAAAGGGCATTTTGCGAGCCGACGGGGTACGTTTTCCGGGGAGCGAACCCGCGCGTTCGGTGATGATGCCACACAATATTCTAGCGCGAATCCAACGACGATGACTGACACGCAACTATGAGCGGCCGCGAGAATCGGCTGGCGAGGACCACTCCTTTTCCTAGCGAATTATGCGAATAGGGAGCGGTTTTTCTTGCGCTCGTCCATCATCGGCCCAGGACCGCGGGGCGATGATTCCAACAAGCGCACGCGCTTTGTACCAACGATGAGAATGAGCCGGCCCGCGCCCCGGAGGGTGCGGGCCGGCATTGATCATGACGCGGTCGCGCGAAAAGTGAATCGCGGTCAGAGGTTGAGCAGCGCAGGGTCGCCGCCCTGCGCGGTGATGTTGATCGAGATCGCCCGCTCGACCGCATAACGCAGCAAGGCGTGCGGCCCGCCGGCCTTGGGGCCGGTGCCGGACAGGCCCTCACCGCCGAAGGGCTGCACCCCGACCACCGCGCCGACGATCGAGCGGTTGACGTAGAAATTGCCCGCCGGAACGAGCGCGCGGACTTCCTCGGCGAAGCGATCGATCCGGCTGTGCACGCCGAGCGTCAGGCCATAGCCGCGATCCGCCAGCGCGGTCGCCACGCTGGCCAGATCCTGCGGGTCGTACCGATAGATATGCAGCACCGGGCCGAACACCTCGCGCGCGAGGAAGTCGGGGCTCGGTACTTCGGCGATGACCGGGCCGAAGAAGCTGCCCTTTTCACGCATGCCGCCAATGTCGCGGCGGGCGAGGATCTTCGCCTCACGTTCGAGCCGCTCGACATGGGCGTCGAGCAGGGCGCGCGCCTCCTCGTCAATCACCGGACCGACATCGGTGCCGGGATCGGCCGGGTCGCCGATCACCAGAGTATCGAGCGCGCCGGTCAGCGCGGCGATCGTCGTGTCTGCGGTATCCTTGGGCAGGAACAGCAGCCGCAGCGCCGAGCAGCGCTGCCCGGCCGAACCGATCGCCGAGACGATCACGTCATCGACCACCTGCTCGCGCAACGCGGTCGAGTCGGCGAACAGGCCGTTCAGCCCGCCGGTCTCGGCGATGAACGGCACGATCGGGCCGGGCCGATCGGCAAGCTGGCGGTTGATCGCCCGCGCCGTGTCGGTGCCACCGGTGAACGCGACGCCGTGCACGCCGGGATGCACCACCAGCGCCGCGCCGACCGTCGCGCCGTCACCCGGCAGCAGCGCCAGCAGATCGGGGTTGAGCCCAGCGGCGTGGAACAGCTTGACCGCGGCGGCGGCGATGAACGGCGTCTGCTCGGCCGGCTTGGCCAACACGGCATTGCCGGCGGCGAGCGCCGCGGCGATCTGGCCGGTGAAGATCGCCAGCGGGAAATTCCACGGGCTGATGCAGGCGAAGGTGCCGCGACCGCGCAGCTCGAGCTGATTGGTCTCGCCGACCGGACCGCGCAACGTCTCGGGTGCGGCAAATTGCTGTTCGGCAAGGTGGGCATAATAGCGGCAGAAATCGACCGCCTCGCGTACTTCGGCGACGCCGTCGTTGAGCGTCTTGCCCGCCTCACGCGACAGCAGGGCGATCAGCCGATCCATGTCGCGTTCCAGCGCATCGCCCATCGAACGCAGCACATGCGCGCGGCCGAGACCGCCGCGCTGATCCCAGTCGCGTTGCCCGGCGGCGGCAAGACGCACCGCCTCGTCGATATCGGCGGCACTCGTCTCGCCCGCCATGCCAAGCGGGATGGCGTGGTCGGACGGGCTTGTCATCGCATGCGGCGTGGCACCTGCTCGCATTTTCCCGCCGATGATCGGCCCGGCGGCAAGCTTCTCTTCCGCGATTGCCCGCGTGGCGGCAGCCGCCCGCGCACGTTCGGCCGCAATGGAATAGTCCCGGCCGAGTGGGTTCTTGCGCGATGATCCGTAGACGTCCGCCGGCAGCGGTATCTTCGGATGCGGCCCGGGCGCGGCCTCGACCGCGGCAACGGGATCGGCGACGATCATCGCCGCCGGCACATCCTCGTCGAGCAGCGCATGGACGAAGCTGGTGTTGGCGCCATTTTCGAGCAGGCGGCGCACGAGATAGGGCAGCAGATCTTCATGCCCGCCGACCGGCGCATAGGCGCGCAGCACCGCGCCGCGCTCGCCCGGGCCGGCGGCGCGGTACAGCGCCTCGCCCATGCCATGCAGTCGCTGATGCTCGATGCGCACGTCGCGCCGCTCGGCCATCAGCCGCACCGCGGCCAACGTATGCGCGTTGTGCGTGGCGAATTGCGGATAGAGCGACGGGCTCGCCGCGATCAGCGCCTCGGCGCAGACGAGATAGGACAGATCGGTCGCCGGCTTGGTGGTGAACACCGGATAGCCCGGCCGCCCGGCAATCTGTGCGCGTTTGATCTCGCTGTCCCAATAGGCGCCCTTGACCAGCCGCACCATGATGCGCCGGCCGCTGTCTTTCGCCAGCGTCTCCAGCGCCGCGATCACCGCCAGCCCGCGCTTCTGATAGGCCTGCACCACCACGCCCAGCCCCTTCCAGTCACCCAGTTCCGGGTCGCGCGCGAGCCGGTCGACCAGCTTCAGCGACAGCACCAGCCGGTCGGCTTCCTCCGCATCGATCGCCAGGTTGAGATCATGCCCGGCGGCGATCAGCACCAGCCGCTTCATGCGCGGATAAAGCTCCTCCCAGACGCGCGCTTCCTGCACCGCCTCGTAACGCGGCGACAGCGCCGACAGCTTGATCGACACGCCGTGGCCGTCCTCGGGGGCGAGCCCCTTGCCGCGCGCCTCGCCCACCGCGTCGATCGCCCGGGCATAGATATGCTCGTAGCGCTCGGCATCCTCCGCCGTGCGCGCGCCCTCGCCGAGCATGTCGAACGAGCACAGATACCCCTCGCGCTTCGAGCGGGCGAGCGCGTCCTCGATCGTGCGGCCGAGCACGAACTGCTCGCCCATGATGCGCACCGCCGCCGCCACCGCCTGGCGGATCACCGGCTCGCCGAGCTTGGCCGCCATGCGCTTGACGAAGCCCATCGGGTTGGAGCGTGCCTCGGGATCGACATCGACCAGCTTGCCGGTCAGCATCAGGCCCCAGGTCGAGGCGTTGACAAACATGCTGTCCGACTGGCCGAGATGGGTGCCCCATTCGGCCGAGCCGATCTTCTCGGCGATCAGCCGGTCGCGCGTTTCGGGGTCGGGGGTGCGCAGCAAAGCCTCGGCAAGGCACATCAGCGCCAGCCCCTCACGCGTGCCGAGCGAGAATTGCTGCAGGAAACTCTCGACGATGCCCTGCTTCTCGGTCGTGGCGCGCGCGCCTTCGACCAGCGTCGCGGCGCGGGTGACGACCGTCTCGCGCTCCGCCGGCGAGAGCGGCTGGCGCGCGAGCAGGTCGCGCACCACGGCGCTCTCGTCGCGATATTTTCCCTCGTCGAGGCGATCCCAGTCGATGGCGGTCATTTGCTTTGTTTCCTGCATTCGGGTTTCCCTCCGACCCCCTTCCGCCATGCCGGGCTTGTTCCGGCATCCACCGTCCCGCAGGCGCATCGGCCCGAGCGGTCGCGGCACGGTGGACCCCGGAACAAGCCCGGGGTGACGAAGTGGGTTGAGCGGGCCTCGTCCATCTAAGATACGCCGATTATATTTGCATCTGGTGCTAAGGTGCTTCGTCATATTGACCTGAGAGCCGAATAAAATATCATCCAGGTCCGATGAAGACGAAGGATCATCAGTGGACAATATGGACCTGAAGCTGCTGCGCGTGCTGCAGGAGGATGGCCGGATCACCAATCAGGCGCTGGCCGAGCGGTGCGGCCTGTCTCCGGCGGCCGCGTTCGACCGGGTCAAACGGCTGCGGGCGAGCGGCGTCATCACCGGCTACACCGCGCTGCTCGATCCGGCCAAGCTCGACCATGCGCTGATGATCTTCATCGAGGTGCTGCTCGACCGCACCAGCGACGCCACCTTCGTCGAATTCGCCACTCATGTCCGGCGCATGCCGGCGGTGCTCGAATGCCATATGGTGGCGGGCGGCTTCGATTATCTGCTCAAGGTGCGTGTCGCCGACATGGCGGCCTATCGCGCCTTTCTCGGCGAGGCGCTGGTCACCCTGCCCGGCGTGCGCGAGACACGGACCTATGCCGTGCTGGAAGAGGTCAAGTCGACAACCAGGCTGTCGATCTAGGCCGCCTCGGCCAGTTCGGCGAGCTGTTCGGCGACCTTGCTCCAGCCAGGCTCGAACCCCATCGCCTTATGCTGCTCGAACGATTCCACGTCCCAGTGACGCGCGGTGCCGGTGTAGCGCGTCTTGCCGCGCTCATCGGCGAATTCCATCGTGCCGACCATGAAGTGGCTCCGGGGAATCCAGCCGACGCTGAACGCATCGGTGAACACGAAGCGCTTGTTCGGCGTGACCTCGAGGAACACGCCTTCCTGCGGCATTTCCTCGCCATCGGGCCCGCGCATGATCATCGCCGAGCGTCCCCCGGCGCGCCAGTCCTGCTCGATCAGTTCGACCGTCCAGGGTTTGGGGCACCACCATTCGACCTGGCGCTCGACGGCGATCTTCCAGACGGTTTCTACCGGG
>NZ_JAQGLG010000180.1 GCF_028292965.1 Sphingomonas bacterium | reverse complement strand
GAACCCGGCGGCAGCGATGGGGCGGAGGCGATCCGCGATCTGCTGATGCAGGGCACGGTCAACCGCTGGAGCGCGCATACCGAAGCCTTGTTGTTCGCCGCCGCGCGCGCCGACCATGTCGAAAAGGTTGTCCAGCCGGCAATCGGCGTCGGCACCTGGGTGATATCCGACCGCTATGTCGATTCGTCGCGCGCCTATCAGGGTGTCGCCGGCGGGATCGATGACGCCGCCGTAATGGCGCTGCACGGCTTCGGATCGCGCGGGTTGCTCCCCGATCGGACGTTGGTGCTCGAAGTGCCGCCCGAACTGGGCGCCGAACGTGCCTCGGCGCGCGATGGAGAGGGGGCGGATCGCTTCGCCGCGCGCGAGCGCGCGTTCCACGACGACGTCGCCGCTGCCTTCCGCCGCTTCGCCGCGGCCGATCCGGAGCGCGTGCGGCTGGTCGATGCCAGCGGTGACGCCGATACCGTTGCTGCGGGATTGCTGACTGAGATCGCCGACCTGCTGCCATGACGTCGCATATCGGTAACGCGTTGGCAAAACAGGCATTTTCGGCGGCGTTCGACGGCGGATCGCTCCACCACGCTTGGCTGTTCGCGGGACCGGAAGGGGTTGGGAAGGCGACCTTCGCGATGTTGGCCGCGCGGCGAATCCTCGCGGGGCCGGGGCAGCCGGACGATTACGCCATCCCGCCGGGCGACCGCACGCAGCAGTTGATCGACGCGGGATCGCATCCCGACTTCAAGAAGCTCGAACGGTTGCCAAAGGACGAGAAGAAGCCCGATCAAGGGCTCGCGCGAAGCATCACTGTCACTCAGGTTCGCGCGATCGAACCGTTTTTCTCGGTCAAGCCGACCTTTTCCGACCGCCGGGTTGTGGTGATCGATTCGGCCGACGATCTCGAGCGCAACGGCGCCAACGCGCTCCTCAAGAACCTCGAGGAGCCGCCTGCAGGCACGGTGTTTCTGCTCGTCAGCCATGCGCCGGGGCGTTTGCTGCCGACGATCCGGTCGCGCTGCCGATTGCTGCGGTTCGAACCGCTCGACGATGCCGACATGCGCGCGGCGCTGGTCGATGCGGGCGCAAAGCCGGGCGAGATCGACGATCTGGTCCGGGTGGGGCAGGGGTCGCCCGCGCAGGCGCTGGCGATGGCGGGGCTCGATATTGCCGGGCTCGACCAAGCGCTTGGCGAACTGGCGCGCGGCGACCCGTCCAACGCGACGCGGGCAGAGCTGGCCGGTAAATTGTCGCTCAAGGCTGCGCAGCCCCGCTACGAGGCGTTCCTCGACCGCGCGCCGCGTTTCATCGCGGCCCAGGCGCGTGTCCGTACCGGCGAGGCGCTCCGCACCGCGCTCGACGCCCACGACGCCGCGCGCAATCTCGCCGCCAGCGCGCTCGGCCTGTCGCTCGATGCGCAGGGCACGGTGTTCGAAATGGGCGGGATCGTCGCGACACTCGCCGCGCACCGCTGAGCCTTCAAACCCGCCCGTCGATGTTCTAGGGGAGGCTATGGCCGAACCCTATTACATTACCACCGCGATCAGTTATCCCAACGGCCGCCCGCATATCGGCCATGCGTATGAAGCGATCGCGGCCGACGCCATCGCGCGCTTCCATCGCCAGGCCGGACGCGATGTGCGGTTTCAGACCGGCACCGACGAACATGGACTCAAGATGTTTCAGACCGCACGGGACCGCGGGGTCGAAGCGACCGTCCTTGCCGACGAGATGTCGGCATATTTCAAAGCGATGGATGACCGTCTCAACATCTCATACGATCGCTTCATCCGCACCGTCGAACCTGACCATCACGCCGCGAGCCGCGCGATCTGGCAGGCGATGGAGGCGGCGGGCGATCTCTATCTCGACCGCTATGAGGGATGGTATTCGGTTCGCGACGAGGCGTTTTACGACGAGAAGGAATTGGTAGACGGGGAGGGGGGCAAACTGTCGCCGCAAGGCACGCCGGTCGAATGGACCTCGGAGGAGACGTGGTTCTTTCGCCTGTCCAAATATCAGCAGCCGCTGCTCGACCATTACGCCGCCAACCCCGATTTCATCCGCCCCCAGGCGCGACGCAACGAAACGCTCCGCTTCGTCGAGGGCGGGCTGAACGACCTGTCGGTATCGCGCACCAGTTTCGACTGGGGGGTCAAGGTGCCGAGCAGCGACGGCCACGTCATGTATGTGTGGGTCGACGCGCTGACCAATTACTTGACCGGCGTCGGCTATCCCGATGCGCTCGACCGATATTGGCCCGCCGACCTGCACTTAATAGGCAAGGATATCGTACGATTCCACGCCGTTTACTGGCCAGCGTTTCTGATGAGTGCGAAGATCGCATTGCCCAAACAGGTGTTCGGGCACGGCTTCCTGCTCAACCGCGGGGAGAAGATGTCCAAGTCGGTTGGCAATGTCACCGATCCGATAGAGCTCGCCGATCGCTTCGGGGTCGATCCGCTGCGTTATTTCCTGCTGCGCGAAGTCAGTTTTGGGCAGGACGGCAGCTATTCGGAAGACGCGATCGTCACGCGGTGCAACGCCGACTTGGCCAATAATCTCGGCAATCTGGCGCAACGCTGCCTATCGATCATCGCCAAGAACGGCGCGGCGGTCCCGACGGCAGGGGAGGCGACCGATGCCGAGGAGGCGCTGGTCGAGAGCGTGCGCGCGGCCGAGGCCGGCATGCACGAAGCGATGGCCGACCTTGCGATCCATACCGCACTGGAGGCGATCTGGAGCGTCGCACGTGACGCCAACCAGTATTTCGCCGATCAGGCACCGTGGAGCGTCCGCAAGACCGACGCGCCGCGCGCCGATACGATCCTGTACTACGCTGCCGAAGCTGTGCGTCGCATCGCGATCATGGCACGCTGGGCGATCCCCGAAAGCGCCGACAAATTGCTCGATCTGCTCGGGCAGGGAGTGGACGTACGCAATTTCGACGCACTCAGCCGGCCGATCCTCGCGGGAACGCCACTCCCAGCACCCTCGGGCGTGTTCCCGCGTCTTGAGATCGACCCAACATGAGGCTCGCCGACAGCCATTGCCACCTCAACTACAAGGGCTTGGCCGAGCAGCAGGCCGATATACTGACTCGCGCGCGCGCCAGCGGCGTGGTCGCGATGCTCAATATCTCGACCCGCGAGCGCGAATGGGATGACGTTATCGCCGTCGCGGACGCGCATGACGACGTCTGGGCAACGGTCGGGATTCACCCGCACGAGGCCGATCAGCACGCGCACGTGGACGCCGCCAAACTGATCGAGCGCGCCACGCACCCACGCGTCGTCGGAATCGGCGAATCGGGGCTCGATTATTATTACGATCGTTCCGACCGCGAGCGGCAGCGCGCCAGTTTCCGCGCGCATCTGGCGGCGAGCCGCGAAACCGGGCTGCCGATCGTCGTTCACACGCGAGACGCGGAGGAGGACACGATCGACATCCTGCGCGATGAGATGGGGAAGGGGGCCTATCCCGGCGTCATCCATTGTTTCACCGCCAGCGGGAATTTCGCCGACAAGGCACTGGATCTGGGCCTGTACATCTCGATTTCGGGCATCGTGACCTTCAAGAACGCCAAGGATCTTCAGGAAATCGCCGCGCGCCTCCCGCTCGACCGGCTGCTGATCGAAACGGACGCGCCGTTCCTCGCGCCGGTCCCCCACCGCGGACGAACCGGCGAGCCGGCGTTCGTCGCCGACACCTGTCGATTTCTGGCGCAATTGCGCGGCGAAGATGCCGACGATCTGGCCGACGCAACACGCGTCAACTTCCACAAATTATTCGCTAAAACTGCCGAATGAAGGTTCGCATTCTCGGCTGTGGAACGTCGTCGGGGGTGCCGCGGATCGGCAACGACTGGGGCGGGTGTGACCCCGAAGACTCGCGCAACCGCCGGACGCGGGCGTCGATCATGATCGAGACTGCCACGACGCGCATTCTGGTCGACACCGGCCCCGACATGCGCGAACAGTTGCTGGTGGCGGGCGTGGACAGCGTTGACGCCGTGATCTGGACGCACGATCATGCCGATCACACCCACGGCATCGATGATCTCCGCCAGATCTATCATGCGATGCGAAAGCCCGTGCAGGGATATGCCCGGCCCGGAACGGCGAAGATACTGCGCGACCGGTTCGCTTATGTATTCGAAGGGCTGGACGGCTATCCGCCGACCGTCGACCTAAGTGAGTTGCCCGACAAACTGACGGTAGGTGACATTGAGATCAGTGCGACCGACCAGCCGCACGCCAACATTACCTCCGCCGGATTGCGCTTCGATAGCGGAACCGGATCGATCGGATATGCTACCGATTTCAACGTAATGACTGACGATATGCGCGCGCTGTATCAGAATCTCGACGTCTGGATCGTCGATATCCTGCGCCGCCGTCCGCACCCGAGCCATCCGCATTTGGCCGAGGCGCTGCCGTGGATCGACCAACTCTCCCCATGCCACACCGCGCTGACTCATCTCGACCAATCGATGGACTATGCGTCGTTGCTCGCGGAACTGCCCGCGGGCGTGGTACCGGCGCACGATGGGCTCGAATTCGAGGTTGAGCGATGACCGACCAGACCGGCAATGCGATCTTTTACGCGCTGCTCTTGATCCTGCCGCTGTCGG
The DNA here is from genome assembly GCF_028292965.1 of Sphingomonas bacterium. GTDB lineage: Bacteria > Pseudomonadota > Alphaproteobacteria > Sphingomonadales > Sphingomonadaceae > Sphingomonas. Next base: position 48,377 of record NZ_JAQGLG010000180.1, on the reverse strand, counting down.
CGCTGTTCGCGCGGCGGCTGCCACTGGGGCGCGTCGCATTGATGTCCTTGGCGTGGATCGGCATTTTTGCCACCGGACTGATGATCGTCGCGCTGGTAAATCGCAACGAATGGCTGGTGTCGGGTGCGCGTGAGATGTTTTACGGTCGCGATCAGTCGGTGATCGGCAACGAAGTCCGCATCGCGATGGCCGATGACGGTCATTTCTACGCCCGTGCGACGATCAACGGCGTCGAGCGCACATTGTTGGTCGATAGTGGTGCCAGCTATACCAGCCTGTCGACGGCCAGCGCAGCGGACGCCAAGGTCGCGATCGACAGTATGTCACCGCAAATCCCGCTGGACACCGCGAATGGTCAGGTCCTGGCGCAGCCCGCGACGATCGCCGAGCTCAAGGTCGGCGGCATCATCGCCACCGACGCGCCGGCAGTCGTATCCGAATCGTTCGGCGATGAGGACGTACTCGGCATGAGTTTCCTGTCGCGGCTCAAATCCTGGCGGGTGGAGGGGAAGACGCTCATCCTGATCCCGCAATCCCGCTAGACTTTACATAATGTATATTATCAATCTAGGAATGGGATTTGGAGCTGTCGTTCATTGCAATCGATGTTTTTGGGCGCACCGTCTTTTGCGGAGCGGCAAGCGCGGTCGCACCCAGCATCGTCACCAGAAGGAGCGCCTTCATCTGTCGATCTCCGCTTGAACGTCGAACTCGCCAGTGCCGCGTTATACACATGGCCTGCGGGGTAGCGAGGTTGTTATAAGGCGAGCGTATGAACCGTCCTCCCCAAATTCCGCGGCCTGGAATCGACATCGAGCGCCTCGTCGCGATCATGGCGCGGTTGCGCGATCCCGAGCGTGGTTGCGAATGGGATACGGTGCAGACTTTCGCGACGATCGCGCCGTACACGATCGAGGAAGCCTATGAGGTCGCCGACGCGTGTCAGCGTGGCGACATGGCCGATCTCAAGGACGAGCTCGGCGACTTACTGCTTCAGGTCGTGTTCCATGCCCGCATGGCGGAGGAAGGCGGTGACTTTGCGCTCAACGACGTGGTCGCATCGATCTGCGACAAGATGGAGCGTCGTCACCCGCATATCTTCGGCGATGCGGCCGAGGGTGGCCACTATCTGTGGGAACAGATCAAGGCCGAAGAACGTGGCGCCAAGGGTGCCGAGAGTGCGCTCGACGGTGTGGCGATTGGCCTTCCGGCATTGCTCCGTGCCGAAAAACTCCAGAAGCGCGCCGCGCGCACCGGGTTCGACTGGCCCGATCCGAGCGGAGCACGCGTCAAGATCGACGAGGAACTTGCTGAGGTCGAGACAGCCACGACCGACGCCGAGCGCGAAGAAGAGATTGGCGACCTGTTGTTTGCGACGGTAAACTGGGCGCGTAAATTGGGGATCGACGCTGAAGCGGCTTTACGCTCGGCAAGTGCGAAGTTCGAACGGCGGTTCAAGGCGATGGAAGCGGCGGATACCGGCTTCGCGTCGCGCAGCCTCGATGAGCAGGAAGCGCTCTGGCAGCGCGTTAAGAGAGGAATCTAAGGGCGGGTTTCAAACCGCTCATAGTCGCGCGGCGCCATCCGCACGTCGTAGATTGCGCTGTCCCCTTCGACCACCTGCCTCAGAACGTCGCCATGCTGGTGGAGCCACGCCGCCCCCGCCCCGTCCGCCGCATCGAGCGTGATCGAGTAACGTCGATGTGCGGCAGTCAGTTTGGCGGCAACCTCGGCGATCAGGTCATCGACCCCTTCCCCGGTCATCGCCGAGATCGCGACGACATCGTCGCGGTGCCCGGCCTCGTTGAGCGCATCGATACGGTCATCGCCGTGGAGCAGGTCGACCTTGTTCCACGCCTCGAACCGCGGCGTCGCATCGGCCACGCCAATCTCGCGCAGCACCTTCTCGACATCGGCGCGCTGTGCCTCGCTGTCGGGATGCGCGATATCGCGAACGTGGATCAGCAAGTCGGCCGTCACCACTTCCTCTAGCGTAGCCTTGAACGCTGCGACCAATTGCGTCGGCAGTTCGGAAACGAAGCCGACCGTGTCGGACACGATCGCCTTGTCGATCCCCGGCAGCGAAATCTGCCGCAGCGTCGGGTCTAGCGTCGCGAACAGCAAGTCTTCCGCCATGACGTCAGCCCCGGTCAGGCGATTGAAAAGCGTCGATTTTCCGGCGTTGGTATAGCCAACGAGGGCGATGATCGGCCACGGCGCGCGCTGGCGCCGGTCGCGGTGGAGGCCGCGGGTGCGGCTGACCTGATCGAGCTCCTTCTTCAACCGCGCCATGCGGTCGCGGATCAAGCGGCGATCAGCTTCGATCTGCGTTTCCCCTGGACCACCTAGGAAGCCGAACCCACCGCGCTGACGTTCAAGGTGAGTCCAACTCCGGACCAATCGACCCGCCTGGTAATCGAGATGCGCGAGTTCGACCTGCAATCGTCCCTCGGCGGTCGCAGCGCGCTCGCCGAAGATTTCGAGGATCAGCCCGGTACGGTCGATAACCTTGGCTTCGAGCGCGGTTTCGAGGTTGCGTTGCTGCACCGGCGTCAAGCTGGCGTCGAACACGACCAGCCCCGCCTCCTCCATCCGCACCTGCGCGGCGAGTTGCTCGACCTGCCCCGACCCGATCAGCGTCGCCGGTTTGGGTGCGCGGACGCGGAAAGCGATCTTGTCGACCACCTCGACCCCGATCGCCAGCGCCAGGCCACCCGTCTCCGCCAGCCGAGCCTCGGCATCGCGGCTCGCCTTGCCTTGGTCGGGCAGTACGACGATCGCCCTCGCCCCGCGGGCGAAGTCGTCGCGGTCACGTTCGAAACCGGTGCTCAATCCTCGGTGGATTCCGTTGAATCTTCTGATAAATTCAACGGCCGCGCCGGTTGAATGGTCGATACCGCGTGCTTGTAGACCAACTGCGCCATCCCTTCGCGTTCAAGCAGCATGCAGAACAGATCGAACGACGCAATGTGTCCCTGCAGCATGACGCCGTTGACCAGAAACATCGTCACGCTGTCTTCAGACTTGCGCACGGCATTGAGGAAGATTTCCTGGAGCAGCGGCTGCTTCTTCTGCGCCTCCCCCACCGCGTCGACTATTGCGGCGACGTCGATCGGGTTGGACGGCATGATCGTCGAGATCGCGTGCTTATAAATTAGCTGCGACTGGCCGTCGCGGCGCAGCAGCACGCTGAAATTGTCGAACCACGTCACGATACCCTGAAGCTTGACGCCTTTGACGAGGAACATCGTCACCGGTGTTTTCGCCTTGCGTAGCGCGTTGAGGAACAGATCCTGGAGCGAGGTTTGCTTGTCGGCCATTATCGGTCCTTGGTTTTGGCGGGATGTACCCCGCTAGGCGCCGTTTTCCGGCGTCTGAAGCGCTCACCCGTCCGGCTCGCGCATCGGCAATGTATGGTGGGCGGCGCCTTACGTCCAGCGCGGACCTAATCTTCGCGGCTGTCGGTAATCCCGAGCAGCTTGAGTTTCCGGTGCAACGCCGACCGCTCCATCCCGATAAAGGTCGCGGTGCGTGAGATATTGCCCGAGAAACGCCGGATCTGGACGCGAAGATATTCGCGCTCGAATGTCTCGCGCGCCTCACGCAGCGGCGCTCCCATCATCGCCGAGGCTCCCGCCCCGTCGCCATTGCCGCCGAGCACCTCGGCGGGGAGCAGATCGACGTCGATCCGGCCGATGCGGTCGCCGGGCGCGAGAATGATCGTGCGCTCGACCACGTTGCGGAGCTGGCGGACGTTGCCCGGCCATTCATAGCTTTGCAGCGCCACCATGGCGTCGTCGGCGACTTCGGGCGTCGGCACGCGGCGTTCGTTGGCGTAATGCGCGACGAAATGCTCGACCAGCGCAGGAATGTCTTCGCGCCGCTCAGTCAGCGACGGAATCGCCACGGGAACGACGTTGAGCCGGTAATAAAGATCCTCGCGGAAACGTCCCTCGGCGATTTCGTCGGTGAGGTTACGCGCGGTCGCCGAGACGACGCGGACATCGACCTTGACCGTGCGCTGGCCGCCGACACGGGTGAAACTCTGGTCGGTCAGCACGCGCAGAATCCGGCCCTGCGTCGCGATCGGCATGTCGGCGATTTCGTCGAGGAATAACGTGCCGCCATGCGCCTGTTCGAGCAGGCCGGGGCGGACCAGGTCGCCGCCCTCCTCGATGCCGAACAACTCCTCTTCGACACGCTCGGGAGTCATGCGGGCGGCGCTGACAATGATGAACGGCCCCTGCGCACGTGTGCTCCAGTTGTGCAGCAAGCGCGCGGCGACTTCCTTGCCTACGCCGGCCGCACCCATCACCAGCACTCGGCTGCCGGTACCCGCCACGCGTTTCAACGTTGCGCGAACGCCGTTTATCGCGCCCGAATTGCCCGTCAGGTCGGTGTCGCGGCCGATCGAGGCGCGCAGCGACTTGACCTCCTGCCGCAACCGTTCGGTTTCTGTTGCCCGCGCCACCATCAGTAACAGCCGGTCGGCGTTGAACGGTTTTTCGATAAAATCGACCGCGCCGCGCCGGATCGCCGCAACTGCAGTGTCGATGTTGCCGTGACCCGAAATGACCAGCACGGGGATCGATGGATCGCGTCGCTTGATCTCGTCGAGCAGATCGAGGCCGTCGAGCCGCGACCCCTGAAGCCAGACGTCCAGCAGCACCAGGCTGGGGCGCCGGGCCGATATTGCATCGAGCGCCGCGTCGCTGTCGGCAGCAGCACGGGTGTCGTACCCTTCGTCCTGGAGCACGCCGGCGACGAGTTCGCGGATGTCCCGTTCGTCATCGACGACGAGGATGTCGAGGCTCATGATTTCGGTCCGGTTCTGGTAAGCATGGCAAGAGCAGCCTCGCCCTGACTTGTGTCCGCGGAATCGCGGCTTTCATCGAGCAACGCATCAAGCGCCGCGGTGTCGAAGACGATCGAAACCACCGTTCCCCCGCCCGGCCGGTCGGCGAAGGCGATCGTCCCGCAATGTTCTTCGATAATCTTCTTGACGATCGCCAGGCCGAGCCCGGTCCCGCGCGCGCGCGTAGTCATGTACGGCTCGACGATCCGGTCGCGCTCGAGCGGCAGGCCGATACCGTCGTCGGCAATTTCCACGAGCGTCTGGCGGTCACCTGGCTTGAGTGTCACGATGACCTCACCGGCCAGACCTTCGCCGCGCGCCTCGATCGCCTCGACCGCGTTCTTGACGATGTTGGTCAACGCCTGCCCGATCTGGCGGCGGTCGCACACGAGCGGCACGGCATCCGGCGCGTCGAGCGAGAAACGGATCGCCGGATGCGCGACCTCGTGCAGGAACAGCGACTGTCGCGCAAGATCGATCAGTGACTCGTCGTGAAAGACCGGTTTGGGCATTCGCGCGAACGATGAGAATTCGTCGACCATCCGGCGCAAGTCGCCGACCTGTCGGACAATCGTGTCGGTCAGTTGGCCGAAGATTGTGTCCCCAGCCTCGATCGTCTTGCCATAGCGGCGCTGAAGCCGCTCGGCCGCCAATTGAATCGGCGTCAGCGGATTTTTGATCTCGTGCGCGATCCGGCGCGCAACGTCGGACCATGCTGCGCGGCGCTGGTCGAGCAATTGCTGGGTAATGTCGTCGAAGGTCAGCACGCTGCCATCATTATCGGCGGTAATTCGCACCGCGAGCGTCCGCTTTTCCCCACCCGCGGTAAGCTCCACGATCGACTCGCGTGCGGCGCTCGCGAGCGCGTCGGCCAGTTCGGGGGCGACCGTTGTCATCGACGCGCCAACCGCCTCGGCGGCATCGATGCGAAGCAATTCCGCCGCCGGCGCATTGATCAGCCGGATCGCACCGTCGCCGGCGACCGAAATGACGCCCGCGCTAACGCCAGACATCACGGCCTCGATCAACGCACGGCGGCGTTCGAGTGCACTGGTCTGAGCTTCCAGGCGGCCGGTCATCGTGTTGAACGCGTTGGCGAGCGTCCCCACTTCGTCGTCAGTGCGCGGATTAGGTACGCGCGCGGTAAGGTCGCCATCGGCAACCCGCCGCGCCGCTCCGACCAATTGGTTGACCGGGCGGACCAACCGGTCGGCCACGACCAACGCAATCCACACCGCGATCGCGATGATCAATAGCGATATCGCCAGCAATGCGGCGTTGAACTGAAGCTGGATCGCGCGGGATCGCGCACGCAGGCTGTTGTAATCGGCGAATGTCCGGTTCGCGAGCGTCAGACGCTGCGCCAATTCAGCTGCACCTCCCTCGCGGGTGGAATATAGCAACATGTCGGTGCCGACGATTGGCGTCAGCGAATACGTGCGCTTGCTGTTGGTGCCGCGCACCGGCAGACCGGCGACGATCTTTTTGATGTCTTCAGGTAGTATCTTGTCTTCGAACGAGTCCGAATTGAGCACACGGTCGCGGAAGACAATTTTACCATCAGCATCGACCGAAAAGATCAGGGAGTTGGACAGGCTGCGACCGAGCACATCCTGCGCGTATGTATTGTGGAAATCGGGACTGCCCACCGTCCATTTGAGCTCGAAGATCATCTTGTGTACGTCGTTGGCCATGGCGACGTTCTCTCTGTCGACATAGCTGATCAGTTCTTCGTACGACGCCTCCGCCAACGTTTTGCTGTTATCGATCACGTCGCGGACGCGGCCGGTCGACCAGAATTCGGCGCCATATTGGAACAGCACCGACGCGGTGACGGCCAGCAGGACGGTCGGCACGCTGGCCAGAATCGAGAAGATCGCAACCAGCCGCACGTGAAGTTGCGCTCGCCCCCCAGCTTCGGACCGAGCGGCACGCCGCTTGGCGATGCGGCGACCGAAAAGGACGATCAGGCTCCCGCAGCAGGCCAGATTTGCGATAAGCAGGCTCGCTACAAGCGGCGGTGTCAGCAACGGTTGGGGCGCTTGCCCGCCGCGAACAATGAAATAGGTGGCGACGGCAACGGCGATGGCCAGCGCGAGCAAGCCAAACTCGATCGCTGGGCTGATCCTTAGGTGCGAGTCCCGGATACGCGGGTCATCGGCAATGGTCGCCTCACCATTCATCGTTGCAGGAATACAACGGCTCCGTGGCAAAGAAAACACATAATGCGGTCAAGCCGCCGCTAATCGGCCTCAGTCCGACGCGCCTGCGACGTCTATCGCGAGTGTATCGAGCCGCTTGCGCAATGTGTTGCGGTTGATCCCCATTGCTCGTGCCGCGCGCAACTGGTTGCCACCGTGCCGCACGAGCATCGCCTCGATCAGCGGGCGCTCGACCTCGGCGATGATCCGTTCATAGAGCGTGCCATCATCGACGCCCCGTGGATCTTCGCGCGCCAGCTGTTCGATCCGCGCGCGCACTGCAGCATCCAGGCTGACGCCAGCGGTCGCGGCGACGCTGAGTGGCGCGCCAAGCATGACACCCAGTTCGACCGCTCCGATTACCTCGTCGCGGCTCAACACGGCCAGCCGACGCATGATATTTTCGAGTTCGCGGACGTTGCCCGGCCAATCGTGCCCTTCCAGCGCCACGATCGCTGCCTCGGCAAGGCGTTTGCGCGGCAAGCCATGCTCGGCGGCGCGGTCGAGGAAATGGCGGGCCAGCAACGCGATGTCCTGGCGCCGCTCGCGCAGCGCCGGCAGCAGCACCGGAACGACGTTGAGGCGATAGAACAGGTCTTCGCGGAACTGGCCAGACTGGACTAGCGCGCTCAAGTCGCGGTTGGTCGCGGCGACGATACGCACATCGGCTTGGATTGTCCGTGCACCGCCGACGGTGGTGAACTCGCCCGATTGCAGCACACGCAACAGCCGCGTTTGGGCCTCGATCGGCATGTCGCCAATTTCATCGAGAAACAGGGTACCGCCGGCCGCCTGCTCGAAGCGCCCCGCACTACGCGCCTGCGCACCGGTGAACGCGCCGCGCTCGTGTCCGAACAATTCGGCCTCGATCAGCTCGCGCGGGATCGCCGCCATGTTGATTGCCAGGAACGGTGCATCTCGACGCGGACCCAGGTCGTGAATTGCGCGCGCGACCAGTTCCTTCCCGGTCCCCGACTCGCCAGATATCAGCACGGTCAGGTCGTTCGAAATCACTCGCGCGATGACGCGATAGACGTCTTGCATCGCTGGCGAACGCCCGATCAGCGGCAGGTCGGTGTCGTCGGCATCGACCGGGTCGGCCTCGCCGGCGCCCCGTCGCGCCAGCGCGCCGTCGATCGCGCGCGTCAGGTCATTCAGGTCGAACGGCTTGGGGAGGTAGTCGTACGCACCCACTTCGGTCGCGCGCACTGCGGTGGTCAGCGTGTTCTGCGCCGACAGCACGATCACCGGTAGCTGCGGATATGCCTCGGCCAGCCCGACGACCATGTCGAGCCCGTTGCCGTCGGGCAGCACGACATCGCTGACCACTACATCGGGCGTGTTCGCGCGAAGTTCACGGTTGAATTCGGCGAGGCTCGCGGTCGTCGTGACTTGGTGTCCGGCGCGGCGCAGCGCGTGCGCCACGACCGTGCGGATCGCGGCATCGTCATCGAGGACGAGGATGTTACCCACTCGGGTCATTCGCCCCGCGCCAGCAAAATGCGGAATATGGTCATCTCGGGAACCCCTTCGCGCGCATATTGCACGACGCCCCCCATATCGCGGACCAGCTTGTCGACCAGCGCCAGCCCAAGTCCCTGTCCCTCTGGCTTTCCCGACACGAACGGGTTGAACAAATGGTCGGTGATGTCGGCGGGTGCGCCGGCCCCGTTGTCGATTACGCACAGCTCAATCGGTAGGCGCCGCCGCGGTTGGCCAGGGCCAGCATCGACCGCCAGACCGTGCCGATAGGCGGTGCTGAGCAGAATGCGCGGCGCCTTGACGTCATCGAGCGCTTCGGCGGCGTTTTTCAACAGATTGATGAGAATCTGGAGCAACGCGTCGCCATCGACCATCACCGGCGGCAATGAGGGATCGAAGCTCTCCTCGATACTGATATCGCGCGCGAAACCGGTCTGCGCGACGCGGCGCGCATGGTCGATCAACGGATAGATATTGGCCGGTGCGGGGCGAAGCGGGCGCTGATCGGTGAAATCCTGCATTCGGTCGATCAACGCGGCGATTCGATCGACTTCGGTGGTGATCAGCGAGGTCAACTCATCCCCTGCTCCCTCGCCGGCAAGCAATTGCGCCGCGCCGCGGATGCCCGAGAGCGGATTTTTAATCTCGTGCGCGAGCATCGCCGCGGCCCCAATCGCCGCGCGTGTGCCGCTTCGCTCAGCCGATTGCCCGACCCTGCGCGATCCACCCGACGGATGCAGAGCGATCACGCGCCAGCCGGGACGGTCGGCGATGGCGGTTTCGTAATAGTCCACCCGGAGCTTCCCGGTGCGTTCGGTGCCGATGTCGAAATCGAACGCCGACATGGCGCGGCCCTGATCATCCCCCGTTCCAGGCGGCGATGTGAGCACGTTCGCCAACGGATGCCCGTGCATCGCACGCTCCGAAAGATTGAGCAGCAGTTCGCACTCGCCATTGGCGTTGGCGACGCATCCTGCGGGATCAATCACCAGGATGGCGATCGGAAGCCCCGCGAACAGCTCCGCGAAACTTGGCGCGTCGCGCGCCTCACGCGGCGGCGCGGTGTCGCCAGGGTGCATAGAATTCGGCCAGCATGGCCTTGACGCGGTCGGGGTTCGGTTCCTGATTGACGACGTTGCGGAACGCCGCCGAACCATCGAGGCCCTTGGTGTACCACCCGATATGCTTGCGCATCATGTTGACGCCGACTTCATTACCGTAATGCGCGAGCATTTCGTCGTAATGCCCTGCGATTACGTCATATTGCTCACCAATTGTCGGATCGTCGATCGTCCGGCCCGACGACAGGTGCGCCATCACCTGGTTGAGCAACCAAGGCCGGCCGTACGATCCGCGGCCGATCATTACGCCGTCGGCGCCCGACTGTCCGAGCGCGCGGTCAGCGTCCTCGGGCGAGCAGATGTCGCCGTTGACGATCACAGGAATAGTCACCGCGTCCTTGACCGACCGGACGAACGCCCAGTCGGCCTCGCCCTTGTACATCTGGTTGCGCGTGCGGCCGTGGACGGTGACCATTTGACAGCCGATATCCTGCGCGATCCGCGCGAGTTCGGGGGCATTGAGGCTGTCGAGATCCCAGCCCATCCGCATCTTGAGCGTGACGGGCACCTTGACCGCCTTCACGCAGGCATGAACGATCGCCGCGGCGAGCTTGAGGTCGCGCATCAGCGCCGACCCGGCATCGCCGTTGGTCACCTTGCGTACCGGGCAGCCCATGTTGATGTCGACGATCGCGGCGCCCTTATCCTCGGCCAGCTTGGCAGCCTCGCCCATTTCGTAGGGCGTGCAGCCCACCAGCTGCATCGACACGGGCTCTTCGATCGCGTCCCACATCGCCTTCTGGATCGACTGGCGTGTCTCGCGGATCGCGGCCTGACTGGCGATCATCTCGGTCACATTGAGCCCCGAGCCGAAGCGCCGCACGAGGCGACGGAACGGCAAATCGCTCACGCCGGTCATCGGCGCGAGGATTACGGGGGTCTCGATCCGGACGGGACCGACTTGGATGGGGGCGAGTTTGCTCATGTGCCTAAAATTTAGGCAGCGCCTACACGAGGCGCTTGCCGCTGGCAAGGTTGGCGCGGGTTCGCTAGGCGCGCGACATGAGTTCGTCCGACACCGTTGCGCTGATCGTCGCCGCCGGCAAAGGCGAGCGCGCGGGCGGTGACGTGCCCAAACAATTCCAGTTGCTCCATAGCCTCCCGCTGGTCGAGCATGCGCGGCGAGCCTTCGCGGCGCATCCGGCGATCGATCGGATCGTGACCGTCATCGCCGACGGACAATCGGTGGAAGGCGAAGCCGTGGTCGGCGGTGCAACGCGGCGGGAGTCGGTGCGTAATGGGCTTCAAGCAATCGGCGCAGCAGCTCGCGTGCTGATCCACGACGCCGCGCGACCTGTAGTGCCTGTGCCAGTAATCGATCGACTACTGGCGGCGCTGGATCGGTCGACGGGCGCGGTTCCTATCCTGCCAATCGCCGACACGCTTGCCGCTAAGGGCGAAGCGTTGGGCGACACGGTCGATCGCTCGACGCTGGTCCGCGTGCAGACGCCGCAGGCATTCGACTTCGCCGCTATCCTTGCCGCACACCGATCATGGCCCGAAGGCGAAGAAACGACTGATGACGCACAGATCATGCGACGTGCGGGGCATGAAGTGACGATGGTTGCCGGCGATCCCATGCTCGAAAAGATCACCTATCCCGGCGACTTGGTGCTCGCCGAAGCACGATTGGGAGCGAGCATGCGCGTACGCGCCGCAACGGGATATGACGTCCACCGCCTCGTAGAGGGGGAAGAATTATGGCTCGGCGGCGTGCTGATTCCGCATGACCGGGGACTATCGGGACATAGCGACGCTGACGTCGCGCTTCATGCCATCACCGACGCGGTGCTCGGCACGATCGCGTCGGGCGATATCGGGACGCATTTTCCGCCGAGCGATCCGCAATGGCGCGGCGCCGAATCGGGGCAGTTTCTCCAGCATGCCGCCTCGCTGGTTGCAGCGCAGGGCGGCATAATCGATTTCGTCGACCTCACGATCATCTGCGAAGCGCCGAAGATCGGCCCGTGGCGTGAGCCGATCCGCGCGCGTATCGCCGCGCTGTTGGGGCTTGCGCGCGGCCAAATTAGCGTCAAGGCGACGACGACCGAGCGGCTCGGCTTCACCGGTCGCGGCGAAGGGATCGCCGCGCAAGCGGTCGTAACGATTAGGGTATAGGGCGTTCACGTGACCATCGACACCGTCCTTCCCGCCGAACTGGTCGATGCCGCACGGCGGGTGGTCAATGCGAACCGCAAGCTCGGGCGCAAGTTTGCGCTGGCCGAAAGCTGCACCGGCGGACTGGTGGCGGCGGCGATCACTGAGATTCCGGGATCGTCGGAAGTACTGCTCGGCGGACTGGTCACCTATTCCAACGAGTCGAAGCACGCGCTGCTCAAGGTGAGCCATGACGTGCTCGACACGTTCGGCGCGGTGTCGATTGCAACCGCGTGGAGCATGGCGCAGGGTGCGCTCGAAGCCACTGACGCCGATCTCGCGGTGGCGATCACCGGTGTGGCTGGGCCGGCCGGGGGCACCGAGAAGAAACCGGTCGGGACGGTGGTGTTCGCTCGCGCGGAGCGCGATGCCGATCCGGGTGACGTTGTCGCCGATCGCAAGGATTTCGGCGATCTTGGCCGCGGCGGGGTGCGGCTTCAGGCGGCTTTGTGCGCACTCGAACTGCTGATGCCACGCGAATCGGACGGCGAATAAAGCGCGGCGGCACGCTCCTCGAACGCACCGATCATCTTGCGCAGCGCCTGGCCGAACACTTGACCGGCAAGCATCTCGAACACCCGGTTCTTGAACGCGAAATCGACCGTAAACTCGACATCGCACCCGCCCGGCGCGGGCCGGAACGCCCAATCATTGGTCAGGTATTTAAGCGGTCCGTCGAGATAATCGACGTGGATGCTCGCTGCCCGCACCTTGCGGACCTTCGAGGTGAACGTTTCGCGCAACCCTTTGAACCCGACGATCAGGTCCGCGACCATTTCGGTCGAGCTGTTCGCGCGGATGCGGACCGCGGACACCCAGGGCAGGAATTCGGCATAGCGGCCGACATCGGCCACCAGGTCGAACATCTGCTCCGGCGTATAGGGGAGCCGCCGCGTCTCAGCGTGCCTGGGCAAGCTTGGCCTCCCGGGCCGCCTTCATCTTCGCGAAGTCGTCGCCCGCGTGATAGCTCGACCGCGTCAGCGGCGAACTCGCGACCAGCAAGAAGCCCTTGGCGCGTGCGATCGCGGCATAGGCGTCGAAGGCCTGCGGGCTGACGAAATCCATCACCTTGGTATGGCGTGGGGTGGGTTGGAGATATTGCCCCATCGTCAGGAAATCGACATCGGCGGAGCGCATGTCGTCCATCACTTGGTGCACTTCGAGCCGCTCCTCGCCCAGCCCGAGCATTACGCCCGACTTGGTGAAGATCGATGGATCGTGGTTCTTCACACTTTCCAGCAGCCGCAGCGAGGCGTAATAGCGCGCGCCGGGGCGGATGGTCGGGTAGAGCCGTGGGACGGTCTCGAGATTGTGGTTGTAGACGTCGGGCCGCGCGGCGACGATCGATTCGACCGCAGCCTGCGCCTTGTTGCGGAAATCGGGGGTCAGTATCTCGATCGTCGTGTTGGGCGTGTTGCGGCGCAGCGCCTCGATCACCTTGACGAACTGGCTCGCGCCGCCATCGGGCAAATCGTCACGATCGACCGACGTCACGACGATATGCTCCAGCCCCAGTTCCGCTGCAGCAACCGCGACATGCTCCGGCTCAAGCGGATCGACCGCGCGGGGCATGCCGGTCTTGACGTTGCAGAAGGCGCAGGCGCGCGTGCACGTGTCGCCCAGGATCATCACCGTCGCGTGCTTCTTGGTCCAGCACTCGCCGATATTGGGGCACGCCGCCTCCTCGCACACCGTCGCAAGGTTGAGCCGGCGCATCAGCGCCTTGGTCTCGGCGAACGCGGTGCCCCCGGGTGCCTTGACACGGATCCAGTCGGGCTTGCGCTGGCGGGGTTCGCGGATGAGCGGCGAAATCTCGTTCATGCCGCGCAGATAGCGATCCTGCGCGGCGCTTGCCACCCCTTCCCGGCCTTGGCAGAGACAGGGGCATGACCGACTTTGTGGACTTGCTCGACGGCTATCAGCGTTTTCGGACCAGCGAGTACCGGCGCCACCGCGAACGCTGGGAGGAATTGAGCGAGGGGCAGAGCCCGCGCGTCATGGTGATCGCGTGCTCGGACAGCCGAGTCGATCCGGCGCAAATATTCGACACGGTACCAGGCGAAATTTTTGCGGTGCGCAACATCGCCAATCTGGTGCCGCCTTTTGAGCTCGGCGGCGGGCGACACGGTGTGTCGGCCGCGCTCGAATTCGCTGTGACGCAGTTGGAAGTATGCGAGATCGTGGTGCTCGGCCACGGATCGTGCGGCGGGGTCGCGGCGGCTCTGTCGCAACAGTTCAAGGGCGCGCCGCCGGGCGCGGGAGGGTTCATCGACCATTGGGTCGATATGCTCGATGAAGCGCGCGATCGGATCGTCGCGCAATACGGCACCGGGCCGGAAGCGGTGCACGCGCTCGAGCTGGAAACAGTGCGCGTGTCGTTGCGTAACCTGCGCACCTTCCCGTGCATCCCGGAACGCGAGGCCGCGGGGACGCTCAAGCTACACGGCGCCTATTTCGCTATCGCCGACGGCGTGCTCCACGTGATGGACGATTCGGGCGAGTTCGCGCCGGCCTAAAGCCCCTCGCCGCCAACCCATTGCGCGTTCGACAGGCGGCGTGCGAGGTTCCAGGTCTGCTGCCGAATGTCGGGCACCGCGACGATTTCCCAGAACGCCCCGCGCGTCATCGGGCCAAGCGCGTAGAGCCATTCGTTGGGCTCGCCATCAGCCGCGATCGTGCGCGCGCAGCCGTCGACATCGAGCCCGAGCTTTGCCGGGTCAGCGCGCACCACGCCGCGTTGCTGGAGCGTGGCGAGCAACGGCTCAGTGGTGCGGGTGAGGTCGCCTTGCGGCCCGGTGCAGTTGATGATCCGCTGTGTCGTTAAGGTTTCGGGCGAGTCGTTGCCTCGCCGGCGCCAGGTGACGACGATGCCATCCGCCGTCTCCGCTGCGGCGATGGTCTTGCCGGCAACGATCTCGAGCTGCCCGCTGGCCTGCATCGCTGCGAGCCGGTCCGCGACTTGCGGCGCGAGACGGTGGCGATGGACATCCCACCACGGACGTAAATGGCGTAGAAAGCGCTGGCGCTCGGCGTCGGTCGCGTTGACCCACATCGCCTGCGTGTACGGCCGCAACTCATCCACGGCACCTCGCCAGCCGATTGCGGCTCCCCGATCGCGCACCAAGCGGACCAGCTCCGACGGAGTCGCGACGGGCCGCTCGGCGAGCTTCGCATGCATCGGACCGGGCGCGTCGTGGCGGTGCGGCAGCAGCCCACGGCGCGACAGCGCAACGATCCGTCCCTTGAATCCGCTCGATTCGAGCAGCAATGCGATGTCGACCATCGTCAGCCCGGTGCCGATCAGCAAGACCGAGTCGTCGTCGTTCAACCCCTGCGGTACGCTCCGGTCCCACGGATCGCTCTTGTAGCGCGCATTCGACAGCGTATCGCCGAACCCGGGCGGATCGTGCGGGGGGAGGTTGCCGACCGCAAGCACCGCAGCATCCGCGTCGATCGTGCGCCCGTCGGTCAGCGTGACTCGAGCCCCCTCGCCCGCTTGCCGCACATCGCCGACATCCGCCTGAACAAGCGTCAGCCTGCCGCCCGACTTCTCCAGCGCGTCGTTCAACTGCTCGCGCAGATAAGTGCCGTACGTCACGCGCTGCACGAAGGTGGCGCCGGCATCCTGCTTGCCGTTCGCTGCCAGCCAGCGGACGAAATGGTCGGGATCGTCGGGCAAAGCACTCATATTGCCGGCGCGAACGTTGAGCACATGGTCGGGATAGGCCGCGCCGTAGGCGAGGCCCTTGCCCGGTTCCGGCGCGCGTTCGATCAGCGTCGCGCGGGGCCCATCGTGGCGCAGCAGGTTGATCGCCTGCAACGTGCCCGAAAAGCCCGCGCCGATGATGGCGACATGGCGGATCACGGCCTTAAATCTCGTATTCGAGTTGCCAGTCGGGCTCGGTAAAGGCGGGCGGGCGCTCGGCGAAGTTGGGCTGGCGCGATTTCATCCGGCCATAGAGCGTCTTGACCGTATTGCTCGCGGTTCGAGTGCAGAGCGACGGAAACACGCCATGGACCATCGCGGCAACACCGCCGGCGAGCATGTGGGCGCCGAAGCTGAAGGCGGTCGCGGCGTGTTGCGGGTAGCTTTCCCCGACGCTGCGGGGATGGCTGAGAAAGTAGCGGTCGATCATGCCAACGTTCTAGCGAAGCGTCGGTACGATGTGAACCGGCTTGCGGGTCAAGTCTTACGCGCGACCTTGACGATCCCGGCGCCGGCCAACCATGGCAACGCAATTGCCGCGACGAACGCACAGCGGATCAGCCCGACGATGTCAGGACGAATGATCGCCACTCGCCCGGCGCCGAGGTAAGCGAGCGCGAGGCATGTCGCGACGATCAGCGCGACGAGATGCGCCGACGTAGCGGACTTCTTCGCCATCGACGCGATCGCCGCGGCGACAAGGTCGATCACGATCATGCCCGGCCCGACCAAGGTCAGGATCGTGGTGGCGAGGAACGGCCAGGTCAGTGGATTGGCGCGTGGATCGAACAGTACGATCAGCCCCATCAGCACCGCCCCGAACAGCAGGATCGAGATGACGGCGTTGACGAGGCCAAGCCGGATGAAGGAAGCGAGCGTCATGCTGCTGGTCTAGCCAATGCCGGTAAACGGCCGGTTGATATTAGCCAGCGCTTGGCGCGACCGCCTCCGCGACGCCGGTCTTCGCCGAACCGGGCTGATCGATCAGCCGGATGTTGAGTTCCTTGAGCTGCCGGGGCGTCGCGAAATTGGGCGCGCCCATCATCAGATCCTCCGCCTTCTGCGTCATCGGGAAGACGATGACCTCGCGGATGTTGGGCTCGTCGGCCAGCAGCATGACGATGCGGTCGACGCCCGGGGCCGACCCGCCGTGCGGCGGCGCGCCGAACTTGAACGCGTTGATCATGCCGGCGAAATTGGTGTCGACATCGGCCTGGCTATACCCGGCGATCTCGAACGCCTTGTACATGATCTCCGGCCGGTGGTTGCGGATCGCGCCCGACGACAGCTCCACGCCGTTGCACACGATGTCGTACTGGTACGCCAGGATATCGAGCGGGTCCCTGGTCTCCAGCGCCTCGAGCTCGCCTTGCGGCATGCTGAAGGGGTTGTGGCTGAAATCGACCTTCTTGTTGTCCTCGTCATACTCGAACATCGGGAAGTCGACGATCCAGCAGAATTCGAAGCGCGAGGCGTCGATCAGCTCGAGCTGCTCGGCGACGCGGGTGCGCGCGAGGCCGGCGAGCTTGGCCGCCTGAGCTTCTTTCCCCGCCGAGAAGAAGATGCCGTCGTTGGGGCCAAGGCCGAGCGCGTCGGCGATCGCCTTCATACCGTCCTGGCCGTGGTTGTTCGCGATCGGGCCACCGAACACGCCGTCCTTCTGAGTCGCATAGCCGAGGCCGGGGAAGCCTTCGCTCTGCGCCCAGCTATTCATGTCGTCGAAGAATTTGCGGCTTTTCTCGGCGGTGTTCGGTGCGGGCAGCGCACGGACGACATCGCCGTCTTCGACCATCGAGGCGAAGCGGCCGAAGCCCGAACCCTTGAACTGCTCGCTAACGTCGGTGATCAGGATCGGGTTGCGCAGGTCGGGCTTGTCGCTGCCGTATTTGAGCATCGATTCCTTGTAGGGGATGCGCTTGAACGGCAGCGGCGACACGGTACGTCCCTTGCCCTGCCAGTCGGCGAATTCCTCGAACACGCCATGGAGCACCGGCTCGATCGCGGCGAACACGTCGTCCTGTGTGACATAGCTCATCTCGAAATCGAGCTGGTAGAATTCGCCCGGCGAACGGTCGGCGCGGGCGTCCTCGTCGCGAAAGCACGGGGCGATCTGGAAATAGCGGTCGAACCCGGCGACCATCAGCAGTTGCTTGAACATCTGCGGTGCCTGCGGGAGTGCGTAGAACTTGCCCGGGTGGACACGGCTGGGGACGAGATAGTCGCGTGCGCCCTCGGGCGAGCTCGCGGTCAGGATCGGGGTCTGGAATTCGGTGAAGCCCTGCCCGATCATGCGCTGACGTAGCGACGAAATGACGTTCGAACGCAGCACGATGTTGTTGTGGAGCCGCTCGCGTCGCAGATCGAGGAAGCGGTAGCGCAGGCGGATATCCTCGGGATAATCGGCCTCGCCCGCGACCGGCATCGGCAGTTCCTGTGCGTGGCTCTGAACCGTTACCGCGCGCGCGAACACTTCGATCTCGCCGGTCGCGAGGTTTGGGTTGGCAGTGCCTGCGGCGCGCGCTTTGACGCTGCCATCGATCGTCACGACCGATTCGACGCGCAGCGACTCCAGGATCGGCAGCGCCGGGCTGTCGCTGTCGGCCACCACCTGTGTGATTCCGTAATGGTCGCGCAGATCGACGAACAGCACGCCGCCATGGTCGCGCTTGCGGTGGACCCAGCCCGACAGGCGGACATCCTGCCCTACCTCGGCGGCGGTCAAGGCGGCGCAAGTGTGCGTACGATAGGCGTGCATTTTATCTACTCGGTGTCAGGAAACGGCATGGCGCCGGAAAGCCGATGCGCTTTCCCTTCACAGCGCACTTTGTCAACCGCGCGCACCTCGCTATGGGGCTGCGATGCATATCCATGGCCTGATCGAGGACAACGCCGCCCTCGCCAATCTCTGCTCCCGCTTGTCGCAATCGCCGTTCATCTGCGTCGACACCGAATTCATGCGCGAAAGCACGTTTTGGCCGGAGCTTTGCCTGATCCAGATCGCGGACGAGCATGAAGCCGCGGCAATCGACCCGATGCTGCCGGGGATCGATATGCAGCCGTTACTCGAGCTCCTTGTGAACAACGAGGAAGTATTGAAGGTCTTCCATGCGGGTGGGCAGGACATCGAGATCATCTACAACCTCACCGCCAAGACTCCGCATCCGCTGTTCGACACGCAGATTGCAGCGATGGCGTTGGGGCAAGGCGAGCAGATCGGTTATTCGAATTTGGTCGACTCTTGGCTCGGTATCCAGGTCGACAAGGGCGCGCGGTTCACCGACTGGGCGCGGCGGCCGCTTGAGACGCGGCAAGTCGATTACGCGATCGGCGACGTGACGCATCTGGCGAAGATATTCCCCAAGATGCTGGAGAAGCTCAAGACCACCGGGCGCGGCGCGTGGCTCGACCAGGAAATGGAGCGGATCGCCGATCCGGCCAATTACGCCAACGACCCCGAACTCGCATGGAAACGCGTGCGGATCGCGGGACGCAAGCCCGATGTCCTCGGGCGGTTGAAGGCGCTGGCGCGATGGCGGGAGATCGAGGCGCGGGGCAAGAACCTTCCGCGTGGCCGCATCATCAAGGACGAGACGCTGGCCGACCTCGCCAGCCATCCGCCCAAGAAACAGTCCGACCTGGCGCGCGTGCGGGGATTGTCGGCGACTTGGGCGGGCAACGACATCGGTGCGCGGCTGATGGCCGCGGTCGAGGACGCGCAGCCGATGAGCGCGGAAGAGATGCCGCCGCGCGACGATCGCAAGCCGGGGTTGGGCAAGGAAGGCTCGTTGGTCGCCGACCTGCTCAAGTTGCTGCTCAAGATTCGCTCGCGCGATATCGACGTCGCGTCGCGGTTGCTGGCGCGGTCGGAAGAACTGGAGTTGCTCGCCGCAGGGCATCGCGAGGGCCTGACGATCCTCGAAGGCTGGCGCTTTGATCAGTTCGGGCGCGACGCGCTCGACTTGGTCGAGGGCCGTTTGGCGTTCGCGGTGATCAACGGCAAATTGCGCATGACCCGGACGGAGGATGCCGCGTGAAACGCGCGATCCTGTTGACGCCGATACTGCTCGGTGCGTGCAACCCGCCATTGGCTGATATGCCGATGCCTCCCGGTAAGTGTGTCGACCGCATCGTGACCGAGAAGGTAGGACGCATTTACAGCGCCGCGCTCGGCAAGCGACTGATGCATGTCACGGGTGCGCGGACGCTGCGCGTGATCCGCCCAGGGCAGATGGTGACAATGGATTTCCTTGAAGATCGGCTGAACGTCCACATCGACGCGGATGGCCGCATCCTTTCGTTCAACTGCGGCTAATTCTAGCTCGTCAGCACGGGCTCGCGTTCGCACGCCGTAGACAAAGCGGCATGGCGTTTCTGCACCGCTTCGCCGTAGAGCGCGACATCGTTGCCCGCGAGGTGAAGCGTCAGCGCGGCGCCGTCCTCGCCCAGCTTCGATCGTTCGAGTGGTCCTGCGACGCCGCCGGACAGGCGCTGACCCAGCCGCATCGCCAGCCCCCATTGCACCGCGCGCTTGAGGTCGGCGGCCGATGCCAACCGAGCGAGATCGGCCGGCGCACCCGATCCGCCGCCGAGCGACGTCCACAATGCCTGCGCGACGATCGCCCGGCCGCGCGCGTCGATCGCGACCCAATTGCCGTGGAGCGCGATCTCGACCCCGCGTTCGGCGCGGAACTCCGGATTGGCGTGCCAGCCGACATCGGCGAGCAGGCACGCGGTGTGGCGCAGCCGCGCCATCACCGGCGAATCCTCGAACAGCGGCGCGATCCACGCGTCGAGCAAGTCGCCATGTTCGGCAAATCGCCCTAGCCGCTGCCCTTCCGCACGAGCCGCGACGATGAGCGGATCTTGCGCGCGTGTCTCGGCGTCGAGCGCTTCGTACAGCAGCCCTTCACGAAGGCCGAAGCTCGATACGATGGTGCGGTCGCTCCGCAAGTGCCGCAACAATGCCGCCAGCAGTGCCGCTGCGTCGTTGAGCATCGGCGCGCGCTGCGACGAAATGCCGGGGATCGCCTTCAGCGTCCCCTTGCCGACATGGCTGACCGTGCGCACCAATCGGGTGATGTCCGCCGGCGACATCGCATATTGTTGAATGACCGGTAGCGGATAGCGTTTCACCTCCATGTCGAGCCGCGCGAGGCTCCGCCACGACCCGCCGACGAGATAGAGCGGCAGTCCTTTCCCTTTGCCCGCCCAACCGGCCTGCCCAAGCAATTTGGCGACCCGGCGATCGATCGCCCCCTTCCCTTTCTCGCGCAGCGCCGCGACGCGCATCACGCCCAGGGGAAACGAGGCGCGGTCGCGCACCTTGCCGTTCTTGACGCGGACCAGTTCCAGGCTGCCGCCGCCGAGATCGCCGACGATACCGTCGGCATCGGGAATAGCCGACAAAACCCCCATCCCCGCCGCCATCGCCTCCTGCTCGCCCGTCAGCAATTCGACGGGCAAGCCGATGCGAGCAGCGGCGTCGATCAGCACATGGCCATTGGCGGCATCGCGCACTGCGGCGGTCGCGACGGTCCGCAGCGACGTCACCTCCATCTCGCGGGCAACGGCGGCGAAGCGTTCGAGCGTTTCGATCGCCAATGCGATTGCGCCTTGTGATAGCTTGCCCTCGCCGGCCAACCCCTTGCCCAGCCCCGCCATGACCTTCTCATTGAACAAGGTCGCGGGCAGTCGCGACGGTCCCTGATAGACCACCAAGCGGATCGAGTTCGAGCCGATATCGATGATCGCGGTGCGCGGCGTCACGCCCGCGTCGCCGGCGCGGACCGTGCGGAACAGGGGTTTCGCCATCGAAACGCTAACGCCGCCGCGCCAGCGATAGTTTGGGTACCGCCCCACCCTCCAGAGCCGCGCCACGTCCCGACAGCGACGGGTTGGTCATGAAATAGCGGTGGAGGTTGAACGGCCGCTCGCCGGGATCGAGCCGCGAATAGCTGCCGTCGGCGTTGAGCGCCCAGCTCTGCTCGGTGTCGATCAAATTGGCGACCATTACCTGATCGAGGATCTGATCGTGGACGGTCGGATTGAGGATCGGAAGCATATATTCGACGCGCCGGTCGAAATTGCGCGGCATCCAGTCGGCGGACGAAATGAAGATGTGCGCACCGTCGTTGGGCAACACCCTGCCGTTGCCGAAGCACCAGATGCGGCTGTGTTCGAGGAAGCGGCCGACGATCGACTTGACTCGGATATTCTCCGACATGCCGGGGACGCCGGGGCGCAGGCAGCATATGCCGCGGATGATCAGGTCGATCTCGACCCCCGCGTTGGATGCCTCATAGAGCTTCTCGATGATCGCCGGATCGACCACCGAATTCATCTTTGCCCAGATCGCCGCCGGCTTGCCGTCCTTGGCGTTGGCGGTTTCGGCGTCGATCAGCGCGGTCAGCCGCTTGCGCATGTCGCGGGGAGAAATGCCCACGTATTTGAGCGTCGGTTCGACATAGCCGGTGACATAATTGAAAATCTGCGCGGCATCGCGGCCAAGGTCGGGATCGGCGGTGAAGAAGCTGAGGTCGGTATAAATCCTGGCGGTAACCGGGTGGTAATTGCCGGTGCCGAAGTGACAGTAGGTTTTGTATTCGCCGCCCTCGCGCCGGACCACCATCGACACCTTGGCGTGGGTTTTCCAGTCGAAGAAGCCGTACACCACCTGCACGCCGGCACGTTCGAGCGCGGAGGCCCAGAGCAGATTCTGCTCCTCGTCGAACCGCGCCTTCAATTCGACCACGGCGGTCACCGACTTGCCCGATTCGGCGGCGGCGATCAGCGCGTTGATCACCGCCGATTGCTTGCCCGCGCGGTACAGCGTCTGTTTGATCGCCACGACATCGGGATCGGCGGCGGCCTGCTTGAGGAATTCGATCACCACCTCGAACGTTTCGTACGGGTGGTGGACGACGATGTCCTTGGCCTTGATCGCGGCGAAGCAATCGCCGCCGAATTCGCGGATGCGTTCGGGGAAGCGCGGCGCGAAGGACACGAATTTCAGATCGGGACGATTTTCGTCGATGATCGCTTCAAGGTTGTCGAGGCCCAGGAATGCGCCACTTTCGGTCACGAACGCATCGCCACCCGCCAGTTCGTCGCGCAGTACCGCGCCGAGCGCTTCGGGCATGCCCGATTCGAGCTCCAGCCGGATTACCCTGCCCCGCCGCCGCCGCTTGATCGCGTTGGCGAAGTAACGGACGAGATCTTCGGCCTCTTCCTCGATCTCGATATCGCTGTCGCGCAGCACGCGGAACTCGGCCGCGCCGTTCACGACGTAGCCGGGAAAGATCAGCGAGGAGAAGCGCTTGACCAGCGATTCTACCGCGACGTAACGCGCCGGGGCATTGGGCAGGCGCACGAAGCGCGGCATGGCGGCGGGCAGCATGACCAGTTCGCGGATCGGCTCATTATCCGACACCCGGACAAGGTCGAACATCACCGCCAGCCCCTTGTTGGGCATGAACGGGAAAGGATGCGCCGGGTCGAGCGCCTGGGGCGTCAGGATCGGGAAGATCTGCTCGCGGAAATGGCGTTCGAGCCAGGCCGGCTCATCGCCCTGCAACGCCTGGTCGATGGTGCGCGATCCGAGGATATGGATGTCGGTTTCGTCGAGTTGCGCGCGCAGGTCGCGCCACACATTGCGCTGGCTCTGCACCAGATCATCCGCCTCGGCGACGATCGCGGCGAGCTGCTGCGTCGAGGTGAGGCCATCGACCGAGCGACGATCGACATCCTGCGATTGCTGGCCCTTCAGGCCCGCCACACGGACCATGAAGAACTCGTCGAGGTTGGAACCGGAGATCGACAGGAACCGCACGCGTTCGAGCAGCGGATGCGCCGGGTTGCACGCCTCTTCCAGCACGCGCCGGTTGAAGGCCAGCCAGGACAGCTCGCGATTGAAATAGCGCTCGCCCGATTCGCCGTCGGCGAACGGATCGTCATCGTCCTGGTCGAGACGCGCAATATGAGCGGGGCGAGTCATGGGGCCTCGTTTTCCGGGTCGGTCGACCGCGGGGCGATCAATCCGGCCTCGGCCAGTGTGGCGCGCGCCAGCGGAATCGACAAGCGTTTGTGGCGTTCGAGCACGGCCTGATCGAGCAGGTCGATCGTGCGCAGCAGCGCGATATGGCTGCGTTCTATGCGCAGCAGCAGCCACTGGATCAGTTCCGGCCGCGCATCCAGGCCGCGGCGCAGGAACAGGCGTTCGAACAGGGCGCGCATGAGATCCTCGTCGGGTGCCTCGATTCGCGCGACCGGGCTCGCGGCAAGCCGCGAGCGCAGGTCGGGCAGCTTGATCTTCCACTCGGGCGGCGGCGCGTCGGCGACAATGACGAGTGGCCGGCGCGTCTCCTGTGCCTGGTTCCATGCATGGAAGATCGTGGTCTCGTTCTGACGCTCGGCGTCGTCGATCATCTGCCCACCGCTCTTGGCGGTAAAGATGCGTGCGAGCAGACTGCGCCCGGATTTGCGCGGGCCGACCAGCAATACCGCCATCACCGGCCAGCTGCTCCAGCGTTCGAGTTGCTGAACAACGCGCGCATTGGAGTCGCCGATCAGGAATTCGTCATCGCGGGGGTCCGCCGGCCAATCGAGCGGCAGGGCGAACTGGCTCATCCCCCGGTCACATTATCCGCAGGCGCGACATTGGGCGGCGGCAAGGGGCGCCTGATACGCAGTGTCGTGCCGCTGCCGACGACGATCCAGCCCCTGCTCTCCAATTGCGCGCGCAGCACCGCCGGATCGGCATCGAAGCCCACGCGCATCACCGAAATGCCGCCCAGCGCGAGGCTGGTGGTAACGGCCGACTTCACGCCCGGCGTCGCGCGGATCGCCGCTTCGGCGGCGTTGACCGAATTCACCGACGGCGAATCATATTGCAGCGTGATTGTCGCGCCGGCGACCGATTGCTCGTCGCCCGGGGTGGCGCTCTCCTCGGTGGCGGTCGCCGTCGGAGTCGGCGTCGGTGCCGGCGGCCCGACATAAGCGAGACCCTGATCCGGGGTCAGCAACCCGCGCTGCAGCGCCGATTGATAGATGTCGTCGAGCCGCTTCACGCCCTCATCGAGTAGCACCGGCAGCGCGTCGCCATTGCCGACGCGCAGCGAGAATTGCGCGATCAGGCGATTGTCGACGCCGTGCCGCGCCTGGAACACGCCGACGATCGGGCCGCCGGGCCATTGGCGGTACAGCTTGACCACGGGGATCAGCACATCCGACGCGGCATATTGATCGAGGATCGAGCGCCACCAGCCGCGCCCGGGCCGGGTCTGTTGCCCCGCCGTCAGGAGCAGGGAGTCCGGCCCGGTGCCGGCCGGCTTCACGTAATCGACCGCACTGTTGCCGGTGCGATAGCGGTTCCACGCGTCCATCCACTCGGTCTTCTGTTCATAGGCGATGCGGGCGCCACCGGACCATTCGATGGGCATCAGCAACATTGGCGCCGAGCGAGACGATTCGGACGACACGCCCAGCATCGAGCCGGCGCGGGCGCGGCTGAACAGAACGCCGAGGCGAGCGATGTAGCGATGGGGGCCGATTTCCTCATTCTCGACGACGATCCCCGAGACCATCGAATCGAGTGTGCTGTCCGACAGCGAGCTGCTACCGCCGCCGAGACGCTGCGACAGCAATTGCCAGCCCTTGCGCTGTGCCAGCCGCCAGCCGGCATAACGCGCGGCATTGGCGTCCTTGGCGGTGACGTCGACCTGTACGCCACCGACCTCATAGCTGCCCGAGCTGTCGAAGGGCGAGTTCTGCTCGACGCCATCATCGGCCTGCGCAAGCACGATCCCGCCGGTCGTGGCGAGCAGCAAGGCGGCTGCGAGGCCGAGGGGTCCGGAAAAGCGATTGGCGGGCATGCGGGGCCCTTTTGGCGAAGCAGGCGTGGAATTCCAAGCGGGATATGTAAAGGGTCCGTATTCGACAGAGACAACGGCCGTGACGGAGCGGATTTTGGCGCACGGGTAGGAGCAAGGAAGGAGCGATGGAATTTCCATCGTGACTGACGCGCGACGCCGCTGTGCGCCAAAAGCCGCCCCGCCCCGAAGGGGTCGCGCGGAGCAGGCCGCTGGACGGCGTCACATCGCTTGCGCGGGCTACCAGCCCGCGTCTGCGCGACGCTTCTTGCCAGCGGCCTGCTCCGCGCGATCACGACCATTGTCCCTGTCGAACACGGACCCTATGGCGGCAAACATGAGCGATACCGAACGGGACACAACCCCATATACCTATGCCCAGGCCGGCGTTTCGATCGCGGCCGGCAACGCGTTGGTGCGGGCGATCACGCCGCTGGCCAAGGCGACGCGGCGGCCCGGTGCCGATGCCGATCTCGGCGGATTCGGCGGGTTCTTCGACCTCAAGGCAGCGGGCTTCACCGATCCGCTACTCGTGGCGGCGAACGATGGGGTCGGCACCAAGCTCAAGCTGGCGATCGACAGTGGACGGCATGACGGCGTCGGCATCGACCTGGTCGCGATGTGCGCCAACGATCTGATCGTCCAGGGCGCCGAGCCGTTGTTCTTCCTGGATTATTACGCCACCGGCCAGCTCGATGCCGCCGTCGCCGAGCGCGTCGTCGCGTCGATCGCGGAAGGCTGCAAACAGGCGGGTTGCGCGCTGATCGGCGGCGAGACGGCGGAAATGCCGGGCATGTATGCGGCCGACGATTACGATCTCGCCGGCTTCTGCGTGGGCGCGGTCGAGCGCGACCGGGTGTTGACCGGGCAAGACATCGCACCTGGCGACGTGATTCTCGGCCTCGCCTCCACAGGCGTGCATTCGAACGGATTCTCGCTGGTACGGCGGCTGGCGGCGGACAAGGGCTGGAAGCTCGATCGCCCTGCGCTGTTCGATCAGGATGTGCTGCTGATCGATGCGTTGATGGCGCCGACGCGAATCTATGTGCGCAGCCTGTTGCCGCTGGTCCGCGAGAAGCGCCTCAAGGGGCTGGCACATATCACTGGCGGCGGCCTGCTGGAAAACATCCCGCGCGTCCTGCCCCACGGCACGCATGCGGTGATCGATGCCGGCGCCTGGGAGCAGCCGCGGCTGATGGCGTTCCTGCAGGCGCAAGGCGCGATCGAGCCGGGCGAGATGGCGCGGACGTTCAATTGCGGCGTCGGGATGGTGGCGATCGTTGCGGCGGACCGCGTGGGCGAGGTTTCCGCAGCGCTCGAATCGGCTGGTGAGACGGTGTTTGCGATCGGGACCGTTGAGGCTGGAGAGCGTGGTTGCACCGTCAGCGGAGCGCATGAGGTTTGGAGCGCGCGGGCACCCTGGAGCGCGACGCACAACGCCTGATATCACCACCCCGGCGAAGGCCGGGGCCCAGTTGGGATAGCCACAGTGATGAAGTGCAACTCTCCATTACTCGCGTTCGCCCAACTGGGCCCCGGCCTTCGCCGGGGTGGGAGTAGGTAATGAAGGCGAAGGTTGGAGTCCTGATCTCGGGACGCGGATCGAACATGATGGCGTTGGCCGAGGCGGCGGTGAGCCCGGCCGCGCCTTACACCATCGCCATCGTGGCTTCCGACAAACCGGATGCGCCGGGCTTGGAGTGGGCGCGCCAGCATGGCATCCCCACCTTTGCGCAGTCGCCCAAGGGGATGCCCAAGGCGGAGTATGAAGCGGCGATCGATCGCGCGCTTCGCGGCGCGGGCGTCGAGACGATCGCGCTGGCCGGTTATATGCGCCTGCTGTCGGATGATTTCGTGGCGCGCTGGCGCGGGCGGATCGTCAACATCCATCCATCGCTGCTGCCCAAATACAAGGGCCTCGACACCCATGCCCGGGCGATCGAGGCGGGCGATTCGTTGGCCGGTTGCTCGGTGCATGTCGTCACCGAGGAACTCGACGGCGGCGAGGTGCTCGGCCAGGCCGAGGTGCCGCTGCTCTCCGACGACACGGCTGCCACGCTGGCCGACCGCGTGCTTGCCGCAGAGCATCGCCTTTATCCGCAGGTTCTGGCAGACTTCGTCACACGATGAGTCCAGACCCTTCCGTTGAGCTCGAAAAGGTCCGCGCGCTGGCGCTCGGGCTGCCGGGCACGGCTGAAAAGCTGTCGCACGGCTCGCCGGGCTTCATGATCGAGAAAGGCAAGTTCTTCGCCTATTTCTGGCACAACCATCACAGCGACGGCGAGACCGTGGTGATCGTCAAGACCAGCGGCCGCGAAGAACAGGCGATGCTGATCGAGATGGACCCGGACTGCTATTTCAGCCCACCCTATCTCGGCCCGTCGGGTTGGGTAGCGCTGCGCCTCGACCGCGACGACACGGACTGGGATCGTGTTGGCGATCGTATTGCGTCGAGCTGGGAAATGGTCGCACCGCGACGCTTGCTGGAAATGGGTGGGCGATGAACGACGAACCGCCGATCGAGACGCCGGAACCAGCCCCGGCCGCGCCGCCCGAGCCCGCCATGACGCCCGCCCAACAGGCGATCGAGCGGGCCGAAGCCGCCGCGACGCGGCGGCGCTGGATTTCACTCGCCGAGCTGGTCGGCGTTGCGGGGCTGATCATCGCCGCGATCAGCCTGTGGATGAGCTGGGCTGATCGCCGTGCCGACGTCGCCGACAAACAGGCCGAGCAGGCGAGCGAAAGCAAGACGCGTACGCTGGTGACGATCACCGGTACGCTCTCGCACGATGGTGATTCGATGGCGCTGGCCGATCCGGCGCATCCGCTGAAAGATGTCGAGGTGGCGTTTCCGGACGCGCTGGGCATCGCACCCCAGAGCGGCTTGCTCGGCCCGAAGATCGAAAGCTCATGGTTTGGCAGCGCGCTGCTGAAGCTGAACGACAAGGTGCATCAGGGTCGCTTGCCCGTGATGCTGACCGCGACCTGGTGGGATGGAGACGTCAAGCGCACCGATCGCGCGATCTATGAGATCGGCTGGGTCGCTGGTTCGCGTTCACTGGGCGTCCTGGGTGGCCGTGAACTGCATATGCGAAGCCTGACACTCAGTGACCGCAATGCCACACCTGCACGGCTCGAGGCGGCCTGGGCGCGCCTCAAACCGGCAGGGTAGCGGTCGGCAATCAGCCGACGATTTCTTCCGGCTTGAAGAAATAGGCGATCTCGATCGCCGCATTCTCGTCCGAGTCCGAACCGTGCACGGTGTTGGCTTCGATCGACTCGGCCAGTTCCTTGCGGATCGTGCCGGCATCGGCATTGGCCGGGTTGGTCGCGCCCATGATATCGCGGTTGCGCTGCACCGCGTTGTCGCCTTCCAGCACCTGCACCACGACCGGGCCGGAAATCATGAACTGAACCAGATCATTGAAGAACGGGCGCTCCTTGTGGACGGCATAGAAACCGCCGGCCTGCTCTTCGGTCATCTGGATACGCTTGGAAGCGACGACGCGCAGGCCGGCCTCCTCCAGCATCTTGACGACGGCGCCCGTGATGTTGCGACGGGTCGCATCGGGCTTGATGATCGAAAACGTACGATTGGCGGCCATGGCGGTCGCTCGCTCCTTGTGGTGGGGAATGGCGGAAATGCGCCGGCTACCTAGTCTCGCGGCCCCCGAGATGCAAGGTTCGGGCTAGGCGGCCTGTTCCCAGCGTCCGGTCTCGCTCTGCTTCCAGTACCGCCGCTCGATCCCGTCGCGATCGGCAAGCGCTTTCCAGGCGAGGCGCGCCTCGGCAATGCGCTCGCCGTCGAAAAAGTGGAAGGCGCGGTCGAAGCCCAGCGCTTCATCGCGCCAGATGCCATCGGCGAGCGCGATGTTGCGCGCGCCGTTGGTCGCGTCGGTGCTTTCGGTGAGCAGAATCGGCTGATCCGTGTCACCCTCCCCGCCCGCGCAACCATGTGGCAGAAAGCTTTCCGCGCTGTACGTCCAGAGCAGCTTGTCGAGCGTGGCACGCTGCGCCTCGCTCTCCGCGACGAGCAGCAACCGGCCACCGCTCGCCAGCACCTTTTCCGCGATTTGCGGCAAGGCCCGGTCGAGCGGGGTCGCAGTCAGATGATAGAAATCGACCTGCATCAGCTCTCGAAATTATCGGCCACGAAGCGGTCGAGCAGGCGCACGCCGTAACCGGTCGCGCCCTTGTCGTAGGTGGCGCCGGCCTTGTCGGCCCACACCATGCCGGCGATGTCGAGATGTGCCCAGCGCACGCCCTCGTCGACGAAGCGCTTGATGAACTGCGCCGCGGTGATCGAGCCGGCGCCGCGCGGGCCGACATTCTTCATGTCGGCGATCGGCGAGTCGATCAGCTTGTTATAGGCATCCGACAGCGGGAAGCGCCACAACAGGTCGCCCGAAGCCTTGCCGGCGGCGAGCAGTTGGTCGGCGAGCGAATCGTCATTGGCGAACAGGCCGCCATGCTCGTTGCCGAGCGCGATGATCATCGCCCCGGTGAGCGTGGCAAGATCGACGATCGTGTTGGGGCGATGCGTCTTCTGCACCCAGGTGATCGCATCGCACAGCACCAGCCGCCCCTCGGCATCGGTGTTGAGTATTTCGATCGTCTGGCCCGACATCGAGGTGACGATGTCGCCGGGGCGCTGGGCATTGCCGTCGGGCATGTTCTCGACCAGCCCGCACACGCCGATGACGTGTGCCTTGGCCTTGCGCAAGGCGATCGCCTTCATCGCGCCGGCGACCGCGCCCGCGCCGCCCATGTCCCACTTCATGTCTTCCATGCCGGGCCCGGGCTTCAGCGAGATCCCGCCGGTGTCGAAGGTCACACCTTTGCCGACCAGCGCCAGCGCAGGGTCGCCCGGACCGGCGCCATTCCATTTGAGCGCAAGCAACTGAGCGTCGCGGCGCGAGCCCTGGCTGACGCCAAGGAGAGCGCCCATGCCGAGTTCTGCCATTTCGGCCTCGCCGAGTACGGTGACCTCGATGCCGAGGCCCTCGATCTCCGCCAATACCTTGGCGACGAAGCTTTCCGGATAGATGATGTTGGGCGGCTCGGACACGAGCGTACGCGTCAGGTCGAGGCCATCGGTGACCGCCTTTTGCGACACCCAGGCCGCCTCGGCACCGTCGGGCGCGCCGAACAGGGTGATCTCGGTCAGCGTCGGCTTGGCTTTTTCCGACAGCTTGGTGCGATAGGTGTCGATCCGCCACGCCCGCTGCGCGGCGCCGGCGGCGAAGCGCGCGACCGCCTTGGGCGTTGCGCCGGCAGTGGCGAAGTCCGCCGCGACCGATTCGACCCCCGAGGTCAGCAGCCGTGCGGTCAGCGCGCCACCGGCGCGTTCATAATCGGGCTCGCCACCCGCACCGACACCGAGCAACAGCACGCGACGTACGCCGCCATCGGCCGCGACGAAGGTCTCGACCACACCGCCGGCCTCACCCTCGAATCGGCTGGCACGCGCCGTGGCGACGATCGTCGCCAGCGTCGCGCCATCGAGTTGCGCGGTCGACAGGCGGTCGAGCCCGTCTTTCTCGACCGTCAGCGCAAGCGGCGCGTTGGAGGCGGGTGTCGCGGCGGAAAAGCTGATTTTCATGAAAACGGGTCTCGGTTTGAAAAAATAGATTACCGTTCGCCTGTAGGACAATGTGAAGCGAGTGGCAAAACACCACTCACGATTGCAGCGCGGCGCGGGCGATGCGATAGGGCGCTGACCTGTCGCCGCGTCGCGGTACGTTTGTGCGAACTTGTTGGGGATGTGTTTCTCGCCGTGAAGCGTACCAATCTTCTTGCGACCTGCGCCCTGCCCCTCGCGCTCTGCCTGCCGGGTATCGTCCATGCGCAGGATCTGACGCCGCCCAAAACCGAGCTTCCGCCGCCCTCGGATCAGGCGGCAACTGCTCCCGACCAGGTGCGCTTCAGCGCCAATGCGCTGGAATATGAGAACGACACCGATATCGTCACGGCGACGGGCGATGTGCGGATGTACCGCGAGGGCAACCGCCTGCGCGCCGATCGCGTGGTGTGGAACCGCAAGACCGGCAAGGTCGTGGCGACCGGCAATATCGCGGTGACCAACCCCGGCGGCGATGTCGCTTATGGTGATTCGATCGAGCTGACCGACGCGCTGAAGGACGGCATGGTCGACAACATGCTGATCGTGCTGGCCAAGGGCGGGCGGCTGGCGGCGCGGCACGGTGCGCGTGCGCTGGACGAAACGGTCACGCTGGACGATGCCGCTTACACGCCTTGCGCGGTCACCGCGACGGACGGCTGCCCCAAAGAACCCGCGTGGAAGATCACTGCCGTGCGGGTGGTCTATCGACCCGACCGCAATCGCATTTACTATAACGGCGCGCGCATCCATCTGTTTGGGCTGCCCTCCCTACCCTTGCCGGCCTTTTCGCATCCGGCCAGTGAGGGGAATCAGGGCGGGCTGCTCAGCCCGGATCTGCGCTATGATCGGGTCAACGGTTTCGAATTCGCCCAGCCTTATTATTTCGCGCTGGGCCAGAATCGCGGGTTGATCGTCACGCCGCGGGTGTTTTCCGCGGTGCTGCCGATGCTGCAGCTCAATTATCAGGCGCTGACGCCGACGGGCGCGTTCAAGATCGGCGGCTATGCCACGGTCAGCCGGCGCAGTGACGATGTCGTGACCTCCACGCCGACGCCGACAAGCACATCGCCCGAGGCATTTCGCGGTTATATCGACGCGGTCGGGCGCTTTCAGCTCAGCCCCGAATGGACCCTGAGCGGCTCCCTGCGCGTCGCCAGCGACCGCACCTTCCTGCGCCGTTACGACATCTCGCAGGACGACCGGCTGCGCAGCACGGTCAGTCTCGAACATATCGATCGCGACAGTTATTTCGCGATCACCGGCTGGGCGGTGCAGACGATGCGTCTCGGCGACCGCCAGGGCCTGCAGCCAGTCGCGCTGCCGGAAATCGACTATCGGCGCCGCATCACCGACCCGCTGGTCGGCGGCGTGTTGCAGCTGCAGCTCAATACGCTCGCCCTGACCCGCACCGGCGGCCAGGATACGCAGCGCGCCTTCGTCAGCGCGCAGTGGGATCTGCGCAAGCTGACACCCTGGGGGCAGGAGGTGACCTTCACCGCCTTCGCCCGCGGCGACGTCTATAACGCCGCCGATACGCTGGCGACGACGGTGGCGAGCTATCGCGGCGAGCCCGGCTTTCATGGCCGTGCCATGGGCGCGCTGGCGATCGACGTGAAATGGCCGTTCGTCGGTCCATTCTTCGGCGGCACGCAGCGCCTGACGCCGCGTTTCCAGATCGTCGCCGCGCCGCACACCGCCAATCTGCTGGTGCCCAACGAGGACGCGCGCGCGGTGGATCTCGAAGATTCCAACCTGTTCGCGCTCAACCGCTTCCCCGGTTACGACCGGTTCGAGGATTCGAGCCGCCTGACCATCGGCCTCGACTGGCAGGTCGCCCTGCCGGACCTGACGATCAACGCCAATATCGGCCAGAGCTACCGCCTCGATTCGCGCCCGGCGATTTTTCCCGACGGCACCGGGCTGAGCGGGCGCGTGTCCGACATCGTCGGCCGGGCCGAGTTCCGCTACAAGGACTTCATTTCGATCACGGAGCGTTTCCGGCTCGACAAGGACAATTTCGCGGTCCGCCGCAACGAGATCGATGCCACGATCGGCTCACGCAAGACATACATTTTGCTCGGTTATCTGCGGCTCAACCGCAATATCGTGCCGACGCTGGAGGATCTCGCCGATCGCGAGGAAGCGCGGGTCGGCGCGCGCGTGCAGGTCAGCCGCTTCTGGTCGATCTTCGGCTCGACGGTGATCGATCTGACCGATCGCAACGAGGATCCGACCTCGCTGGCCAGCGGCTTCGACCCTGTGCGGCACCGTCTGGGCGTTGCCTATGAGGACGATTGCCTCAGGCTGGGCCTGACCTGGAAACGCACCTATCAGGACAGCGGGGACGCCAAGGCGGGCAACAGCTTCCTGTTGACGCTATCTTTCAAGAATCTGGGTCGCTAAGCCGCTGTTCAGGCGCGAGCGGCGAATAGTCGATATTGGAGCGCGTCTTCGCGCGGGATGGGATGACGAAAACGTGATGAATTGGTTGACCAAAGCCAGGGCCGGTCTGGTTGGCGGCGCGATGATCGCCGCACTTGCCGCCGGCACCATGACCTCGGCACAAACGGTGCCCGACACTGCACCGCCGCCACCGGTCGGGCTCGATATTCCCGCGAACGTGCAAATCTTCGGCAAGGTGGACCCCAATGTCCGCAAGCCGACCGCGATCGTCAACGGCGTGGTGATCACCGGGACCGATGTCGACCAGCGCGGCGCGCTGATCATCGCGGCCAACCAGCTGACCAATCTCAGCGCCCAGGACATGGAGCAGCTGAAGCTGCAGGTGCTGCGGGCGCTGATGGACGAGACGCTGGAAATCCAGCACGCCAAGACGAACGAGATCACCGTCACGGCTGACGAGATCAACCAGAGCGTCGTCCGCGTCGCGGCCAATTTCGGCAAGTCACCGGCCGAGTTCAACGCCTTTCTGCGATCGGTCGGTTCGTCGGATCGCTCGCTGCGCCGCCAGATCGAGGGCGAGCTAGCGTGGCGCCGTTATCTCCAGCGCCGTGTCGAGCCGCTGATCAATGTCGGTGACGAAGAGGTGCAGGGGATCCTCGACCGCATGAAGGCGGCGAAGGGCAGCGAGGAATTCCACCTCAAGGAAATCTATCTCTCGGCCGGGCCGGACCGTTCACAGCAGGTGTTCGCGCAGGAACGGCAGATGATCGCCGATATTCAGGCCGGCACCAAGCCGTTCGACTATTATGCGCAATTCTCCGAGGCGTCGACGCGAAGCAAGCTCGGCGATCTCGACTGGCTGAACGCGAGCCAGCTGACCCAGTTGCCCGATAGCCTGGCCAACCAGGCGCGGATCATGAAGCCCGGTGAAATCGCCGGGCCGATCGAGGTGCCGGGCGGTTTCTCGATCCTGTATCTGGTCGACAAGCGCCGCGTGCTCGAGGCCGATCCGCGCGATTCGACGCTCACCCTGAAGCAGCTCAGCGTCAAGTTCGCCGCCGGCCTGACCGAGGCCGATGCCAAGGCGCGGCTCCAGGCCTTTGCCACCGCGACCCAGGCGATTCACGGCTGCGGCGACGTGTCCAAGGTCGCCGCGGCGATGGGCGCGGAGGTGGTCGACAACGCGCAGGTGCGCGTGCGCGACCTGCCGGTGCCACTCCAGAAGATCATGCTCGAATTGCAGGTCGGCCAGTCGACCCCGCCGTTCGGCTCGGTGCAGGAGGGCATCCGCTCGCTGGTGCTCTGTGGTCGCGACGACGCGCGCGAAGCCGCCCTGCCGACGGCGGATCAGATCCAGGGCCAGCAGGAACAGCAGCGCGTCAATCGCCGCGCCGAACAGTTGCTGCGCGATCTGCGCCGCGATGCGATCATCGAATATCGCTGAGGCTCGCCGATGATCGCCCCGCTCGCCGTATCGATGGGCGATCCGGCCGGGATCGGGCCGGAGATCATCGCCAAGGCCTGGGCGCTGCGATCGCGCGAGGGGCTGTCGTCCTTCTTCGCGATCGGTGACGCGCGGGCGGTGACGACCGTGTGGGATGGCCCGATCGCGGAAATCTCCGCGCCCGACGAGGCGGCGGCGGTGTTCGACCGCGCCTTGCCGATCCTCACCGTGATCGATGGCGGCACGATCGACCCGGGCCACCCCGATGTCGATGGCGCGCGCTGCGCCCTCAACGCGCTCGAAATGGCGGTCGGCCTGACGCGATCGAGCGAGGTCAGCGCGCTGGTGACCGGACCGGTGTCCAAGGCACAGCTTTACGGCATCGGTTTCACCTATCCGGGCCAGACCGAGTTCGTTGCCGAGCGGTGTGGGATCGCGGTCGAGAATGCCGTGATGATGCTTGCCGGGCCGACGCTGCGCGTGGTGCCCGCCACGACCCATGTGCCGCTCGCCCAGGTCGCCGGGATGCTGTCGGTCGAGCTGCTCGTGGCCAAGGGGCGTGCCACGGCGCGCGGGCTGACCCGCAATTTCGGCATTCTCAACCCCCGCATCGCCTTTGCCGGCTTCAACCCGCACGCCGGCGAAAGCGGGGCGATCGGTCGCGAGGAAATCGATTATATCCAGCCGGCGATCGCCGCGCTGCGCGAGGAAGGGATCGAAGCGACCGGCCCGTTCGCCGCCGACACCATGTTCCACCCGCGTGCGCGCGCAACCTATGATGCCGCGATCTGCTGCTATCACGACCAGGCGCTGATCCCGATCAAGACGCTGTATTTCGACGAGGGCGTCAATATCACGCTCGGGCTGCCGATCGTGCGCACCTCGCCCGACCATGGCACCGCCTTCGGCATCGCGGGCAAGAACCGGGCCGAGCCGGGGGCGATGATCGCGGCGATCCGCATGGCGGCCGAAGCTGCGGCGCAACGCTGCACGACCGGCTGATGGACCCCGATTTGCCGCCGCTGCGCGAGGTGATCGCGCGGCATGGCCTGGCGGCGAGCAAGGCGCTGGGCCAGAACTTCCTGCTCGACGCGCAATTGCTGGCGCGGATCGCGCGTATTCCGGGCGACCTGACCGACGCGGAAGTGCTCGAAGTCGGCCCCGGCCCGGGCGGTCTGACCCGGGCGCTGCTGGCGGCCGGTGCGCGCGTCACGGCGATCGAGCGCGACAGGCGGTGTATCCCGGCGCTGGCCGAACTGGGCGAGGCCTATCCCGGCCGGTTACGCGTGATCGAGGACGACGCGCTGACCGTCGATGCCCGGCCGTTGTTCGAGGGGCGCCCACACATCGCCTCCAACCTGCCCTATAATATCGGCACTGCGTTGCTGGTGCGCTGGCTATCGGCCGAGTGGCAACCCTGGTGGCAGAGCCTGACGCTGATGTTCCAGCGCGAGGTGGCCGATCGCATCGTCTCGCACGCCGGCGACGACGCCTATGGACGGCTGGCGGTGCTCGCGCAGTGGCGGGCGACGGCGAAGCTGGCGATGCCGGTGCATCGCTCGGCCTTCACGCCGCCGCCCAAGGTGATGTCGGCTGTCGTCCACATTACGCCCAACGATGCGCCGGAGGGTGTGGTCTTCACCACGTTGGAGCGATTGACCGCCGCCGCTTTCGGTCAGCGTCGCAAGATGCTGCGCCAGAGCCTGAAATCGGTGCATGGCGCGATCGACGCGCTCGAACGCGTCGGCATCGACTCATCGCGTCGCGCCGAAACCGTATCGATCGAGGAATTCGTCGCGCTGGCACGCGCGCTAGGCGGATAGGTGGCCCGTACTTCTTAAGCCCCTCCCCTTCAGGGGAGGGGTTGGGGGTGGGGCGTCTCAATCACATCGAGACCGACGTCGATGAGGCGAGGCCCCACCCCAACCCCTCCCCTGAAGGGGAGGGGTTGGAAGTTAGTTGCTCGCGGGTCGCGGCGTCGTTTCAACCGAGGCGGTGGCGATCGGCGGTCCCTTGGCAATGACCGCCGCCAGCGCACCGCTTTCCGCGCAGGCGGCCTTGCCGCACACCGCCTTGATCTTGGCGAGATTGTCGCGTGCACGTTGCACGGCACCCTTGTTGACGAAGGCCTCGCCCTGCCCCTTCAACGCGGTGATATCGCTCGGGTCTAGCAGCAACGCCTCGCGATAGAGCCGGATCGCCTTGCCCGGCAAGCCGCGCGCCTGGGCCACCTGGCCGAGCACCACGAACGCCTCGCGGTTATGCGGATCGACCGCCAGCGCGGTTTCCAGCACGTCGGTCGCCATGTCGAGATTGCCCGCCGCCTGTGCCGCCCGGCCCTTGGCGAGCAGCGCCATCGAACGGGCATCGACGGGTGCATCGGCTTTCTGGCCATGCAGCGAAGTCGACACCGTCAGCAGCGTGAGCGCGGCGGCAGCGGCGACGGTCGAATAACGCATGATCAACTCCAGTCTCGGCACGTCGACCGTGCTAGCAGGCGCGTTTCAGTCTTGCGACAAAAAATCCGTCGGTAGCGTCATGCGCCGGGGTGAGCCGCACACCGGCGCCGTGCGGTCGCCCGGCCGGGAGATCGATCGTATCCGCTGACCAGTCGAGATGCGAGGCGAGGAAGGCGGCGACCTGCCCCGCCCCCTCCTCGTCGAGCAGCGAGCAGACGATGAAGACCAGCGCACCGCCCGGTTTCGCCAGCTTGGCGCCGATGCCGAGCAGCTGGCGCTGCGTCAGCACCAGCTTGTCGAGCCGCGCCGGGCTCAGCCGCCAGCGCGCTTCGGGATTGCGCCGCCACGTGCCGGTGCCCGAGCAGGGCGCGTCGATCAGCACGACATCGGCGCTGCCGGCCCAGTCGGCTAGCGTCAGCGCTTCATGTCCCGGGTCGAGCAGCCGCGTCTCGACGATCGAGATGCCCGCACGCTCGGCGCGCGGCGCAAGGCGCGACAGCCGTGCGCGGTCGGTATCGCTGGCGAGGATAGCGCCTTCGTTGGCCATCGTCGCGGCGAGCGCCAGCGTCTTGCCTCCGGCACCGGCACACAGGTCGACGACACGCTGCCCCGGCGCGGCGCGCGCCGCCATGGTGACGAATTGGCTGCCCGCGTCCTGCACTTCGATCGCGCCTTCGCGATAGGCGTCGAGCGTATCGACCTGCGTACCCGAGGGCAGTCGCCGGCCTTGCGGCAGCCCCGGGATCGCTTCGCCGAGATCGGCCGTGTCGACCTCGCGCAAGGCGTTGATGCGCAGATCCAGCGGCGCGCGCCCGATCAACGCCTTCTGCTCGGCGGCATTGATGCCTGCGCTTTTGAGGCGATTGATCAGCCAGGTGGGCGCCGCACCGCCCGTCGCCACGGGCTCGTCGGGCACGATCGGTGCCGGGCCATGCGCGCTGCCGTCGAAGGTCGCAGCCAATTCCGCGTTCGCATTGGCGAGCGCGAGCATCGCCGCGCGACCGCTCTCCGGCCGCGCACCGGCATGGCGGATCGCTTCATAGACCAGCTCCCGCACCGCCCGGCGGTCTTTGCTGCCGGCATAACGGCGCGTCGAGAAATAGCGCGCGATGAGCGTGTCCGCCGCCGCGCCGGAATCGCGCGCGGCGGCGACGATCGCGTCGAGCAGCTCGATCGCTGCCTGCGTGCGTGCCGATGGTGTCATGGTGTTCCGTTCTGTTCGCAATACCGCGCAAGGGCGCAGCCACACGTGTCGCCAGCCCGCCTAGCTCATCTTGGCGCGCGGCGCGAACCGGGCCCGATTTTAGCGCGTCGGATAGTTCGGTGCCTCGCGCGTGATCGTCACGTCGTGAACATGGCTTTCCTGCAAGCCGGCACCGGTGATCTGCACGAAGCGCGCGCGCTTCTGCAATTCGGTGATCGTCGCCGAGCCGGTATAACCCATCGCCGCGCGCACGCCGCCGACCAGTTGATGGATCACGTCGCGTGCCGGGCCTTTGAACGCCACCTGCCCTTCGATCCCCTCGGGCACGAGCTTCATCTGGTCCTTGATGTCGCCCTGGAAATACCGATCGGCCGAGCCGCGGCCCATCGCGCCGACCGAGCCCATGCCGCGATAGGATTTATACGCGCGGCCCTGGTAGAGGAACGTGTCGCCCGGCGCCTCCTCGGTGCCGGCGAGCAGCGAGCCGATCATCACCGACGACGCACCCGCCGCAAGCGCCTTGGCGATGTCGCCCGAGGTGCGGATGCCGCCATCGGCGATCACCGGCACGCCGGCCCTGGCGCCTTCCTCGGCACAGTCCATCACCGCGGTCAGCTGCGGCACGCCGACACCGGCGACGACGCGCGTGGTGCAGATCGAGCCCGGGCCGATGCCGACCTTGATCCCGTCCGCGCCCGCATCGATCAACGCGCGGGTCGCCTCGGCGGTGGCGACGTTGCCGGCAATCACCTGCACCGAATTGGAGAGCTTCTTCACGCGCTCGACGGCGCGCGCGACGTCGCGGTTATGGCCATGCGCGGTGTCGATCACCACCAGATCGAGCTCGGCATCGACCAGGGCGGCGGTGCGTTCGAAACCCTTGTCGCCCACCGTCGTCGCCGCCGCGACACGCAGCCGTCCGGTCGAGTCCTTGGTGGCGTTGGGATAGGTGATCGCCTTTTCCATATCCTTGACGGTGATCAGCCCGATGCAGCGATAGGCGTCATCGACGACCAGCAGCTTTTCGATGCGGCGCTGATGCAAGGTGCGCCGCGCCTCGTCCCTTCCGACGCCCGGTGAGACGGTGGCGAGATTCTCGTGCGTCATCAGTTCCGACACCGGCTGGTGCGGATTGCCGGCGAAGCGCACGTCGCGATTGGTCAGGATGCCGACCAGCTTGCCGCTATTCTCCACCACCGGAATGCCGCTGATCTTGTGCCGCGCCATCAGCGCCTGTGCCTCGGCCAATGTCGCGTTCGGCGCGATCGTGATCGGATTGACCACCATGCCCGATTCGAAACGCTTGACCGCGCGCACCGCGGCAACCTGCGTTTCGATATCGAGATTGCGGTGCAGCACGCCGATCCCGCCGAGCTGTGCCATGACGATCGCCATGTCGGCCTCGGTCACCGTGTCCATCGCCGCCGAAAGGACGGGGATCGACAGGCTGATACCGCGTGTAAGCTGGGTGGAGGTATCCGCTTCGCTGGGCACCAGCGAGGACTCGCGCGGTAACAGCAGGACATCGTCGAAAGTGAGGCCGAGGCGAATGTCCATGGGATGCCAGTTCCTGCGAGGGGCGAGTCGTGGCGGTCCATGTAACCAAAGGCCCCCTCCTCCGCTAGGCCGCCGCGCCTTGGTGTCGCATTTCGCTATAACGGCCGCCGCGATCTGCTAATCTGTTACGGTGCCGGCGCACTCGCTGGCGACTTGGTCCGGGGAAACAAAATGGGTTTCACTATCGCCGCACTGCTGCTGTTCATCGTGCTGATCTACATCATGATGAGCATCAAGGTGGTCCGCCAGGGCTACCAATATACCATCGAACGTTTCGGCAAGTTCACCGCTGTCGCCCATCCCGGTCTGACGCTGATCCTGCCTTTCTTCGATCGGGTCGGCCGCCGCGTGAACATGATGGAGCAGGTGCTCGACATTCCCGGGCAGGAGATCATCACCAAGGACAATGCGATGGTCGCGGTCGATGGCGTGGTGTTCTTCCAGGTGCTCGACGCCGCCAAGGCCGCTTATGAGGTCAGCGATCTCTATGTCGCGATCATGCAGCTGGCGACGACCAATTTGCGCACCGTGATGGGCTCGATGGACCTCGACGAACTGCTGTCGAAGCGCGACGAGATCAACGCCCGCCTGCTCGCCGTGGTCGATCATGCGACCGAAGCATGGGGCGTGAAGATCACCCGCGTCGAGCTGAAGGATATCCGTCCGCCGGCCGACATCGTCAACGCCATGACCCGCCAGATGAAGGCCGAGCGCGAGAAGCGCGCGACCATCCTCGAATCGGAAGCCGCACGGCAGAACGAGATCAACCGCGCGGAAGGGCTCAAACAGGCGCAGATCCTCGAGGCTGAAGGCCGCAAGGAAGCCGCCTTCCGCGACGCCGAAGCCCGCGAGCGTTCGGCGCAGGCCGAAGCGACCGCGACCAAGATGGTGTCGGACGCGATCGAGGGCGGCAGCACCCAGGCGATCAACTATTTCGTCGCGCAGAAATATGTCGAGGCGATCAGCCAGTTCGCCACTTCGCCCAACGCCAAGACGATCCTGTTCCCGGTCGAGGCGACGCAGTTGATCGGCACGCTGGGTGGCATCGGCGAGCTGGTGCGCGATGCCGTGGGCAGCAGCCCGCGCTCGGCACCGCCCGCCCCGCCGCGTGCGCCGCGCCAGCGCGGCCCGTTTGAGGGAGATCCGGCATGAACTGGTCGGTACTTAGTTGGAGCGCCGGCGCCTTGTGGCTCGCCGGCTCGCTGTTGCTGGCGATCGCCGAGCTGATCGCGCCCGGCTTCTTCCTGATCTTCGTCGCCGCGGCCGCAGCGGTCACCGGTTTCGTGGTGCTCGCCGTGCCGGGGCTGCACGCGATCACCCAGGTCGTGCTGTTCGCGATATTCGGCGCCATCGCGATCACACTCGGGCGCGGCTGGTACCGCCGCCTGCGCGAGGTCACCGTCGACTCCGGCCTCAATGACCGCACCGGCAAACTGGTCGGCAAGACCGTCGAAGTTTGTGACGCGATCGTCGCGGGGGAAGGTCGCGTGCGTGTTGGCGATGGTGCGTGGAGCGCGCGCGGCGCGGATACCCCGGCCGGCGCGATGGTGCGGATCACCGGCGCGACCGGCAGCGTGCTGCTCGTCGAGCCGGCCTAGGAGCGACTCCTAGCTCTTTCCGAACAAGCCCTTGCTAAAGGTGGCGATCTCGTCGGTCGCGCTGCCGTCACCATTCTGGTCGAGCATGCCTTCGACCTTGCCGAAGATTCCGGCCACACCGCCGCTCTGATCCGCGAGCAAGCTGGCGAAACGGCCGAGCGCGCCCTCGCCGCCGATATGCGTGACGATCTGTTGCAGCGTGTCGGTCGGCAGGCCAGTGGAATCCGCCGCCGTCTCGACCGTGTCGCCTGGTGCGCTATGCGCCTGGCCGAGCGCGGCGATCGCGCTTTCGGCCTGATCCGGGGTGATCCCGACCTTCGCGGCAAGCCCCGCGACGTCGACGTTCGAAGCGATCTGACCCAGCAGTCCGTCAAGCATACCCATAGCCGATTCCCTTCGTCCGTCCCGGAAGCGTCAACCTAGCACGCGGCGGAGAACGGCGCGAGGTCGGGCGGCACGAAATTCAGGCGTGCATCGACCGAGAAGAGTAGCTCCCGGCTGTAGAAACGTAACGGCCATTCGCGCCGGCCCGCGGGCGATGCGAGCAGCGCGTTGACCGCAGCAACCAATGGTTCGCCGTCGGGGCGCTTGGCCAGATGCTCGCGAATCCCCGCGACATAGGCGCGCGTGATGCTGTCATGATAACCCTGCGTGGCGTCGTTCACGCCGCCGACGCTTTCATTGTAGCGGCTGATGATCGTCGCGATCTCCGCGTCGACATTCACATCGGGGCGATCGCGCAGCAGCCACAAGGTCGCGCCGAGATGCGCCTCATGAGTCCATTCTTCGCGCGGCAGGGTGCGGGCGAGCAACCCTTCGCCGACATGGTGGATCGCAGCATCGTCGGCAAAGGGTCGGTAAGGCAGGTCGGTCATCGGATCGGGTCCTTCATGGGCCCGATCCGTGACCGGGCAGTTCAAACGTTGGCGGGTGTCTTCGGTGCGGCTTGCCGCACCCCTTCGTCGACATGGTCCGCGAATTGCGCGAAATTCTCGACGAACTGGTCGACGAGCTTCGCCGCCGTCTCGTCATATTGCGCCTTGTTCGGCCAGGTTTCGCGCGGATCGAGGATCTTGCTGTCCACCCCCGGCACCGCCACCGGCACCTTGAACCCGAAATTGGGGTCGGTGCGGAACTCGGCGTCGTTCAGGCTGCCGTCGAGCGCGGCATTGAGCAGCGCGCGCGTCGCCTTGATCGGCATGCGGTTGCCCGTGCCGTATTTGCCGCCGGTCCAGCCGGTGTTGACCAGCCAGCAATCCACCCCGCCCTTGGCGATGCGCTCCTTGAGCAGATTGCCGTAGATCGACGGGTGGCGCGGCATGAACGGCGCGCCGAAGCAGGTCGAGAAGGTCGCGTCCGGCTCGGTCACGCCGATCTCGGTACC
Organism: Sphingomonas bacterium; assembly: GCF_028292965.1. Taxonomy (GTDB): domain Bacteria; phylum Pseudomonadota; class Alphaproteobacteria; order Sphingomonadales; family Sphingomonadaceae; genus Sphingomonas. Next base: position 5,317 of record NZ_JAQGLG010000180.1, on the reverse strand, counting down.
CGCGACGCGCGCGGTATAGCCCGAGAGGAAGTGGTACATCGCCTGGTCCGGCGTCAGCTTGGCGATCGGCGGGAGAATGCCATAGGCGTCCGCGGTCAGCATCACGATGTTGCGCGGCACCGGCCCCATATTCTCGGTCGAGGCATTGGGGATGAAGTCGATCGGATACGCGCCGCGGCTGTTCTCCGCGAGGCTGGCATCGTCGAGATCGAGCTGGCGCGTCACGCGGTCCATCACGACATTTTCGAGCACCGTGCCAAAGCGCTTGGTCACCGCGAAGATCTCCGGCTCGGCATCGGCCGACAGGCGGATCATCTTGGCGTAGCAACCGCCCTCGAAATTGAACACGGCGGTGTCCGACCAGCCATGCTCGTCATCGCCGATCAGCGTGCGGCTGGCATCGGCGCTGAGCGTCGTCTTGCCCGTGCCGGACAGGCCGAAGAATACGGCTGTGTCGCCCTTGGGACCGATATTGGCCGAGCAATGCATCGGCATTACGCCATCGACCGGCAACAGATAGTTGAGCAGGCCGAACACCGACTTCTTCATCTCGCCGGCATATTTGGTGCCGCCGATCAGGATCAGCTTCTCGGTGAAGTTGACCGCGATGACGGTTTCAGAGCGACAGCCATGGCGCTCGGGATCGGCCTGGAAGGTCGGCAGGTCGATGATGGTGTAATCGGCGACGAAGCCGCGCAGCTCGGATTCTTCCGGGCGCACCAGCATCGTGCGGATGAACAAATTGTGCCACGCCAGCTCGTTGACGATGCGAACGCGGACGCGGTGCGCGGGCTGCGATCCGCCGAACAGGTCCTGGATGAACAGGTTTTCCTTGTCCTTCAGCGCTGCCATGAAATCGGCCTTGAGCGCGGCGAAATGTTCTGGGCTCATGCCCCTGTTGGTCTTGCCCCACCACACGGTCGATTCGGTCTCGGCATCGCGGACGATGAACTTGTCCTGCGCGGAGCGGCCGGTGTGCTTGCCGGTCTCGACGACCAGCGGGCCATCGGCGGACAATTTGCCCTCCCCATTGGCCACGGCGGACTCGATCAGCCGTGCCGTTACGAGGTTCCAGTGCAACGTCGCCCTGGTTTCGATGCCCTGGGCTTCCAGCCCGGCGTCCGGAATCCGTTCGCTCACTTTTGTCTCTCTCCTGAAACCTGCGCCTCTGCGCCGCCGCATCGCCATGCGGCCCCGAATCGAGACGCGCATATCTCTGGCGTGACAAGCGGTCAAATGTGTGGATCAAGTCGGCGGCGGGGCGTGCGGTTGAGCCGCCGGATGCTTTCGACTAACCCGTTACGCCAATGGACAAGGCTCCCCGCGCATGACCGCTTCCATCGCGCTCGTCGATGACGATCGCAACATCCTCACCTCGGTGTCGATCGCGCTGCAGGCGGAAGGGTTCGTCACCCGAGTCTATTCGGATGGCGAGACCGCGCTCAAGGCGCTGATCGACAATCCGCCGGACCTTGCGATCTTCGACATCAAGATGCCGCGCATGGACGGGCTCGAGCTGCTGCGCCGCCTGCGCGAGAAGAGCGTCATCCCGGTCATCTTCCTGACCAGCAAGGACGATGAGCTGGACGAGGCGATCGGCCTGGCGATGGGTGCGGACGATTATATCGCCAAGCCCTTCTCGCAACGCCTGCTGATCGCGCGCATCCGCGCCATCCTGCGCCGCACCGAACTGGCGCAGACCGGGGTCGCCGGCGGCGAAGAAGCGAGCGAGGTCGAACTCGTCCGTGGTCGTCTGACGATGGACACGGCGCGGCACCGGGTGACCTGGAATGGGACGGCGGTTACGCTGACCGTGACCGAATTCCTCATCCTCGAGACGCTCGCCCAGCGTCCGGGCATCGTCAAGACGCGCAACCAGCTGATGGATGCCGCCTATCATGACGACATCTATGTCGACGATCGCACCATCGACAGCCACATCAAGCGCGTGCGGCGCAAATTCCGGCAGATCGATCCGGAGTTCGATGCAATAGAGACGCTCTATGGCGCCGGATACCGATTCTCCGAGGAGTGACGACCGCGATCTGCGGTTCGGTTTCTCGACCCGCGTCTCGCTCACGCCGCGCATCCTGTTCGTCAACATCTTCGCCCTGGCGCTGCTGGCGTTCGGCTTCTTCTATCTCGATTCCTATCGCAGCCGCATCGTCGACAGCCGGATCGCGCAGGCCAGCCGCGAAGTCCGGTTGATCGCCGAGGCCATCGCCGCGGTGCCACAGGGCCAGCGCGACGTGCTCGCGCTCCGACTGGCGCATGACACCGGCACCCGGCTGCGCCTGTACGACGCCAAAGGCACGCTGCTTGGCGATACCCGCGCGCTGGGCCTGAAGAATTTCGTGCTCGTCGACCCCGACAAGGAAGACACCGGCCAGCGTATCGCCCGTTTCCTCGACGCGATGATCGATACGGTGGTCAACGCTGCCCGTGCGCCGCTCTATCGCGAGCGCAATGCCGGGCTCGACTGGCCCGATGTTCGCACCGCGCGCGACACGCACACCGCGCCTGCCACGGTGTGGCGAGCGCCCGACCGCACGCCGGTCATCACCGCCGCCGCCCAGCTTCCCGGTGGCGGCGTGGTCATGACAACCGTCAACGCGCGCGATATCACCCGAACGGTGCGCATCGAGCGCTTCCGTCTGAGCGTCGTACTGTTGATCACCGCCCTGCTGTCGATCCTGCTGTCGCTGTTCCTCGCCCGCACCATCGTCCGGCCGATGCGCCAACTCGCACGCGCCGCGGTGCGCGTACGGCTCGGCCGGGCGCGCGAGGTGGTGGTGCCGCGCCTGCCCGAACGACGTGACGAGATCGGCCTGCTCGCCCGGGCGCTGTCGGACATGAGCCTGGCATTGCGCGCGCGGATCGACGCGATCGAGGCGTTCGCCGCCGACGTGACGCACGAGATGAAGAACCCCCTCGCCTCGCTGCGCTCCGCCGTGGAGGGGCTCACCACGGTCAAGCAACCGGAGTTGCAGGAGAAACTCCTGTCGATCGTACGTGATGACGTGCACCGGCTCGACCGGCTGATCACCGACATCGCCGAGGCGTCGCGGCTCGACGCGCAACTCAGCCGCGCCAAGTTCGAGCCGGTCGATATTGGCGCGATGCTCGCTGGGCTGATCGCCACGCGCGAGGAACGCGGCGTCGAACGCGGCGTGCGCTTCCGTTTCGATCGTCAGGGCAACCAGCGCATGGTGGTGCTGGGCGAAGGCGCCAGGCTGGAGCGCGTGTTCGAGAATTTGATCGAGAACGCCTTGTCCTTCTCGCCCGATGACGGCCTGATCGCGATTTCCGCCGGGCGCAGCGACGACATGCTCGAAGTGCGCGTCGAGGACGAAGGCCCGGGCGTGCCCGAAGAGGCCCGTGAGCAGGTCTTCACCCGCTTCCAGTCGCTGCGCCCCGAGGACGAGGCGTTCGGAAAGCATAGCGGCCTCGGGCTCGCCATCGCCAAGACGATCGTCGAGGGCCATCAGGGCACGATCGTCGTCGAGGCCCGGCAGGACCGTATGCGTGGCGCACGCTTCGTCGTCCGGCTGCCCTTGTCGCGGCGATGACGTCAAACCGCCTGCATGCCACGACGGTGGCGATCGACGGACGCGGGGTGATGATCACCGGTCCCTCCGGCGCGGGCAAATCGGATCTGGCGTTGCGCCTGATTGATCGCGGCGCGATACTGGTCAGCGACGATTATACCGAGTGCACCACACAGAATGGCGTGGTCATCGCCTCGCCGCCCGCGACCATCGCCGGACGCATCGAGGTGCGCGGCATCGGTATCGTCGACATGCCTCATCTGCCCCGCGCCGACGTCATGCTGGTCGTTACACTCGGTGAGACGGTCGAGCGCATGCCCGAAGCCTACCCAAAACGGGTAGCCGGGATCGAAATTCCGGCCATTGCGCTCGCCGCTTTCGAAGCTTCGGCGCCGATCAAGGTGGAAATCGCCCTGTCCAGGCTGGTAGAGGGTTAGGCGATGACCAGCCCTCCCAAGGATATCCTGCTCGTCACCGGCATGTCCGGTGCGGGCAAATCGACCGTGCTCAGGACCCTCGAGGACCTTGGCTGGGAGGTGGTCGACAATCTGCCGCTGTTGCTGCTCGAACGCTTGCTGAGCGCGCCGCTCTCGGAAGGGACCGACGGCCTCGACCGCCCGCTCGCCCTCGGCATCGGCGCGGGTACGCGCGATTTTGATCCGGGGCGCATCATCCACCGTGTCAACGCGCTACGTGGCCAGCATGACATCGGGACGCTGTTCCTCGATTGCGCCGGCGGCGAGCTGGAACGGCGCTATTCCGAGACCCGGCGGCGCCATCCGCTGGCGCTCGACCGCCCGGCGTCGGACGGCATCGCCCGCGAGCGCGAACTGCTCGCCCCGCTTCGCACCTGGGCCAACCGGCTGATCGACACGACCGATCTCAGCGCCAACGAGCTGGCGCAACAGATTCGCACCAACTTTTCCGGCGAACGCGCCGGCGAGCCCACGCTGCTGGTGACGTCATTCGGTTTCGCCCGCGGTCTGCCGCGTGGCGCCGACCTGGTGTTCGACATGCGCTTCCTGCGCAACCCGCACTGGGTCGAGTCGCTGCGCCCGGGCACCGGACTCGACCCTGACGTCAGTGCCTATGTCGCCGGCGACCCGGCCTATGACGAGGCGCTGGCGGGGATCGAATCGCTGCTCCTGCTGCTGCTCCCGCGCTACCGTGCCGAGGGGAAATCCTATGTCACCATCGCCTTTGGCTGTACCGGCGGGAGACACCGCTCGGTCCATGTCACCGAACGCGTCGCGGCACGGTTGCGCGCAGCGGGATTTTCGCCCACGGTCGCGCACCGCGATCTGGCGGCAGCTCCCCAGGACTCACTGGAAGGAGCGCCGCAGGGCCAGTTTGGGGACGGGACGGCGTTGATAATGAAAGATTCCGGGCAATGATCGGCCTTGTCCTGGTTACCCATGGGCGGCTCGCCGAAGAGTTCGTCACGGCGATGGAGCATGTCGTCGGCAAGCAGGAGCGCATCGCGACCATCGCGATCGGTCCTGACGACGACATGGAAGGCCGCCGCAAGGACATCGCCGAGGCCATTGCCGCGGTCGATAGCGGGCGCGGCGTGATCGTCCTCACCGACCTGTTCGGCGGCACGCCCTCCAACCTTGCCATCTCGCTGATGGAACGCGGCCGGGTCGAGGTCATCGCCGGCATCAACCTGCCCATGCTGATCCGGCTCGAATCGGCGCGCAAGGCGATGAAGGTGGTCGATGCCGTCGCCGCCGCGCGCGAGGCGGGCCGCAAATATATCTCCGTCGCCT